>JBARVN010000107.1:0-23968 GCA_049646285.1 Albidovulum sp. | reverse complement strand
CCAGGCTTTCGCAGGGCGATGGCATCACCGAGATGTATGAAAAGACCCGCGCCGAAGGCTTTGGCCACGAAGTGCAGCGCCGGGTGATGATCGGCACCTATGTGCTGTCGGCAGGCTTTTACGACGCATATTACAACCGCGCCCGCAAGGTCCGCGCGCTGATCAAGCGCGACTTTGAAAACGTCTTTGCCGAGGGCATCGACGCGATCCTGACGCCCGCCACACCCTCCGCCGCCTTCGGGCTGGGTGAGATGGCCGATGCCGATCCGATCGCCATGTATCTGAACGATGTCTTCACGGTGACGGTGAACCTTGCAGGGCTGCCGGGCATTGCGGTGCCGGTGGGGCTTGACCGTCAGGGGTTGCCTTTGGCGCTGCAGCTGATCGGGCGGCCATGGGAAGAGGCTGATTTGCTGAATCACGCCTATGTGCTGGAACGTGCGGCGGGCTTTGTTTCCAAGCCTGCAAGATGGTGGTAGAAATCCGGTCAAGTTTGATTTTGGGGTGAAGTGATGCGGTTGTTTCTGATGTTCATATGTTTGCTGCCGCTGGCGGCCTGTCAGGCACCGGTGCCCGACAGCCGGGCAGATGCAGTAGGTTTTGAAAGCTACGCTGAATTCCAGCGCCGCAGGATCGCCGAACAGCAGGCCCGTGGTGCCAGACCTGTGCAGACCGTGCAAAGCCCGGTGCAAAACCCTGCGGTACCCTTCCCCGGCACCGGCACCGGTACACCAAGTGCGGCCGAGCTGGCCAATGCAGGCGTCAGTGGCGCTGCGGCGATTGTGGCGGCAACACCGCAGCCCGTGCAACCGGTTCTTACACAACCAGCACCAGTGAGCGTGGCGCAGACCCCGGCCCCTGCCAATGGTTCAAGCATTTCGGATGAGCAGGATTTCAGCGCCGTCGCATCGCGCGAGACCATCGCATCTGACCGGGCCCGCATTGAACAAAATAAGGCGCAATACCAACAAATTGCGCCGACGGCTTTGCCGGCCCGCTCTGGCTCCTCTGGGCCGGATATTATCGAATATGCCATCAACGCGCCCAATCGATTGGGCCAGTCTATCTATAAGCGGTCTGGCCTTAAGCTTAGCCGCAGCGAAAAGGCTTGCGCCCGCTATGCCACGCCTGAGGCTGCACAACAGGCCTTTCTTAAGGCCGGTGGCCCCAATCGGGATGGCAAGAATCTGGATCCGGATGGCGATGGGTTTGCCTGTTACTGGGATCCGACACCGTTTCAAAAAGCGCGTGGATAGCGCATGTCTGCGCGCCCGGCCTCGCCCAATTTTGGCGAACGGCGCGCGGGGGCCCGCCCTTGCCTGATCGTGATCCACTACACCGCAATGGCCAGCTGCGCCGAGGCGCGTGACCGGCTTTGTGACCCCGATGCGGAAGTTTCGGCGCATTACCTGATATCCGAAGGTGGTACGGTCGAGGCCTTGGTGGATGAGCGCTTGCGGGCCTGGCATGCGGGTGCAGGGGAATGGGGCGGCATCACAGATGTGAATTCCCATTCCATCGGCATTGAGCTGGCCAACCCCGGCAACACGCCCTTTCCCGAAGCACAGATGGCCGCGCTTGAGGCGCTGCTGGCTGGTATCATGGCGCGCTGGGCGATTGGGCCTGAAAGTGTGATTGCCCATTCCGATATGGCCCCGACCCGCAAATCCGACCCCGGACCAAAGTTCGACTGGCGGCGGCTGGCGCGGCAGGGATTTGCGGTTTGGCCGGAAGCAGAAGGCGATGATGAGGCGGATTTTGGTGCCTCAGCGCGGGCATTTGGCTACCCCGATGCCCCGGCCGAGGCGCTGTTGACAGCGTTTCGATTGCGGTTTCGCCCTTGGGCGCAGGGGGCCGAGGTATCGCTCGACCGATCACAAGCGGCCTGGCTGGCCAGCCAGCGGTCCAAGCACAATACCGGATAAGCGGTTAGGGCGCGGCCGGTTCCACAAGCCGTTTGCCAAGAACACGCTCTAAAAATGCGACAGCGTCATTTTGCGCTTGAGCCGCGTTGATACTGAAGCCCGTTTGAGCCGAATGGATCCATATTCCATCCATATACGACTGTATGGATGCGCATGCGCCTTCGATCGCCTCGGGCGCCAACAATGCCCTGAGTTCTGCGCGCAGGTTGCTGGTCACGCGCGCACGGTTCAGGCGTTGCAATCTTGCAAGGCTGGGCGTGTAGGGCGCTGACGCCCAAAATTGGCTCCAGACGCTGCAATTTTGATGCGTGAACAGCCGTTCATCAAAGTTTCCGGTTACGATTGCGATCAACCGGCGTTCTGGCGTGGTTTGCCCACGCAACCGTGTAACAACCGCATCCCGCAGGATCGACATCAAGTGACGCATGGTTGCTTCCAGCAGCGCCTCTTTCGAGCCGAAATAGTAGTGGATACTGCCAGTGGACGTCTGCGCATAGCGTGCGATCTCATTCACAGTCAGTGCTGCAAACCCATATTCATGAATCGCGGAAATCACCGCACCGATGAGCTCGTTTCGCCGCAGGTCTCTGATTTTTTGACGTGCCATATTACCCCTTCAATTCAAAAAGTAATACAAATGTTTGATTTTTTGCACAAGTAAGTTAAAACTTGAACGAACGTGCAAAATAATCCCGAAAAGGGCCGCACACATGGACGAAAATGAAACGCACACTGGCTCACAGGGAGGGCTGAAATGGCGACTGCACTTACAATTATCATTTCGTTTGGAATACTTATGGCGCTTGCGCTTGTGGTATTCTGCGTCATCAAATGGTGGGGGATGCCCGTGATCGGCGTAACACCCGTGCCGCTTTTTACCTTCATCGCGATTCTCTTCACATCGGGTCTGGATGTGGGTCTGATCATGTTTCCATTGGGTGAATTCCCAACCTACGCGAACACGGTGGATGGCCCGGAATATGGGTTCACCAATCCGTTGGCGATTGAGTTCGGGTTTTGGGGGTTTTTGATCTGGAGCTTCTACTTCCTGACCAGCTTTTACTTTTGCGCGATCGAGCCGCGGGTGAAGTTCTTTGAAATCCCCTTCGTTCGGATCCTGAACAACATCGTCATCATCGGAACCTGTGCATTTACGGCCAGCCTGTTCCTGATCTACCTTCCATTCTACATCCCCGAAATCGGCGATGGAGAAAGCGTTGTTGCAACCTTCTATGTGATCGTCTTTTGCGTGATTTTGGCGGCGGCCTATTCAAGTACAGATATCAAGTTCGTCAAAATCCTAAGTGTCGGGTCGACATTCCTGTTTCTGGCTCTGATCTTGTTGATGTGGATGACCGGCGGGCTTGGGCTTGGGCAGATGGGATCGACATTGTCGTTGCTTGGGGGGTATTTCACCAACCTGCACAAGTTTGTAATTCCGATGAATGCCTATCATGAATTCTACCTCTTCTGGTGGTTTGCATGGTCGATCATGATTGGCCAGTTCACATCGCGGTTTGTCGGCGGGCTTAAAACCCAGCACCTGCTTCTGGCACTGCTGGTTATCCCGTCGATCCCATTGGCCGTCTGGTTCTCGATCCTTTACCACTACTATGTAAATGAGATCAGCACGACGGGTCTGCTGAATATGGCCATGATTGTCGTGGGTATCACCTTTGTCATCAACTCTCTGGACAGTCTGATCAGGCTTTATTCCGACAACCTTTCGATCACGACCGAACGGTTTGGCAAGGCCCAATACATCGCTGGCAACGTGGCCGTGCTTTTTGGGCTGACGCTATTGTTCAAAAGCCAGTGGCTGCAGATCCAGTGGATCGGCGCGGTTGTGGTCGGGATCTATCTGGCCTGTGTTGCGTATATTCTTATGACAAAGCGCAAAGAGGTTCTTTCGATCATCACGTCGCCAGCGGAAAATGAGCTGGACTTCGCAAAAATAGAATCTGTGAAGTAGTGCAAAAATTTGCTGCGCCTGCGGGATTTGTGGGCGCAGCAATTTTGTTCTGGGGCAGTGGGACCTGCCGTGTGTTTCATGTGGCCCAGCACCCAATCGACTGACATTCCATTGCGGCGCTGTTGGCCGGGATCATTCAATGTTGGGCGATTGCACCTGAGGGCGTGATTGCCCATTCCAATATGGCCCCGACCCGAAAATCCGACCCCGGACCCAAGTTCGACTGGCGACGGCTGGCGCGACAGGGGTTTGCGGTTTGGCCGGAAACGGCAGGCGATGATGAGGCGGATTTTGTCACCTCATCGCGGGCTTTGGCTATCCGGACGCCCGATCTGTGGCCCTATTGACAGCCTTTCGCTTGCGGTTCCGCCGGTGGGGAAGGGGGGGCAAGGATGCAGCGGATCGGGTGCAGATTGTCGACCCCGCGCTGCGTTTCACGGGGTGGCAGCCCATGTTGAAATGTCGGCTCTGAGCCCAATGTTTGCGCGACTTGTAAAAACTAAATCGGTCTGACATCGTCAATCTACATCGGCTTATGATTGATCAGAGCGCGCGAAAAGGAAACAAAATGCCGTATCCAGACTTCATCAAAGCATTTCCGAGTATTGACGTGCCGTTTCCCGATGATGTCGTGCAGACAGCGGTGGTGCAGTCCGATAATGGTCTGGTGGCCTTCTTCACCTTCCTTAGGGATATGGAACTTCCCCCACATTCTCATGGGGCTCAATGGGGTACTGTCATCGAAGGCCAAATCGAGTTTACCATTGGGGCCGAGACGAAGATTTACAGAGCCGGTGATAGTTACTCAATTCCAGCAGGTGTTGAGCATGGGGCTTTAATTAAGTCTGGAACGCGCGTCATAGACGTTTTCGAAGAAGCTGATCGATACTCAATCAAGCAGTAACGTGCGTCCGCTTCCCCGCTAGTGCGGACCCTGATGCGTTGTGCAGCTAAAGTTCGGTCTGAGCACAAAGTGGACTTGCCTATTGTGGCTATGCTTGAAACTCTTGTCTGCGCGTCTTCTTGGGTGCAAGCTATTCTAATAAGTTTTTGACTGCCCCCTGAGGGATATAAGCGCCACGGCCAAATTGTCAGGACGATAAGTGATGCTGGACACAAAAAGCTACACCGAGATTTTGGAAGTTGTAAAAACGTATGTCGAAGGCATGTGTCTAAATGATCCTGCAAAACTTCGTGATGCCATGCATGAAAAATTATCCTGCATCGGGCACTACGAGGGCGGTTTGGAATGGGACACGCGAGACGCCTTCATTGCAGCAGTAAACGAGGCAGTAGAAACTCCAGATCCTTCGCCATGGTATGCCGTCAACACCATTTCCATTGTTGGCGATGTCGCCATGGTTCAAGTTGAAAACATTTGGCTTGGTATGCATTTTGATGACACGTTGACGCTTCTTAAACATGAAAACCGATGGATTATTGTCTCAAAGGTTTTTTTCCTGAGACCAGCAGAGTGAGCCGCAAGTAGGCTAGATGCCAGTGTAGATTTGAGAAAATCCAGCACGTAAAGAAAACCTATGGTCAAGGGGAACAGCGTGGTGCCAAGAGCGCCAGACATATTCAATTAGAACGGCAGCAAAGTCCCGCATTGCCGAACTTCGCCCTCAGCGGCCATCGCTTCGCGGTTGACGGCACTGACCCCAGCGCCTAACTGACGTCTCGCGCGGATGGCTGGATGACCGCGAGGGGCAACCTTCGAGGAAAGTCCGGACTCCATGAAGGAACGGTGCCGGGTAACGCCCGGCGGGGGCAACCCCAGGGAAAGCGCCACAGAGAAGAGACCGTCCCGGATCTGATCCGGGATAAGGGTGAAACGGTGGGGTAAGAGCCCACCGCGGACTTGGCAACAAGGACGGCATGGCAAGCCCCACCGGGAGCAATGCCAAATAGGGGCCTCGCGCGGGCTGATCGGGGTGGCAACGCCTTTGATATCGCCGCAGGGACACTTCAGCCCGAGAGGCCCGGGTTGGCAGCTAGATCCCGACGGTAACGGCGGGGCGAGAGGAATGGTCATCCATGGGCGACGGCGCAAGCCCGAACCCGGGACAGAATCCGGCTTACAGGCCATCCGCGCGTATTTTTCCGGCCAAAACCCGCCAATGCCCCCGATTAGGGGTGCATGGCGCGGGGGCTGGGCTATGATGCTTTCGGGATATGATAGGAGTGCGGATATGAGTTTTGTCAAAACACTTGCAACCTTGGCCATGGGGTTCGCGGCAGCGCGAGGCTACGACAAGTATAAGAAAGTCGGCGGCATGACCGGGATCAAGGATATGATGGCGCAGGCCGCAAAGCCGGGTGGTGCTGTGGATCAGATGGGCGCGCAGGCCGAAAAACTGGGCCTGCCGGGTGGCAGTGCCACCGTGCGCAGCATGTTTGAAAAATTCGGTGGTGCCACCGACGCCGCGGAAGCTGGGCTTGGCGGGTTGATTGCGACCATGACCGGGGCGGCCACAGCGGGCGGCAAGGCGATGGGCGATATGATGGAGGCGGTGACCGGTGCGTCCCCGGTTTCTGCGGCGACCGAAGAAACCGCTCGGCTGATGATCCGCGCGATGATTCAGGCGGCCAAGGCCGACGGTGTGATCGATGCCGAGGAGCGTACCAAGATCCTCGATCACCTGAGTGATGCCAGTGACGAGGAAATTGCCTTTGTTGAAGCTGAGTTGGATGCCCCTATTGATGTGACAGGCCTTGCCCGCGACACTGATGCTTCCCTGCGCGCGCAGTTATACTCCACATCCCTGATGGCAATTCGCCTCGATACGCCTGCCGAGCAGGCCTATCTTGACCAGCTAGCCGCAGCGCTTGGGCTGGATGCCCAGACCCGTGCCGGGTTGGATGCCGCGATGGGCCGTTCCACCCCTTCGGCGTGACGGATCGGGCGGGCCCAATACAATTTGACGGCGGCAGGACGGGTTTCGCTGTTGACTCTGCCGCTGCCATCCGTAAAAGGCGGGCTTCAAGGATTTCGCGGGCGGCTGGCCGTCCGGCTCTAGGAGAAAAACAATGGCGAAGCCGACGACGATCAAGATCCGTCTGAACTCGACGGCGGGCACCGGGCACTTCTATGTGACCAAGACGTATGCCCGCACCATGACCGTAAAAATGGTTGTGAACAAATATGACCCCGTGAAGCGTCAGCACGTGGAATACAAGGAAGGCAAGATCAAGTAAGATCTGCCCCATCCCGGATGAACCAAGGCCGCGCAATTGCGCGGCCTTTTTTCGTTTCGTGGATGCGTTTTGTGGGGGGGCGGCGGCCGCAGGGCCGCCAGCCAAAGGCTTTACCCGTCGATCAGGGCTGATACCGGCCCGCCACAGGCCTCAAGGGCCGCAAGAGCGCTCTCGCCCTGCGCCTTGGTCACATAGCGGCTCCAGGCCATGCGGTAGGTCACGCCGCTATCGGTGCGATTGATGTATTCTGCGGCCAGCGTCTTGTCCGGACCATAGATCAGCAGACGCCCTGCGGTATCCTCTTCGACGATCATGTGGCCGGAGGGTGTAAAATCCATCAGACCGTTTGATCCGGCTGACACGAAATGGTCGCCCATATCCGCGCCCATCGCCGCACCGTAAGGGCTGGTGACCTGATCGGTGGCAAAGTCGTAAAAAAGCACGTCTGTGTTGCCAAACACCCGCCCGCCATTGCCACGGCTGCCGTAGTTGTTGTTGAACAGCGCGATGGTGTGATCGTCGATGATGTCGATATCATGTTGGGCCAACCAAGGGCCCTGACGGATCCACAGGATTTCATCTGTGGAAGGCCGGTAAAGCACGGCCAGAGACACATGGCGCATTGAGATGAACACATCGCCCTTTTTCCAATAGGGCCCGTCTTCGTCCACCGGCTCAATATCGTTCATATGCAAAGGGTCATCATTGAAGTTCTGGTAGATCAGATCCGAGCGGCCATTGGCGATCAAGAGTTCGGCCATTGAGCGCTGAAGTGTGATTTCACCGGTGGGCGAGATCCGCGTGATAGCGTCATCACGGAAAGTCTCAAGCGCTGTGACATCGCTGGGTTCGATCAGCGAGGGTGCCCAGAAATTACCGTCAGCGTCGATGTTGACCGAATGGTGGAACGTCACCGTATCTTGGCGCCAGATCAGTTCGCCGCAGGCCGACAGCATGAACAAGGGCGAGAACTGGCCAGTGAAGACGATGCGGCCATCATCAAGCAGCAATGGGTGCAGCGCCCGGTAGCGGCGGTTGGACCACTGCGTATAGGGCACGATCTTGCTGATCTGGGGCACGCCTTCCATCAACAGATCCGGGGCAGGGGCCCAGCGGTGTTTGACCGAGAAATCCGCCATATCGACCAGTTCAATCACCGAGCGATCGGCATCGCCATCAATGCGGCTTAGCAAAAGATAACCCGGAATGGGCACGCCGGTGCCGTAACGTGTCCAGCCTGCCTGGCGGTCATCCAGCCGGTCAGAGTGATCTGCGCCGCGCGGCTCCGCTTCGGCGAAAAGCACGGATGATATGGTGCCGGGAAGGCTGGCGATGCTATAGGCTATTTCGCCCAACTGCCCATGGCTGCCGCGTTGGAAGCGCGCGCGCGCGCCTTCTTCTGCCTTGACGACATGGCTGGCATAGATGGCGCCCACGATGCCGATCAGGGCCAGCAGCAGCACAGCCCAGAGGTAAATTCGTTTAAACAAAACCGCTTCCATCGATGTCTCACACCTGCTGTTTGAATCGGGCTGCACCTTGTCAGGAGACGGCCACCGGGGCAAATGGATTGCGCTGTGGGTTTCACAAGCGGTGCAAGCACGTGCGGAACGGGGCAGATTGTTCTTGTGCGATGTACAAATAACAACAGGCGGTGAGGTGTCAGCACTCGGAACATTTGAACGGCTGGATCAGGGGGCGGTTTTGACGATCACGATATCAATGGGCTGCACTCATGGGTGTAGCCATTTCGTTGAAGCATACATAAATACGTATTTGGTTGGCAGTCGAGTATTCGGTTGTGAGCATCAGCTCGATGGTCCTTACATTGGGAATAATGTGGAGTTGCATCTTTTAGAGGCACTGCGGTTCAACTCCTGCACCAAGGAAATAGACGCATCTGGTCGGCACGTGGACGACTCATAAAAAAAGGCCGGTGCAGCGCACCGGCCTTTTCCAGTCAATGAGTGCGCAAGTTCACTCGCGGTTGCCGAGGAATTGTAGCAAGAACATGAACATGTTGATGAAGTCGAGATAGAGGTTCAACGCCCCCATGATCGCAGACTTGCCAAGCCATTCCGCATCGCCGTGCCGGGCATGGGCGATGTAGTCGGTCTTGATCTTTTGCGTGTCATAGGCGGTGAGGCCTGCGAAAATCAGTACACCAAGCGCCGAGATCGCCATCTGTACGATGCCGGAGCCGAGGAAGATGTTCACGACCGATGCGATGAGCAGGCCGATCACGCCCATGATCAGGAACGACCCCCAACCCGAGATGTCTTTCTTCGTGGTGTAACCCCAAAGAGACAGGCCCGCAAAAGCGATTGCGGTGATCAAGAAGGTCTGCACGATCGAATATCCGGTAAAGACCAGAAAGATCGAGCTGATCGAGATACCCATCACAGCTGCGAAGGCGTAAAACACCAGTTGCGCCGTGGCCGCCGACATCTTGTTGATCATCGCACTGAGGCCAAAGACGAAGGCCAGCGGCGCGAACATCACCACCCACTTCAAGGGTGAGAGATACAGCGTGGCACCCAGGCTTGTCAGGTATTTACCCGAGCCGATCTGTGCAGCAGCGGCAGACGGATCGGTTGTTACGGAAAGACCGGCAATGGCCCAAGCCGCCAATGCGGTCAGCAACATGCCTACAGACATAAGTCCGTAGACCTTGTTCATATGGGCGCGAAGCCCAGCGTCGACCGCTGCTGTCAGGCCGCCAGCCTGGCCCGCGCGGATTGTGTCATACTCAGCCATCAAAGCCTCCAGAATGCGTTTATCAGTGAGCGCGCTTTGATCGGCGCGCCCCTTGATAGGGAATATCGGGAACCACGGCCGTGAATTCAAGCTTTTCCGGCGATTTGATTGCGTTTTTACCGTCGCCAACTGGCTGGCACGTCCCAGACCGGCGCTTTCACTTCGGCGTCGGCCTGTTCGCGGGTCAGTCCGATGTCGTCAAGCAAGTGATCGTTCAGCTCTGACAGGCGACGTCGTTGGCGCCGGATCTCCAGCATACGGCTCCATGCGGCAAGCAGGCCGGGGCGGCGGCGGGGGGATGTACAATGAGATGTGCAATAAATTGTGCGGTCCATGGTGCGTCCTTTCGGATTGTGATGTATTGCGCCCGTTTCATCACGAGGCTTGATTGTTTTCGCATATTGTGATGAATTACGAAAATGAATGATTGTCAGTCTAACCATCACGGATTGTGAGCATGCCCAGAAATCTTGATCTGACTGCCCTGCGCGCTCTTGCCGCTGTTGCCGATGCGGGCGGGGTGACCCGCGCTGCCGGGCTGTTGAACCTGACGCAATCGGCTGTGTCGATGCAGATCAAGCGCCTGGAAGAAAGCCTTGGGGCCGAGTTCTTTACCCGTGCGCAACGCAAGCTGACCCTGACACCCGAAGGCGAGCAGCTTTTGCATTACGCGCGCCGGATGCTGGAGCTGAACGATGAGGCGTTGTCGCGGCTGACCGATACCGCCTTTGAGGGCGAACTGCGCCTTGGGATACCGCATGACATTGTCTATCCGCAGATCCCGCGCATCTTGAAATCGATGGCCGCTGCATATCCCCGGCTGCGCATCAATCTTGTGTCGTGTTTCACGTCAAAGCTGAAGGAAGGGTTTGCGCGCGGCGAGTTTGATGTGATCTTGACCACGGAAGCCAGCCCGGGTGAGGGCGGCGAACGCCTTGCGACGCGCAAACTGGTCTGGGTCGGCGCACCCAACGGCACGGCATGGCAAAGGCGACCATTGCGGTTGGCCTTTGTCGAAACATGTTTCTTCCGCCCGGTGGCTCAGGCTGCGCTCAACCGCGCCGGCATCCGCTGGGAAACGGCGGTTGCGGGCGAATCTGATCAGGTTACCGAAGCGACGGTGGCGGCTGACCTGTCGGTGACCGCGAGGATTGAAGGCGCGCTGCCGCCGGATACGGAAATGATCGATGGCGCCAATGCGCTGCCGGATCTGGGTGAGCTGAATATCTGTATGTATCAAGCCGGTGTTCAGAAGAGTGAGGTCGTGGATGCGTTGCTTGCGCAGCTGCGCTGCTCCTATGGCGATGCGCAGTGCGGTGCGATGCTTCAGGCCGCCGAATAGCCCGGCATCGTCACGACAACCTTGCCCGTGGATTTGCGGGTTCGCAGGATCTCAAGCGCCTCACTTGCCGCATCGAGCGGAATGTGATGGGAGATATGCGGTCTTAGCCCGCCATCGGCGTACCAGCCAAACAAGGTGGCAAGGCTGTCATGAAGCGCGTTGGGCCGGAAGTTCAGATATCCGCCCCAGTAAAAGCCCTGCACCGAGATATTCTTGACCAACAAATGGTTGGCGGGGATCTGCTGTACGCGGCCACCGGCAAAACCGATCAGCAATATGCGCCCGCCGGGGTTGGTGGCGCGAAAGCTCGCGTCAAAAAGATCGCCGCCCACGGGATCGTAAACCACATCTGCGCCACCCAGCGCCCTGACGGCTGCTTTCAGGTCGTCCGAGCCGCTGTCGATCAGGTGATCTGCACCTGCCGCCTGCGCAACGGCCAGCTTGTCCGCCCCACGCGCGCAGGCGATCACCCGCGCGCCCATGCGTTTGCCGACTTCGACCGCCGTCAGCCCGACACCTCCGGCCGCACCAAGCACCAGGAGCGTCTCGCCCGCTTGCAGGCGTGCGACATGGTCCAGCGCCAGGTGGCTGGTGCCGTAGGCAATCTGAAACGCAGCGGCATGATCAAAGGGCATCGCATCGGGCAGGGCCAGGCAACCCTCAGCCGGGAAGCACCCGTATTCGGCCAGCCCGCCCGCGCTGGCATTCACTGCAACCCGCATACCGGTCTTTAGGTCTGACACATCAGATCCCAGCGCATCGATCACGCCCACCGGTTCCATCCCAAGTGTCAGTGGCGGATCGGGGCGCACCTGATATTTACCGTCGCACATCAACAGATCCGCGAAATTTAACCCGCAGGCGGCTATACGCAGCCGGATTTCGTGCGGGGCCGGCACCGGCACGGGCATATCGCGCAAAACGGGTGGCGTGCCGAAACCGTCAATTCCATAGGCCTGCATGTCGCCCCCCCCTGATTCTGTAAAGCCATGTGCCTGTCGCTAAATGCGCGTAAAGGAAATTGCACGACGAAACAAAACACCATGAAATCTTTGCATTTTGCAATGCATTTTGCAAAATTATCTAAAGGCGAGCAGGAGGGCATGTCTTTTCGTATAGGATGACTTGAGGCTGGTTTCAGACTACCTTGAGGCGAGACGGAGCCAGCCACGTCGTCCGTCTGTTGTAACGATTTTTTTGGGGGCCGACGCCGTTTTTGTGATGGGCACGAAAATCGCTTGTTAGTGAGTGGCACAGTATTTGGAGGTAAGAATGAAACATCCCGTAGACGTACATGTGGGAAAACGCGTACGCCACAGGCGCTGGATGGTCGGTATGACCCAGCAGCAGCTGGCCGACAAAGTCGGTATTAAATTCCAGCAAATTCAAAAATATGAAACCGGTATGAACCGCGTTTCTGCGTCAAGGCTTTGGGATATTTCCGATGCGCTTGGTGTGTCGATCAGCTTTTTCTTCGAAGGGCTTGAGGCCGGAAGTCACGTCGTGACCCAGGTTGACGGAGACATTATGGCCGATAAGGAAGCGCTGATGCTTGTGCGCTCCTACTACGCGATCCCCGAGCCGCAGCGGCGTCGGTTGTTTGATCTGGCCAAGGTGCTTTCTGACGCTGCTTGACCCGGTCTTGTATGGGGGCTATCGCTGACCCGTCAGCGTGAGGCCCCCACATGCCCTTTCCATCAGTAAAAGATCAAGCCGCGATAATTGCCACGGCGCATGCATTGGCGGATGCAGCCCGCGTGGCCACGCTTGAGCATTTCCGGACAGACGGCTTGCTGGCGGATAACAAAGAGAAAACCCACTTTGACCCGGTCACGGTTGCGGATCGGGCATCTGAGCAGCGGATGCGTGAGATTTTGGCGCAGGCAAGGCCGGATGACGCGATATTGGGTGAAGAATTCGGGGCACAATCCGGGACATCGGGCCTGACATGGGTGCTGGATCCGATTGATGGCACCCGCAGTTATCTGGCCGGGACGCCCACATGGGGCGTGTTGATTTCAATCCGGAATGAAACCGGTCCGATCTTTGGCATCATCGATCAGCCCTATATCGGAGAACGGTTTGTCGGTGGCTTTGGCCTGTCAGAAATGTCGGGCCCGATGGGCGCGCGTCCGCTGCGAACCCGTGCGGCCCGCCCGCTGTCCGAAGCCCTGTTGTTCACCACGTTTCCCGAGGTTGGAACACCGCAAGACGGCGTGGCGTTCAACCGCGTCAAATCCGGCGCCCGGCTGACCCGTTACGGCACCGATTGCTACGCCTATGCGTTGGTTGCCGCGGGACAGATTGATCTGGTCATAGAGGCAGGTCTTCAGGCCTATGACGTGCAGGCCCCGATTGCCGTGATCGAGGCGGCCGGTGGTGTCGTTACCGATTGGCAAGGGCGACCGGTGCATGAGGGCGGGCGTGTGCTCGCGGCCGCAAACGCTGGTATTCATGCCGAGGCGATGGCGGTTCTGAACGGATGATTTTCTGGCGATGACAGAAAGTCCATTCGGCTAAGCCTGATAGTCTTTTGCGGCGTTCCGACATAACATCCATCTGCCGGACGAGTCCTTTTCCCCCTTCTGTCGCTGGCTGTTCCTGATCCACCGAAGGGGGGTGGAAAGGGAACCTATGTCTGAAATCCTGATCAAAGATGCCGCACAGGTCGTGACAATGGACGGCGCGCGCAGAGAAATTGCCGGGGGTGATGTGCTGATCCGGGGCGGCGTGATCGCTGCTGTGGGGCAGGGGCTGGCAACCACGGGCGAGGTGATCCGCGCGCAAGGCTGCGTTGTCACACCGGGGTTGGTCAACACCCATCACCACCTTTTCCAAAGCCTGACGCGGGCGGTGCCGGGGGGCCAGGATGCGCTATTGTTCGGCTGGTTGAAAACGCTCTACCCGATCTGGTCACGCTTCGGGCCCGAGGAAATGCGGGTGTCGGCCCTCACGGGGTTGGCAGAACTGGCGCTGTCGGGCTGTACCATGACGTCGGACCATCTTTACCTTTACCCCAATGGATCGCGGCTGGAGGATACAATCGATGCTGCAACCGAGATCGGCCTGCGCTTTCATCCCACACGCGGGGCAATGAGCATTGGTGAAAGCGCCGGTGGCTTGCCTCCGGATGCCCTGGTCGAAGATGAGGTCGCGATCTTGGCCGATATGCAGCGCCTGGTGGACGCCTTCCACGATGAGACGGATGGCGCGATGGTGCGCGTGGGGCTGGCACCCTGTTCACCCTTTTCGGTCAGCCGCGATCTGATGCGCGAGACAGCGCTTCTTGCGCGCGACAAGGGTGTGATGTTGCACACGCATCTGGCGGAAAATGACGAAGACATCGCTTATTCCTTGGAAAAATTCGGCTGTCGTCCGGGGCAATATGCCGAAGATCTGGGCTGGACGGGCGATGATGTCTGGCACGCACATTGCGTCAAGCTCGATCCATCCGAAATCGGGCTCTTTGCGCGCACGGGGACCGGGGTTGCGCATTGCCCATGCTCAAACTGCCGCCTTGGATCAGGTATTGCCCCTGTGCGCGCGATGCGCGATGCGGGCGTAAACGTGGCACTTGGGGTGGACGGATCTGCCTCAAACGACGCGGGCAATCTGATTGGTGAGGCCCGCCAGACGCTGTTGTTGCAACGGGTGGCCAATGGCGCAGATGCGATGAGCGCGCGTGAGGCGCTGGAGATTGCCACGCTGGGCGGCGCATCGGTACTGGGCCGGCCCGATTGCGGATCGCTTGAGGTTGGCAAACGCGCCGACATTGCCGTTTGGGATGTGTCGGGGGTAGAGGCAGCGGGCAGTTGGGATCCGGTGGCAGCACTGGTTTTGTGCGGGCCAAGCCGGGTCAGGGATCTCTTTGTGGAAGGGCGACAGGTGGTGCGGGACGGGCAGATCACCACGCTTGACCTGTCGCGTGTGATTGAACATCAAAACCGGCTGGCCGGGCGGTTGATGGGGTAGGGTGCGCGCCGCGGCCACAGGCGGCAATCACACAAAAGAATGACGCCGCAGGCGTCTCCGCTGGATCAGATCTGGTTGAGGGTCAGCCGTCCGCCGACCCACACAGCCCGCGTGGCCCGGTCATCGCCCATCATGATCGTCGGGAATATTGCCTCCCAGATATCCCCCGCGCGTGCGCTGCGCTGTGCGATCGCGGGGGTTGAGGCAAGGTCGATCACCACGATGTCGGCCTCCATCCCCGGCGCGAGGTTGCCGATCTTGTCATCCGCCCGCAGCGACCGGGCGGCACCTTGCGTGGCCAGCCACCACAGCTCGGCCGGATGCAGCGCGCGGCCGCGCAGCTGCGCCACCTCATAGGCTGCGGCCATGGTGCGCAGCATGGAAAAGCTTGATCCGCCACCGGTGTCGGTGGCAAGGCCGATGCGGTGGCCGTCCGCCGCCAGGCCATCCATGTCAAACAGTCCCGAGCCGATGAAGGTGTTCGATGTCGGGCAGTGGATCAGGCTTGCATCAACCTCTTTGATCCGCGCGATTTCACGCGGCTCCAGATAGATCGCGTGGCCAAACAGCGCGCCGGGCCCGAGAAGACCGTGCGCCTCATAGGTATCAAGGTAGTCGCGCGCCGTTGGGAACAGCTCTTTGACCCAAGCCACCTCATCTGTCTGCTCAGACAGATGCGTCTGCATCAGACAATCCGGGTGTTCGGCCCACAAGGCCCCCGTGGCCGCCAGCTGATCCGGTGTTGAGGTCGGCGAAAAACGCGGGGTGATGACATATGACAGCCGATCCACCCCATCCCATGCGTTCAGCAAGCGCTTGCTGTCGTCATAGGCTGATTGCGGGGTGTCGCATAAGCCTTCGGGGGCATTGCGGTCCATGCAGGTCTTGCCCGCATAGGCGCGCAGGCCGCGTTTTTGCGCCTCGCCAAAAAAACCATCGACGCTTTCGGGGTGGATGGTGGCATAGGAACACACGGTTGTGGTTCCGTTCGACAGTGTCAGATCAAAATAACGCGACGCGATTTCGGTAGCATAGGCCGGGTCTGAAAATTTCATCTCTTCGGGGAAGGTATAGCTGTTCAGCCAGTCGATCAGCCGTTTGCCCCAGCTCGCGATCATGGCGGTCTGCGGGTAATGCACATGTGCGTCGACAAAGCCTGCCGAGATCAGGGCGTCACCATAATCGGTCACTTTGGCTTGCGGGTGGCTGTGGCGCAGATCGTCAGCTTCGCCCACCTGGCTGATCCGGCCTGCATCGATCAGTACCCCGCCACGCCGGGAATGGTGCGCCGCCACTGGCCCGTCACGCATCGGATTGCCCTCAAAGCGCAAGGTCTGCCCGATCAAAAGCTCTGCCATCTGGTCCCCGTTTCATCCGATTGTCGCGCGCGCAGTCTAAGCCTATGATGGCAGAAGGGAAATCAACCCTTTGCCCCTGTTTCTTTGAAACTGCTTCCGGTAAAGTCAGCGTAATCAGGCGGGGGCAGCATGGCAGAGCACGAAGATGAGCTGACAGAGCGCGACGAGGATGAATATTCCCTCGATACCCAAGTGGTGGCCGCGATTCTGGATGCCGTCGAGGCGGGCGATTCCGCAGCCATAGATCTTTTGATGGAGCCGCTGCACGCGGCTGATATTGCTGACCTTTTTGAACAGATCGGTGCGTCGGCCCGCGCAGGTCTGATTGGGCTTTGGTCACGCGGCATCGATGGCGAGATCCTGTCGGAGCTTGACGAGTCGATCCGCGAAGAGGTGATCGACCTCTTGCCCCACGACGTGTTGCGCGAGGCGGTACGAGAGCTTGACTCTGACGATGTGGTCGATCTGCTCGAAGATCTGGAACAGCCGCAGCAAGTACGCATTCTGGATGCGCTGGCCGACAGCGACCGGGCGGCGGTTGAGCAATCCCTGACCTACCCGGAATATTCCGCCGGCCGTCTGATGCAGCGCGAAATTGTCATGGCGCCAGAGCATTGGACCGTGGGCAACGCCATCGATTACATGCGCGGCAACAAGAAGGAACTGCCCGAACAGTTTTACCATGTGATCCTTGTCGATCCGCGGATGAAGCCGGTCGGATATGTGACCTTGGGCAAGATCTTGTCGACCAAACGCTCGGTTCCGATGACCGAGATCTGCGAGGACACGTTTCGCACCATCAATGTGCTCGAGGAAGAGGGCGATGTTGCCTATGCGTTCAATCAGTACCACCTGATCTCGGCCCCGGTTGTGGACAGCGATGACCGGCTCGTCGGTGTGATCACCATTGATGACGCGATGGCGGTTCTGGATGAGGAGCATGAAGAGGATATCATGCGTCTGGCCGGTGTCGGCGACGGGTCTTTGTCAGATAGCGTCATCGAAACGACCAAGCAGCGTTTGCCCTGGCTGGCCGTCAATCTGGTGACCGCGATCCTTGCATCCATTGTGATTGCGCAATTCGAAGGGGTGATCGTGCAGATCGTGGCGCTGGCGGTGTTGATGCCGATTGTGGCCTCAATGGGCGGCAATGCGGGAACGCAGGCACTGACCGTGGCGGTGCGCGCTATAGCCACGCGCGACTTGACCGGGTCGAACGTCTGGCGCGTGGTGCGGCGTGAAGCGATGGTGGGGCTGGTGAACGGGCTGATCTTTGCCGCCGTCATGGGCGTGGTTGGCTGGGTCTGGTTCGGATCCGTTCAGATCGGTGCCATCCTAGCTGCCGCAATGGTGGTCAATCTGGTTGTGGCCGGGCTGGCCGGGATTTTAATTCCGGTAACCCTGGAGAAGGCAGGCGTTGATCCCGCGCTGGCCTCGGGCGCCTTTGTGACGACGGTGACCGATGTGGTGGGGTTCTTTGCCTTTCTGGGATTGGCGGCGATGGTGCTATTATGATTTTGAGCGAAATCAAGGCGACCGCACGGGCCGAGGCTTTTGCGCGCCGCAAGGCAGCTTTTACACTCAGGGGGCCCGAAGATACGGCGCATCTGACCGCAGTGTTGGCGGGGTATTCCGGGCAGCGTTTGGCGGGCTACATGCCGATGCGGACCGAGATCGATTGCCTGCCCGCCATGGCTGCGCATGCAGGCGCGGTCGGCGTGCCGGTGATTTTGGGCGCCGGGCAGCCGCTGAAGTTCCGCAGTTGGAGCGCTAGTGCACATATGGTGGCCGGCGCGTTTGGCGCGCTGATCCCCGAGGCAGGTGATTGGATCGACCCCCAGGTGCTGATTGTGCCGCTTTTAAGCTTTGACCGGCGCGGCTACCGCCTGGGCTACGGCGGCGGGTTTTACGACCGTACGCTGGAAGGTCTGCGCGCCCGAGGTCCCGTCACCGCCATCGGCTTTGCCTTTGCGGCGCAGGAAGTGGACGAAGTGCCGATTGAGCCCACCGATCAGAAGCTGGACCTGATCGTCACAGAGCGTGAGGTCTTTGCGCCCGTTGTGTGATTGCCACTTGGCGAAGCCCTGGCTGTTTCGCGAATGTGCTCTGGGTTGGGAATGTCCGGTGAGAGCCCAAGTTGACCGATGCTGCACTTCGAATGAAGGTCCGGATTTGTTGTTGGTTTGAACTGCACACATGCCGCTTCGCGAGAGCTTAGCGGTTTTCTGGCTTCGCTCGTTGAAACATCCCGAACAGGTCGCGGGGGTCGTCAGGGTCGGCGATCATGTCGAGCTGTGTGAAGAATGCGGTGCCATTTACCGCTTTCGCAATGTAACGCAGGGCACTGAAATCTTCGATGGCAAAACCCACACTGTCGAACAGGGTGATTTGCTTGTCATCCATTCGTCCGCTGGCCTGACCCGAGGCGTCAAACCGGTCAATAAGACCGATACCACTCTGACCCGCCAGAAGGCGGCTCCAAACAGCATCCACACCGACACCAAGCGGCGTGACCAACCCGAGGCCTGTGGCTACAATTGGATCATGTGACATAGCGGTTCTCCTTTTGGCCTAAAGGCCGAGATCGGACAGACTTGGGTGATCGTCAGGACGACGCCCTAACGGCCAGTGGAACAGGCGATCTTCTTCGCCGATGGGCAGGTCGTTGATACTTGCATGGCGGTTTTGCATCAGGCCATCTTCGGCAAATTCCCAGTTCTCGTTGCCATAGGACCTGAACCAATTCCCACTATCATCGCGCCACTCATAAGCGTAACGCACTGCGATCCGGTTCTCGGTAAACGCCCAAAGCTCTTTGATCAGTCGGTATTCGTTCTCGCGGACCCATTTGCCGGACAGAAACGCTTCGGCTTCGTCGCGGGTGGTCACGAAATGCGCGCGGTTGCGCCATTTGGTGTCGAGCGTGTAGGCCGTCGCGACCTTCGAAGCATCGCGGCTGTTCCAGCCATCTTCGGCAAGGCGTACTTTTTCAATCGCAGTTTCGCGGCTGAATGGGGGCAATGGTGGGCGTGACATGATCATGGTCCTTCTTTGGTTGTTTACAGGTCTAGGATAAGTTTTTCGGTATCTTTGGCAGGGACGGCGCAGCAGATCAGCACTTCATCCTCGCCATGCTCTGCGGTGACTGGTGTGCGGTAAGCAACATTGCCGGAGAGCTTTTTGGTGATGCAGCTTCCGCATGAGCCACTGCGACACGAGAACGGCGGCGTGATGCCATGCGCTTCGGCAGTTTCAAGCAACGTCGCGTCGCCCTTTTCCCAATGCTGTTCATGGCCGGACTGCGCAAATTTGACGACTGCTGTATCGGCCTCTGGTTCAGGCTCAAAGGTTTGGGCACTTTCATCAGCGCGACGCGTCAGTGCGGCAGGTCCAAAGGCTTCGGCAAAGATGCGGGCATCGCGGGCACCAAGGTCGCGCAGCGCGTCATACACGGCCTGCATAAACGGAGGTGGCCCACATAGGAAAAAGTCGTAGTCATCAAAAGACAATTCGGCGCGGATCAAGTCTGGCGTGATGTAACCCGTCGCGTCGTAATCCGTACCTTGAACTTCGTCATCCTCAGGGTGGCCAATGATCGACAGATATTTGATCTTGCCGTTGCTTTGGGTTTCGGCAGCACGGAACTCTTCCAAGAACGCCCTTTGATCTGTTGTTTGGGCGGCGTGGAAAACCGTCAGGGGGCGGGTGTAGCGTTTGCGCACGCTTTCATTCAGGACGTGGCGCGTCATCGACATCATGGGCGTGACACCGACACCACCTGCAAACAGTACTGCGGGGCGCTTTTCCAAAGCGTCGATGAAGAACGCGCCTTTAGGGGCTTTCGCGTCGATAACATCGCCAACATTCAGAGTGTCGTGAAGGTGGTTGGACACTGCACCACCCGGTTCCCGCTTGACGGAAATACGGTAGCCCTGATCACCTGGCGCAGAGGAGACAGTGTAAGTTCGCGTCTGTGGCTTGGCACCTTCGGGCGTCACACGGATTGTCAAAAATTGCCCGGCTTCGAAGGACAACAATGGTTGGCCGTCCACTGCACCGAACGTAAACGAGCGGATAACGCTGCTTTCGTCTTTGATGGCTGTCACCTTCAAGTGACGCCAAGCGGCGCGTTCCGCTTCCACCTTTTGGCGGGCTTCGGCCTGGGTCCAGTTGTCCGCCATCAGGCTGTTGGGAGACCACTCCGTGAACTCTGTACGGAATGGTAGGGCGTCATGGATGCGGATGCCGTGATCAAGCGTGAACCTCCAACCCCGCTCTGCTCCTTTGAAGCATGCGATCTCGGGTGCACCTGCCTCGAACACTTCTGTTGTGCCGGTTAGCATCAGGACATCACCCGTTGCGTAGTCGGGGAAAAGCAGCCCTGCTTTGGGGTTCACCAAAAAATTCCCAAGCGTGTTAAAGAAATTGTTGCCAGAAAAATCAGGCACAATGATCGCATTGCCTTCGACCTGTATAAAGCCCGCTTGTCCGCCACGGTGGGACACATCAGCGCCGCGTGCTGTGGGGTTCTCGCCCGTGTCCGCAGCACTGGCGACATAGAATGAATTGGCTTGTGCGATGAAAGCTTGCGCTGCCGCATCCAGCTGCGTGAACCGCTGGGTTGGTGTGCGGTCAATCTGCACATTTGGACTGCGAATGAAATTAACATCGTGGGTTTGAATATACTGTGGGCAATTGCCAAAAGACTGCACAACATCAAGGGACACGCCGCCATCGCTGACCGAACGAACGGTAGCGTTCATCCGGTTGCGGCGACGCGTTGAAAGTTCGATCCCGACAAGCCCGACGGAGGCACCTTGTTTCAGGTTCGCGGCCAGCGGATCATCGGCTAACGGCGTCGCATCAAGATCGAGACGTTTGTTGTTCGGAGACGCAATGAAGTTTGGGCCACCTGTCAGCATTGACGCCCAAGGCCATCCATCGTCATCCAGAGTACCGACCAAGATGAACGGGATTTTTTCGTAAAACTCGCGGTGTTGATCGGGCATGAAAGGACGAATGGCAATTTTGCCAAAGGCTTCCATCGCCTCGCGTTTTCCGGCCCGCTCTTGCATCTCGCGCTCACCTGCGTGGAACTGGAATGTAGCGATTTTTGACTGAACATTCATAGCGAGCCTCGATTATCTGACGGTGAAAGGGGAGGCCCAACTGGCGGAAGGAACCAGTTGGGCCAGCGTTGGGTTAGGCCGCCTTCGCAGCGTTCAGACCCACGGGTGTTGACTGCATTGGCACAAAGCCGTCGAGGGCTTCGATGTTGGACAACAACCGGCGCACATTCGGATATGGATCAAGTGAGATGTCGCCCTCTGGCGCGTGGGCCGTGTAGCTGTAGATGGCCACATCTGCGATCGTTGGTGCGTCGCCGACCAGCCATTCGCGCCCTTCAAGATGTGCATCAAGCTTGCCAAGGGCTTTTGCGGCTGTTGCATGTGTGAAATCTTTGTCGAGCGGCGCTTTGAAGACGTTGATCAGGCGCGCTGCTGCCGGACCAAAAGCGAGCTCACCGGCGGCCAAGGTCAGAAATTTTTGCACTTCGGCTTCGCCAACTGGATCATTGGGGATGTAGGAAGGGGCGTATTTGCGAGCGAGGTAAACCAGAATGGCGTTGCTGTCGCTGATCACGGTGTCACCGTCTTCAATCATTGGAACCTGACCAGCCGGGTTTTTGGCAAGGTAGTCTGTGGACTTGTGAGCACCACCGCCAAGGTCGACATTAATGACCTCGTGATTGATGCCGGCAAGACCTGCAAAGAGCACGACACGGTGTGCGTGACCGGAAAGAGGGAAGCTGTGAATACGAACTGCGTTGGACATCTGAATTTCCTTTGTCATGTGCCAGAGGACGTCTCTGGCGATGTGAAAGAGATATCTTGAAGCGCGCCGGGCGATAATATACCCATTCAAGGAATATTTATGAACAAGGTGTAGATAATGGATACTATCGCGGGCATGAAGACATTTGCTGCTGTTGCGGCACATGAATCTTTTACAGAAGGCGCACGGCAGGCAGGCATAAGCACCAAATTGGCAAGCAAATATGTCGGGCAACTCGAAGAACGGCTAAATGCTCAGTTGTTCAACCGCACCACGCGCAGCGTTATGCTGACCGATACTGGCAGATCATATTACGAACGTTGTTTGCCGCTGATTGAGCAGTTTGATGAGCTTGAGGGCTTGGTGCAAGAACGTCAAACCGAGCTGGCCGGTCGTATCCGCATCACCGCACCTACCGGGTTTGGGTCTTCCCAGTTGGTGAAACTACTGCAACCGTTCCAAGCGACGCATCCAAAAGTTTCCATAGAGCTGCATCTGTCTGATCATCACGTATCTTTGGTTGAAGAAGGCCATGATCTCGCGCTGCGCTTCGGCGTCTTGAAGGATTCGAGCCTTGTTGCTCGCAAACTGATGGACATGCGGATCGTTTGCAGTGCGTCTCCAGACTATCTTGCCAAGTATGGGGCCCCCAAAGAGCCCGCAGCCCTAACCACGCACAATTGCCTACTGCAATCTTCAACAGCGCTTACCGATCATTGGGAATTTAGGGGACCGAAAGGACAGTATACTATCCCGGTGTCTGGAAACTTTCGAGCAAACTCTCCGCTCGCGGTCGCCAACATGGCGGCGGATGGTCTGGGTATTGGTCGAACGCCACTCTATACAGCTCAGCCCTTTTTGAAGTCAGGACAGTTGAAGCTGATCTTCGAAAAAGAAGAAGCAAAGGTTTTGGGCCTCTATGCTGTGTACCCTCCAAGTCGCCACTTAACACGACGCATTCGCGCAGTGATCGATCACTTGGCGGGATCGTTTGCGAAATAGGCTCGCGCATTACTTAGTCGAAACATCTGAACGGTCATTACCTCCGGTATGTACTTAATGTTTCCACAAGTCAGCAGATTGTGAACATGGGGTGCCAAGTCCACATTGATCCTAACAACGCGGCCAATTGGCTGCTCAACATAGGGTCAACGAAAATGCATGATAACGTTCATTGCCCAAAGAAATGGGTCTTCCTCAATCAAATCATTGAAGGCGCGATGGTTGGTGCTCAATTCCAAGCACTGCCCGTTGACGCCACAAGCGGTCTGTCGGGCGGGTTGTTCATGGCAAGCGCGATGGATCAGCTTTCAGCAGCAGAGCAAAAGTCTACGCTCATTGAGCAATGCGATGCTTGAAGCAAGCGCAGACATTCGTGACACGCGCCATTCGATGCTCCTCGGGGCCAAGTTGAAGTGCCCAAACTGCAACCAAGGCAAGCTGTTCCAAAGCTATCTCAAACCAGTGCTTGTCTGTAACGCCTGTGATGAAGACCTCTCGCATCAACGCGCTGATGACGGACCTGCCTATATAACGATCTTGATTGTAGCGCACATCATCGGATTCGCCCTTCACTTTGTCTGTGCAAACTTCTCTCCGACGCCGCTTT
>JBARVN010000106.1:0-19335 GCA_049646285.1 Albidovulum sp. | reverse complement strand
CCAGACCCGACCGCAAGCCGCCTGTGGCCGTCAGCCAGATCAAGATCACAGGGATTGCGCAGCTTGATCGAAAAAACACCGCTTGCCCCGGCGGCACCGTGTCAGAGGCCGCTTTGATCAGGCTGGCCATACTCATGAATATGGCGACTGAGGCGAGTTTGAACAAAATGCCGCGTTGCGGATTCATCGACACCCTTTCACGAGTGAGAGTAGCCATGCAGATGTGCGTATCGGCCCGTCATGCTATTCGGGCCGCACCCGGGCGGCGGTTTTATTGGCAAACGCCTCAAGACGCGCGCGCGCATCGGGTTGGGTGTTGACCACACCGGCCACAACGGCCTCGGCATAGGCGGCATCGAAGGCGGACATGTTTTGCATATGGCTGATCGCCGAGCATATGGCGAAATTGGACAAGGGCGGGTTTTGCGCGGCCGCGCGCGCCAATGCATAGGCCTTTGCTTCGCTGTCATCGACAAGGTACTGGCAAAGCCCCACCGACAACGCCTCATCCGCCTGATAAATCCGGCCCGTCAGCATCATGTCGATCATCCGCGCCTTTCCGACAAGATCCGCAACCCGGATCGTGGCACCACCGCCAGTGAAGAGGCCGCGCTGGCCTTCTGGCAATGCAAAATAGGTCGAGCTGTCGGCCACCCGAATATGGGCGGCAGAGGCAAGCTCTAACCCGCCCCCGACAACTGCACCTTTCAAGGCCGCGATGATCGGTACACCGGAATATTCCATCTTGTTGAATGCTTCATGCCAGCGCAGGCACACATGCATGAAATCAGCGGCTGTCCGGTCTTCTTTGAAGTGCTCGACCAGATCGAGGCCGGCGCAGAAATGATCGCCCTCGGCGCGCAGGACCACGGCGCGCACGCCGCTGCGCGGCAGGGCCGAGAAAAGCGTCACCAGCTCCTCAACCGTTTCCGCATCCAACGCGTTGCGCTTTGACGGGCGATTGAGCGACACGGTGGCGATGCCGTCATCATCCACGCGGACCGCAAGGTTGTTCAGTGTCAAAGCATCTATAGAAATCTTCGGCGGCATCGCGGTGCATCCTTACCGGGGTCGGGGCGCGATGACCCTGCCAGAGCCGCGACCGGATGACCAGAGACACCGCGCCAGAAACAGCAAACGCCGCGTCACTGACGCGGCGTTTGGTTTTGTCTTCAAATGTGTCCGGCCCGATGTAAGGATCAGAGCCCTTTCGAGCGGTAGCTTTTTGCCACCCGGTCAATTGCAACAACATAGGCGGCCATGCGCATATCGGTCACATCATTGCGGCTGTGCCAAACCTCGCTGATCGACTGGTAAGCCGCGCGCATTGTATCGTCGAGACCAGAGCGTACCAGTTCCAGCTCACCCGCACCGCGCAGGTACTGCTCTTTAAATCCGGGCGACAGGGTCCAGCCCAGCCCCTTATCGGCCGACAGCTGTTCCAGCTCATCGATCAACAGCTGGTGGCGCGATTCTTCCTGGCGCCGCTGCATCCTGCCAAAGCGGATATGCGACAGGTTCTTGACCCATTCGAAATAGGACACCGTCACACCGCCTGCGTTGGCATACATGTCCGGGATGATCAGCGCGCCTTTTTTGCGCAAAATCTCATCCGCGCCGGCGGTGATCGGGCCGTTCGCAGCCTCGATGATCAGCGGTGCTTTGATGTTCGCCGCATTGCTGAGGTTGATCACCCCCTCCATCGCGGCGGGGATGAGAATTTCGCATTCCTCTTCCAACACCTTGGCACCCTCTTCGACATAGGTGCCTTCCGGGCAGCCTTTGACGCCTTGATGCTCTTTCAGCCACTCGAACACCGCCTGCACATTCATGCCCTTGGGGTTCACCAACGCGCCGTCGCGTTCGATGATACCGATGATCAGCGCGCCGTCTTCGGTGCTTAGAAACTGGGCCGCGTGGTAGCCCACATTGCCAAGACCCTGCACCACGACACGCTTGCCGTCCAGCTTTCCGGTCATCCCCGCCGCTTCCATGTCTTTTGGATGGCGGAAGAATTCGCGCAGTGCATATTGCACGCCGCGTCCGGTCGCCTCGACACGGCCAGCGATGCCGCCTGCGTTCAAGGGTTTACCGGTGACACAGGCCGCACCGTTGATATCGGTGGTGTTCATGCGCTTGTACTGATCAACGATCCACGCCATTTCGCGTTCGCCGGTGCCCATATCAGGGGCGGGCACGTTCTGGGCCGGATTGATCAGGTCGCGCTTGATCAGCTCATAGGCAAAGCGGCGGGTGATCAGCTCCATCTCATGTTCTTCGTAGTCACGCGGGTTGATGCACAACCCGCCTTTTGATCCGCCGAAGGGCGTTTCGACCAGCGCGCATTTATAAGTCATGAGGGCGGCCAGCGCCTCAACCTCATCTTGGTTAACCGACATTGCAAAGCGGATACCGCCTTTGACGGGTTCCATATGTTCGGAATGCACAGACCGGTATCCGGTGAATGTCTGAATACTGCCGCGCAGGCGCACGCCAAACCGAACCGTGTAGGTCGAGTTGCAGACGCGGATTTTTTCCTCAAGCCCCGGCGACAGATCCATTACGGACACAGCGCGATTGAACATCATGTCAACCGACTGCCGGAAACTGGGTTCCCCATTATGGGCCATGCGATTCCTCCCTGATTGGCCGCCAGCCTGAATGACCGGCATTCGCACCGCACTACTGCCCAAAAAACAGGCGGTTTGCGAACGGTACGCTACAAAGGCTTGGTTAACAGACCAAGAACAAAACACAAGATAGATCCGCGGTGGGCATTAACCGTACGCCGTCCGCCGAAAACCACGCACGCACCGAGAATCTCTTTCTCGTCATTGTATACGCAGCAGCAACGATATTCCGTTGATGAAGGTATCGCACACAACTGCGCGCCAATAGCCCCGCACAGACGGCCTCTGCCTTATTTTTGCCGCAAGCAGGCCCCCAGTTTCGCCTTAACTAACGACGAGACAACTAACTGATAACGGACCTCTGCGGAAAATGTGTTCCGGTCTGTTCAAGCCTGGGGAAAGGGTGAGTCATGAGACAAATTGCGCCAAAGTCGATCAATGCTGCTGTCAGCTGCCGCGGCACGCACCGTTTGACATCTGCCTTGCGCAGGTTCGGACGGTCTGAGGATGGCTCGTTGCTGATCTTCGGGATGTTTGCTTTTGTTATCATGCTTTTGCTGGCAGGCATTTCGCTAGACGTGATGCGCGCGGAAGAGCGGCGGACGCTGCTTAACAACACGATGGACCGCGCCTCGCTTGCAGCTGCCGACCTTCAGCAGACCCTTGACCCCAAAGCAGTGGTAAAAGATTACTTCGTCAAGGCAGGTCTGACACCGCCGCTGGACGCAGACATCATTGTGACCGAAGGCACGTTCGGCGATTCGCGCAAAGTAAAGATCAAATCGACCGAGAACGTCTCGACCTGGTTCATGAACATGGTCGGCGTTAACGAACTGGCAGCGAAAGCCGCGTCGACGGCCGAAGAAAGTGTCGGGCAGGTGGAAATCTCCCTCGTGCTTGACGTGTCCGGCTCGATGAACAGCAACAGCCGTCTGACAAGGCTCAAGCCCGCTGCAAAAGCCTTTGTCGATCAAATCTTCGACAGCGCCGAAGCAGGCAAAGTCTCTATCTCGATCGTTCCCTATGCCACACAGGTCTCAATGAGCGACGATCTGAAGGGGTATTTTGACTTTAACACGATCACACAGCATTCGGACTCGACCTGCATCGAGTTTTCGCCCTCGGCAGGTGATTTCGGGACCACTGCGGTGACGTTGAAAAACCCGGATCCCCTCTTTACCGGATTTCGGCGCTACTATGACCAGAACGCGCATTTTGATCCGTTCTATAAGAGTTCTCCGCCAGTTCTGTATAACTGTCCGGACAATGCCACGCAGTCAAACCGCCAGATCTTGCCGTTCTCGGGCAACCGCGACACGCTTAAGACATATATCGACGGGCTGACCGCTGCAGGCAATACCTCGATCGATATCGGTATGAAGTGGGGCACAGCCTTGCTTGACCCTTCGATGCAAGACGTCGTGGATGGCATGGTCACGGCCGGCACATTGCCCAGCGCCTTTGGCGGCCGTCCCTATGAGTTTGATGACAGTGATGCGTTGAAAATTGTCGTGCTGATGACCGATGGCCAGAACACGACCGAATACCGGATGCGCAACAGCACCATTCCATCACAGAACTATGTCAGCGGGCAAAGCCGACTGTACCGGAACTCTTACTATACGAGCAATTCGGTCAATCAATACTCGCTATGGGACGAATCCAGAAACCAATACTACGTTCGTGCGACCGACAGCTGGCGCAATGAGCCATGGGGGGATCGTGTCGGCGACACAGGCTACAGCAATGGAACTCCTGGACCGAAAGCAGTACCGATGACCTGGAATGAAGTCTGGGGAACAATGTCTCAGCGTTACTTCTCGGACGAAATCATCTACGACGCCTATGACAGCTCGAACACTCGCAACAAATGGCGGCCGTCATCTGTCACCAACCCAATCCCGGGTGACTGGATTTACTACGAAAAAGACGCCCAAACCCTTGCACTTTGCGATGCTGCCAAGCATGCGGACCGCAAGATCAAGATCTACACGATCGCCTTTGAAGCCCCGTCTTCTGGCCGTGCGCTGCTTGCCTCCTGTGCCAGCTCTGCTTCGAACTACTATAACGTTGCCGGGCTCGACATTGAAAAGGCGTTCTCTGGCATCGTGAACTCGATCAACAAGCTGAGATTGACACAATGATGGGCAACTCTCTCACCTCAATGCGTGGCTGGTTCGGGCGCAAAGCCCGGGAAGAAGACGGTGCGGCGACGATCCCGTTCATTCTCTTCTTACCGTTCTTCATGATGCTGGTCCTGTCCTCGCTTGAGATGGGAACACTGATGCTGCGTCACGTGATGCTGGAACGCGCACTCGATATGTCGGTGCGGGACCTGCGACTGGGAACGTGGGCCAATCCAACGCATGACACATTCAAGACCGAAGTCTGCAACCGGGCATCCATCATTCCCGACTGCGAAAACGTGCTTGTGGTGGAACTACGCCCGGTCAGCACAATTACGTGGGTGCCGCTGAATTCAGGTGCAACCTGCGTTGACCGTGCGCAACCCATGGAACCAGAGGATTTTCCGGAATTTACCGTTGGCGAAGGCGATGAGATCATGCTGATCCGCGCTT
Source organism: Albidovulum sp. (assembly GCA_049646285.1). GTDB lineage: Bacteria > Pseudomonadota > Alphaproteobacteria > Rhodobacterales > Rhodobacteraceae > Albidovulum. The sequence continues at coordinate 14,126 of JBARVN010000106.1, read as the reverse complement.
GTGCCAAATTTGACCCGGTGGTCCCCTTGACCGGGCTGGGGCTGGGCCTTCCCAAAGACAATACGGGTGCTTACGCACTGATTTCTATGACAACTTATGTGAACGAACCGGATTTAGGGAGCTGACATGTCACTTCTATCGCGCCTGAAATTGCGGAGCAGCCGGTTTGCGGCTGAGGACGCCGGAAACATGCCCGTCGAAGGGGTATTGGCTGCAACTGTACTGGTGTGGTGGTACGTCGCTTCCTTTCAGTTCTTTGATGCCTTTCGGCAAAAGAACGTCAACCTAAAGGGGGCCTATGCGGTCGCGGATCTGCTCTCGCGTCAAACTGGTGCCGTCACTGACGACTACCTGGAAGGACTGAACACGTTGTTTGACTATCTCACGATGTCGAACAAGCCGACATGGGTTCGCATCTCAAGCGTCTATTTTGACCCGGTCGATGATCGCTATGAAATCGCCTGGTCCTACGCGACTGGTGCTGCCGCCGGGCACACGACCGCAACGCTGCAAGCCAGCGCCAACAAGATACCGACGATGCCAGATGGTGACTTTGTGACCATTGTCGAAACCAATATGGCCTATGAGCCGATCTTCAATATCGGCTTAAACGCGCAGTGGTACACAACCTTCATTCCAACACGGCCGCGCTTTACCGGCTGCATCGTGTTCGACAACGAAGATGGCATCGCCGATGGCTGCATTTACGGCGCCAGCGTTGATCCGGGCGCAGGCCATGATGATGGCACCCCCACACCTGATCCTGACACCTAGTCAGAACTCGAAGCGGATCGTGACTGAGCCATCAACGCAGTGATCGCATCGGCCATGGCGCGCCCCTCAGCCCCTGAGATGGCGCCACCGACACCAACGCGGCGACCAAACCGCCACCACAACCCCGGCGCCCAGGCCCGGGGTTGTTTTTTTTGCATTGTCAGCAAAAACCCGTTTGAAGGCTTGAACGCGAAGATGCCCCGTTCCACCTGAGCAATCAGGGCGACGTCGGCAACCAGACGCCCGTCGCTGTCGCGAAGTGCGGTTGGGGTCAATACCAGCCCCTGCCCCGATGCCCGCCAGATCCGGGCGCAAACCGCAAGGGCCACAACACCAAGGCAGATCAGCAGCAGTTGAAGCGGCGCCGAGGCGGGCGGGCGCAAAAACGCCAGCAGCTCCAGGATCACCCCAAGCAGGCCCAGAACCCCGGCCGCAAAAATCCGGCGCGGCATCGAAGGGGCAATCACCGCCACCACCCTGCTGTCATCGTCTTGCATCGATATCCCCTTTTGCCTCGGCCCGGACCAGATCTGTGCAGCGCGGCACAGACCCTCATGCACTCTTCGCCTGTGAAAAGCTTCGGTGTGCCCTATATTACGCGCAGGCCACAGGAGAAACCGAAATGTCGATCCGTCCAATCCTCGAATCCCGCGCTGCGCAACCGACAATGGAAGGGGCCGGCGTCAAGCTGCACCGGGCCTTTGGATTTCACGACCCGAGTGAGCTTGATCCCTTTTTGCTATTCGATGATTTCCGCAATGAGAACCCCGAGGATTTTCTGCGCGGTTTCCCGTGGCATCCGCATCGGGGGATCGAGACCATCACCTATGTGCTGGCCGGAACCGTCGAGCATGGCGACAGCCTTGGCAATACCGGGCGGCTGGGGGCAGGCGATGTGCAATGGATGACCGCCGGGTCAGGGATCATGCATCAAGAAATGCCGCAAGGAAACGCCAAGGGCCAGATGCACGGATTTCAGCTTTGGGCCAATCTGCCGGGATCTTTGAAGATGACCCAACCACGCTATCAAGATGTGAAAGGCACCGAAATTCCCGAAGTGATTGATGATGACGGCACCAGCGTCAAAGTGATCGTAGGGTCATTCTGGGGCAAATCAGGCCCGGTCGATGGCATCGCAGCCGATCCGCAATATCTGGATATCTTTGTGCCAGCGGGTGTCAGAAAGACATTCAAGGTCGATACCTACCGGCGCGCCTTTGCCTATGTGTTCGACGGGTCGGGCCGCTTTGCCGATGCCAGCACCCCTGCGGGCGTGCTTTTGGAAAAGGAAGTGATGGGCCAGGAAGTGAACATCCGCGACATGTCTGGCGACCGCACGCTGATCCGGTTTGGTACCGGCGACGAGGTGACGGTTCAGGCGGGCGACCATGGCATCCGGTTCTTGCTGATTTCAGGCGCGCCCCTGGAAGAGCCGGTGGCCTGGCATGGGCCTATTGTTATGAACACACAAGCCGAGCTGCGTCAGGCGATTTCGGATCTGCGCAACGGCACTTTCATCCGACCGGCACACTAGGCACGCTTCCGCCTGCGCCCGGCACGGCCCCGAGGAAAGCGGCAATTGCGGTACTTACAGCCGCTGGCTGTTCAATCGCGGCGGAATGGCCAGCGCCAGCAATGGTTTCCATGGTTGATCCGGAAATGGCCGCTGCGATCCGTTTCGATTGCTCAGGCGGTGTGGCAACATCCTCTGCCCCGACAAGGATCAGCGTTGGCAGGCGGATTGCCGCGATGGTTTCAGCGACACCTTGGCGCTCAATCACGCCGGTCACTGCACGTGTAATGCCCAGCCGGTGGCTGCCCGCAATCCGGCGGCGCCAGAGCTTGCGCTCAGACGCACGCTCCGGGTCGTTCAAAAATGTCTGACCAAAGACGATGGGCAGGACCTGACCCACAACAACGCCCAGCCCGAACCAGCGCGCAATCAAATTGAGCATCCTGTAGCGGGTTTGGTTCTGCGCGGGCTCCGGATCGGCAGTAGTATCGATCAAGGTCAACGACCTCAGCAAGTCCGGTCGCCGAAGCCCTAACCGCATGCCAAGAAAGCCGCCCATCGACAGTCCGACAAAGTGGCATGGCCCCAGCCGCAGCTCTTCAATCAGACCGGTGGCATCATCGGTCAGGCTATCCATATCGTAGCCCGACAGTGTGACCTCGCTCTGGCCCTGCCCACGGTGATCATAGGCAATGCACCGATACTCATCCTTCAAAGCCGCGATCTGGGCTGCAAACATCTGACTGCTAAAGAGCAAACCGTGGGCAAACACAATGGTTTCGGCGCCCGCGCCTTCATCGGTGTAGTGCAGCTGTGCGCCATTGATCGTGACAAGGGGCATTCCAGTCTCCTCTACGGATGACGCTTTGACCTTTCAGCCCGAAACGGCCTTGCGCACCATATCCCAATAGATATCGCCGACCTTGTCGCGCGACAAACGCCCGCTTTCGCGGTACCAGGTGTTGACACCGGTCAACATTGCGATGATCGCGAGTGTGGCGATTTTGGTATCATCCGCGGCAAAAACCCCCGCCTTTCGGCCTTCAATCAGAATTGCCTCAAGCCGATCCTCATAGGCGCGGCGCAGTGCCTCGATCGCGGTAAAGTTCGCAGGCCCGAGATTGCGCAACTCCATATAGGACAAGAAGACCGCATCGGGCCGGTCCAGATTGAACCGGATATGAAAGCGTACAAATCGTTCAAGGGATGCCTTGGGCGTAGGGGCCGCCGGCACTGCATCCCACGCCGCGATCAGATCATCCATATGCGTTTTCAGAAGATCAAACAGCAGTGTCTCTTTGTCCGGTGTATATAGATAAAGCGCGCCTGCCTGCACCCCGACCTCAGCCGCAATCTGGCGCATGGAGACGGCTGCAAAGCCGTAGCGGGCAAACAATTTCAGCGCCGCCGCGCGGATGCGCGGGCCGGTAATTTCGGAATGCGAGCCTGTTTTGCGTGCCATCGGGGCAAAGTAACTGAACATACGTTCAATACAAGGGGCCAAACCCCGCGCCCCGCGCTTGCGCCGCACACCTGACCCGGACTAGTATCCATCACGTCACCAGCGGAACACATCAATGCGCATAATCATACTGATCGCGGCCCTGCTTGGCCCATTCCTGACCGGATGCGCCCGTTTCCCAGAAGTCGAGGCTTCGGCGAGCAAAGAGGTGATGAACGCCGCCTATCCAACACTTGTGCCCCTTGGTCCGTTGCTGGCGAATGCCCCCGCAAATCCCGAAACTGATCCTGCGGCCGAAGCTCAAGCCCGCGCAGCGGCCCTGCGTGCCCGCGCGGCACGATTGCGCCAGACCACCCTTTAAACGGGCCCCACCGCTCAGCCGCGTTGCAAGCCGCCGCGTGACAGGCTAACACGCCCAAGGCCGCTTGGCGTGCGCCTGACGGAAAACCTTGTTGCGACGACGGAGAACACCCATGCCCCAATCCTTGCGTCTTGGCATTGCCGGCCTAGGTACCGTGGGCATTGGCACCGTGAAGATCATCCAAAAGCACGCGGACCTCTTGACGCGCCGTACCGGCAGGCCGGTTGAGATCACTGCTATATCTGCCCGCGACCGCACCAAAAACCGTGATGCGGACCTGTCCGGCTACGCCTGGGAAACGGATCCCGTTGCTTTGGCCAAACGCGACGATGTTGATGTATTTGTCGAGCTGATGGGCGGTTCAGATGGCGTGGCTTTGAACGCCACGAAAGCGGCGATAGCTGCGGGCAAGGATGTGGTGACGGCCAATAAGGCGATGTTGGCACTCCACGGCCAATCACTGGCCGAAGCCGCCGAAGAGATGGGTCATGTGATCCGGTTTGAAGCCGCCGTTGCTGGCGGCATCCCGGTGGTGAAGGCACTGACAGAAGGGCTTGCAGGCAATGAAATCCGCCGCGTCATGGGTGTGATGAATGGCACGTGCAATTATATACTGACGCGGATGGAAAGTGCCGGTCTGCCTTACGATCAGGTGTTTGAAGAGGCCCGCCAGCTTGGCTATCTTGAAGCCGATCCCAATCTGGACGTGGGCGGCATCGACGCCGGGCACAAGCTGGCGCTTCTGGCATCAATCGCCTTTGGCACCAAAGTCTCATTCGACAAGGTCGAGCTGGAGGGCATAGGCCGCATTTCGATCCACGATATTCAGCGCGCCGGTGACATGGGGTATAAGATCAAGCTTTTGGGCGTTGCGCAGATGACGGGCCGCGGGTTGGAACAGCGCATGTCACCATGCCTTGTGCCCGCCGACAGCCCGCTTGGCCAATTGCAGGGCGGCACCAATATGGTGGTGCTGGAAGGCGACAGCGTCGGCCAGATCGTTTTACGCGGCGCTGGGGCCGGCGAAGGCCCGACCGCAAGTGCCGTGATGTCCGACGTCATCGAGATTGCCCGCGGCAGCCGCCTGTCCACCTTTGGCCAACCGGCGAAAACTTTGATCGACGCGGTGCCCGCCAAGGCCACAGCGCCCGCGTCGCATTACCTTAGGATGGAGCTGTCGGACAAACCCGGCGCGCTGGCCAAAGTGGCGACCATTCTGGGCGATGAAGGTATCTCAATCGACCGGATGCGCCAATACGGGCATATGGATACCTCGGCCCCGGTGCTGATTGTCACGCACAAAACCACACGCGATGCCGTTGATCATGCCTTTGCGCGGTTGCCTGCCACTGGTGTTGTCGTGGGCGAGCCGGTTGCGATCCGTATCGAAGAGGTCTGAGCGGCGGATCCTTCCGCCGCCCCGCCACCCGCGCTATTTCACGATGATCTCTGGCCCCATGACTTGGGTTGGCAGCCATGTGGACAGGACCGGCACGTAGGTCACAATAATCAGGAAGACGAAAAGCACGGCCAGAAACGGCAGGGCCGCCTTGACCACACGCATCATCGACATGCCCGCCACGCCGGACGTCACAAACAGGTTGAGACCCACGGGTGGCGTGATCATCCCGATTTCCATATTCACCACCATGATGATGCCCAGATGGATCGGATCAACCCCGAGCGAGATGGCGATGGGGAAGACCAGCGGCGCCACGATCAGGATCAGGCCCGATGGCTCCATGAACTGGCCACCGATCAGCAAGATCACGTTGACGATGATCAGGAACACAATTTTGCCAAAGCCCGCGTCCAACATCACTCCCGCGATCTTTTGCGGGATCTGTTCGTCGGTCAGCACATGCTTGAGCAAGAGCGCATTGGCGATGATGAACATCAAGGTGACGGTCAGTTTGCCCGCCTCATACAACGTGGCGCGTGTGTCGCGGTGGAAAAAGCCGGTGACAAGGGCGTGGGGCTTTTGCAAAAGGCTCAGATTGCCCCCGTCTCGTGCAAGTGGCCCCATGTCACGGTAGATGAATGTGGCCACGATAAAGGCCCAAACAGCGGCCACGGCAGCCGCCTCGGTCGGGGTGAATATCGCGTTGGTCACGCCGGGGATTCCGTAAAGGCCAACCATGATGATGACGATCAACATCAGTCCCCAGAACGCATCGGCAAAGCTGTGCCAAATCTCGGCCCAGCCCAGCCACTCGCCCTTGGGCAGGTTCTTCCAGATAGCCCAGATCAGGATCGTCGCCATCAGCATGCCACCGGCCAAAAGGCCCGGGAACACGCCCGCAAGGAACATACGCCCGACCGATACGTCAGTGGCCGAGGCATAGACGACCATCACAATCGAAGGCGGGATCAAGATACCAAGGGTACCTGCGTTACAGATAACCCCTGCCGCGAAGTCCTTGGAATAACCCACCTGCCGCATCGCCGCGATGACGATTGACCCGATGGCCACAACGGTTGCCGGGCTTGAACCCGAGAGCGCCGCGAAGAGCATACAGGCAAAAACCCCGGCAATGGCAAGCCCTCCCGGCAGATGCCCAACACAGGCAATGGAAAAGCGGATGATCCGCTTGGCCACGCCGCCGGTGGACATGAAGGATGAGGCGAGGATGAAGAACGGCACCGCCAGCAGGGTCGGATGCCCCTCCATCGCTTGATAAAGCGTCTGTGCGACCGAGGCGAGCGAGGTGTCTGAAAACCAAATAAGGAACAGGGTCGACGACAGACCAAGCGCAACAGCAATTGGCACGCCGATCAGCATCAGGCCAATCACCATCACAAAAAGAAGAAGAACTTCCATTGGCTTAGCTCTCCTTGTTCAGATGGCGGACGTCTTCGATGGCGTCCTCGGCCTCATGACTGACGATCAGGGTTTCGCGCGTGCCGGTGATCAGCCCCCAGGTGGCCTGAGCGAAGCGAAACAGCAAAAGCGCACACCCTATTGGCAGCATGGCATAAGGAATAAGGCGGGGCAGCTTTTCGTAGGCTTCGCCTTGATTAAACATCGGCTCAATAAAGCGTAAGATCTCTGGCATCGGGATCTGTTCGGTCTCGTACCAACCTTGATCGCGGGTCTTGATAAAACCTTCGGGGAACCAGCGCCCGCCGGTCTGTTCAAAGCCTCCAAAGGGGGCCCAATAATCCCAAGCACCTTTCATCAGCAACAGCGCATAAGCCAGACAGCAGGCAGCCGCGATCAGCGCAATGATACGGCGGCCACGGTGGGGCAAGATGTTGACAATGGCATCGACACCCAGATGTGCGGTGATCTTTACCGCGTGGGACATGCCAAAAAGAACAAGCCACGCGAACAGCGCCAATGTCACTTCCAACCCCCAGATCAGAGATGAGTTGAAGACATAGCGCAAGACGACATTGGTGAAGGTTATCATGGTCATCAGCCCAAGGATCACCGCAATGCCGGTTTCCTCAAACGAGTGCACAGCGCGGCCCAGTGGCGTTCTGGGTTCATACTTCTGGCTCATATCCCCTCCCCCATATTGAGCACCCGGGCCCGGCAATTGCCGGACCCAGATTTGTCATTCCGTGAGTGTGGTCGTTTAGTTTGCGGCGTTAAAGGCTTGTGCCGCGTCGATGTTTTCTTGGCCAACGCCGTCTTTGAACTGATCCCAGACCGGCTTCATGGCATCGACCCATGCTTGGCGCTGCTCTGGCGTCAGTTCACGGATCACGCCGCCTGCATCCAGCACCGACTGACGTGCCGCGGCATCAACTTCGCCGACGGCTGCGTTCCGCTCAGAGGTAACCTCGGTCAGAATGGTGGTCAGCTGTGTGCGGACATCCTCGGGCAGGCTATCCATCCAGTCGACCGAGCTGACAACGAGATAGTCCAAAAGACCGTGGTTGGTTTCGGTGGTGCCGTCCTGCACTTCGTAGAACTTCTGGCCATAGACGTTGGACCATGTGTTTTCCTGACCGTCGACAACCTTTTGCTGCAGGGCGCCGTACACTTCCGAAAACGCCATTGGCTGCGGTGAAGCGCCCAGCGCTTCCATCTGCGCCACAATCACGTCCGAAGGCTGCACGCGGAATTTGAGGCCGGCTGCATCACTTGGCAGTGTTAGCGGCTTGTTGGCCGACATCTGCTTCAGACCATTGTGCCAGAACTCAAGCCCGATCAGCCCGCGCCGCACCATGCTTTCTTTCATCGCCTTGCCGGTGTCGGAGTTCTGGAACGCATCGACAGCCGCGATGTTCTTGAACATGAAGGGCAGATCAAAGATCTGGAATTGCTTGGTGAAGGCTTCGAATTTCGACAGCGAGGGGGCTGCAAATTGCACATCGCCCTGCAGCATCGCTTCGAGCACCTGATCATCGTCATAAAGGGTGGAGTTCGGGAACACCTCCATACAGGCTTTGCCGTCCATCTCGGTGTTCACACGCTCGGCGAACAAGGTGGCGGCAATGCCTTTGGGGTGCTTGTCAGAATTCGTCACATGGGCGAATTTCATTACGATTTCACCATCGTCGCAGCCGGTTGTTGCCAGTGCGGCCCCTGCGGTCATCGCCAGCGCCACTGCGGTCAATGTTGTGGTCATCTTTTTCATTGGTCGTCCTCCCGTCGTCGTGAAAGTAAAGAACCGCCATCCGCAGATAGCGTTCGCTTGATATAAAAGCGGCGAAGATCCGCCCAGGCAAGCGTGGGTTTTCGTGATCAGGATTGAATATATTTTAATTTTTTTTCAACGACTTATCATATTTCCTTAAGCATATGACTTATCAGGGCGGCGAAAGTTCACACAGACATTAGCGCGAACTGTGCGGAAATTCGCACACTACGCGCGATAATCGTCGGCGCGAATCCCATGACGTGTCAGCTTGTCATAGAAGGTTTTGCGGGGCAGCTTCAGTGTGGACGCAGCTTCGGTCGCATTGCCGCCGTGCCGTGCCAGCGCCTCGCACAGAATCGACCTTTCCACCCGTGCCATCTGCCCCGCCAATCCGGGCGCACCTTCATCGTCATGGCTTTCTGTCAGACCCATCGCAAAGCGCAGGGCTGCGTTCATCAAAGCACGCGCATTTCCGGGCCAATCCTCGGCCATCAGCCCTGCAATCACCTCGGGTGTGATGACAGGTATTGGCAGATCGGACTGTTCGCATGCGATCGAGACATAGTGGCGAAAAAGAACCGGGATATCCTCGGGCCGTTCTTTCAGCGCCGGAATGCGTACCCGCATCACATCAAGTTTGTAGTAAAGATCCGGGGTCATGCGGCCTTCGGCGACTTCGATGGACAGATCCCGGTAGGTACCGGCAATAACGCGCGTTCCAGCATGCGCATCAATCAGGTCGATCAGCGCGAACTGCGCAGCCGGCGCCAAGCCTGCAACTTCATCCAGAAAGATTGTCCCGCCTTCGGCGCGCTCAAAAGCCGCGGCCAAAAGATCAAGCGTGGCGGTCGCGGCTGAGAGTTTTTGCAACGGGCGCATCGCTGCGGCGGACATCAGATGAATAACTTCGGCCATTTTAGCCGTCCCTGCACCCGGAGGGCCAGAAATGAGCACTTCTGCCGACGTGCGCGCGGCCGCCCGAGCCGCCTCACGCATCTGATCTGACAAAGCGGAGGTACCCACCAGCATACGCGCCGCCGCATCACCGCGCCGGATCTCGCGCTTTAGCGCCCGGTTCTCCAAAACCAGAGAGCGGGTTTTCAGCGCTTTGCGCACCACCGCAAGAAAATCCGCCGATCCACAGGGTTTTTCCAGAAAATCAAACGCGCCGCCTGTCATTCCGCGCACCGCCATAGGCACATCGCCCTGCCCTGTCAGCAAGATCACCGGCAGATCCGGGTCCACCTTTCTTGCATGGTCCAACAGCGCGAAGCCGTCTTTTCCGGGCATGCGGATGTCCGACACGACAACTCCGGGAAAATCCAGCGCGATGTGATCTTTTGCCTCGATATAACTTGCAGCCAGCACCGGCGTCAGCCCGGCCAAGTCAAGTGTCTGGCCCAGCGCGTCGCGCACGGCGCGGTCATCGTCAACCAACAAAACCCGATCAGACATGTGCTTTTGCCTTTTGCTTACCCGGTTCCAGCGCCACCAGAAACTCGGCGCCGCCATCAGGGTGATTACGCCCGGTGATCGTGCCGCCAAAACTTTGCACGATTCCATATGAGATCGACAGGCCAAGGCCCATCCCCTCGCTCGCACCCACTTCCTTGGTAGAGTAGAACGGATCAAAAATCCGGTCTGGCTCGGCGATACCGGGACCGGAATCTGCGATACGCAGATGCACGCGCCCGTCTTTTCGGCCAATACCAATGGCAATCGCACCGCCCGGCCCAGCCGCATCTGCGGCGTTCGCCAAAAGGTTCATGACCACCTGCTGCAAGCGCACCTCTCCGCCCCTGACCCATAAGGGGCGTGCAGGCGGGTGCCACTCAATCCCAATCTGATCATTGCGTAGTCGCCCTTCCGTCAGCTCAAGAACCGCCCTGACTACGCCGCCCAGATCGACATCGCTCATCCCCTCGCTTTCTTGCCGGGCGAAGGCCCGCAGGTTCTTGATGATACGGCCCATCCGGAGGGTCAGGTCGCTGATCCGGCCAAGGTTTTCCACCGCTTTTTCAGGCTCTGCCCGGTCAAGGTAAAGACCTGCGTTTTCAGCGTATGAACGGATCGCCATCAATGGCTGATTGAGCTCATGACTGATGCCCGCAGACATCTGGCCCAGAGCAGACAGTTTGCCTGCGCGGACCAGATCCGCCTGTGCCCTGCGCAACTGATCATTGGCTTCAGACAGTTCATGGGTGCGCTCGGCCACGCGGGTTTCAAGGCGCGCATTGGCCCGCGCTTCGGTTGCAAGTCGGTGGGAATAGGCGCGTCGTCGTTCCAGAAATACCAAAAGTATCGCACCTATGCCCAGCGAGGCGACCGCCGCCAGAAGGGCTTGTAGCAGGGCCTGCCGTTCCGCAGGCGCGATATCGACAAGCGCTTCGCCGGTCATGGCGATCACCGGCAAGGGGCGGGTCAGATGCAGTGCATGGGCAGGCAGGTAGGGGCCGCCGTCAAGATCCCAGATTTCATGCCGGTCCAGCATCCGAAGGCCGCGCCGCAAGGGGCCGGTAGCTGAGTCCTGCGGCAATATATCAAGACGGACAAGAATGAGCTCGTCGCGGTTTGACACGAACGTCAATTGGTCCGCATCGGTGAAAAAGACGATCATCGGTTCGCCGCGCCAGGTCACTTCGACGGCTTCGGTGTCGATCCGGGCCACCACTGCGCCCACCACCGGGCCATCGGGCGAAAAGACCGGAGCCGCGTAGATAAAAAGGCGGCGACCGGTTTCTGCGTCCACCTCGTGATGAAATCCAAGCGCACCGTGCATGGCCCGTTTGAAATAGGGAGCCTCGGTCAGGCGCGCCCCCCGCCCTGCGCCGGATGTCGCAATGACGGTTCCCCCCGCATCTACAAACAGCAACGCGTCCGAGCCGGTCATGTCCGCCGTGCGCCGCAAGAGCGCATCAACCGCCCTGCCGTCCGCGCTCGATGCGAGTGCCAGCCCAATAACCTGCGGGTGGTCGGCCATCAGCACCGCCATCTCGCGGAAACGCTGCAACTGCGCCAGAAGACGATCCCCTGCCAAAGCAAGATCGGCACGCCCCCGTTCCTCCAGCCGCGACAGGGCATCATTAAGCGCACGCCACCAGACACCGCCGCTGGCCATGCCCGCAAGCGCCAAGCATATCACCACAATGACCGCGCGCCGCATCATCGGCCTTACTCCTTAACCTTGGGGGCGATACTCTAGCTAGACCTGCGGCATTGACCAGCACTTCGTGACAGATGACACTGGTCGCCAGATACGGAGGCACGCTGAAAGCTACGCCGGTGGCATCTGCAAGGGGCGCAACAGCATTGCGAAATGGTGAGGGTCACGCCTTTACACAATTAATAAAATATTTGTGGTGACAAAAAAAATTATTCTATTACGGTTGGAGACCAATCGACTCGGAACCCAATCTTGCCTCGACTCAGAACTCACACCACCAGCAGCATCGGACCGTTGATCCGCGCCCGTCGGCGGCAACTATCCGTGACTTTGCAAGGTCTGGGTGAGAAATCCGGCGTGTCGGTGGGATATCTCAGCCAGCTGGAACGTGGCAACGCCACGCCAACACTTGGCACCCTGGCGCAGATCGCGGTGGGTCTCGACGTCGGAATTGATTATTTCATCGCTACGCCCCGCCCCGGCGACGCATTGACCGTCGGCGCCGACCGCCCGAGATTTTCCATTGACGGATCGTCAATCGTTTACGAACGTATAGGTGCGGAATTTCCGGGGCGAGAGCTTTCGTCATTTATCTTGCACGTCCCGGATGGCTACAGATCTGAGACAGTCAGCCATGAAGGCGAAGAAATCGTCTTCATCCTGGAAGGGTCAGTCGTACAAGTGCTGGAGGGCGAAGAGTTTCGCATGTCCGCAGGCGACAGCCTGCACTATCGGGGCAACCGTGCTCATGGATGGTACAATGACAGCGGCAAACCCGCAAAAATCCTGTGGACAGGGACGTTGGAGCTGTTCCGCGGACCGACGCGCGGCGCCCCTGTGCTCCCCTCGCTTGCCAGCGGCAGACACGAGGAAAAAGTATGAGTCACACAAAACACCGCCATTCTCCGCCGGTCTATATTGACGGATCGGAGACACGACCTGTCGCATCACTCACGGGCTGACAGCAACGAAAACCAAAAACGAAAAACGCAACCTTGGGAGTATACCAAATGAACCTAAGATACCAACTCGCAACCGGCATCGTGCTGGCAGCCCTGTCCGCAGGTGCGGCCTCGGCCAAGACGCTGGTCTACTGCTCAGAAGGCTCGCCTGAGGGCTTTGACGCAGCGCTTTACACATCCGGCACCACGTTCGATGCGTCCGAGCACACAATCTATGACAAGCTGGTGCTGTTTGAAACCGGCAGCACCAATGTCATTCCGGGTCTTGCCGAAAGCTGGGAAGCCTCGGAAGACGGGCTGGAATACACGTTCCACCTGCGCAAGGGCGTCAAGTTCCATTCGAATGACCAGTTCACACCGACGCGTGACTTTAACGCAGATGACGTGATCTTCTCGTTCGACCGTCAGGGCAATGCCGAAAACCCCTACAATCAGGTTTCCGGCGGCACTTGGGAATACTTCAACGGCATGTCGATGCCCGACCTTCTGAAGGAAATCGTCAAGGTTGACGACTATACCGTGAAGTTCGTGCTGAACCGGCCCGAAGCACCGATGGTGTCAAACCTTGCCATGGGCTTCGCCTCCATTGTTTCGGCAGAATATGCAGACGCAATGCAGGCCGCCGGCACGCCTGAAATGATGAACCAAGCGCCGATTGGCACCGGACCGTTCAGCTTCGTCGCCTACCAAAAAGACGCAGTGGTCCGTTACAAGGCCAATGCTGACTACTGGCGTGGCGCGTCGCCCATCGATGATCTCGTCTTCGCGATTACGCCCGATGCAAGCGTTCGCTACCAAAAGCTGAAGGCCGGCGAATGCCATGTCATGCCGTATCCGAACCCGGCCGACATCGAAACGATCAAAGCCGAAGCCGATATCACCGTGCTGGAGCAAGAAGGCCTGAACGTCGGTTATCTGGCCTACAACACGCAAGTGGCTCCGTTCGATAACGTCAATGTCCGCAAGGCGCTGAATATGGCGATCGACAAGCAGGCGATCATTGACGTTGTGTTCCAGGGCTCTGGTCAGGTCGCAAAGAACCCGATCCCGCCGACGATCTGGTCCTATAACGATGCGATCGAGGACGATGCCTATGATCCGGAAGCCGCAAAGGCAGCACTTGCGGCCGAAGGTGTTTCGGATCTTTCGATGAAGATCTGGGCGATGCCTGTTCAGCGCCCCTACAACCCGAACGCACGGCGCATGGCCGAGCTGATGCAGGCCGACATGGCCAAAATCGGCGTGAACGTGGAAATCGTCTCTTACGAGTGGGGCGAATATCTTGAGCGTTCGAAGGCG
>JBARVN010000105.1:0-4190 GCA_049646285.1 Albidovulum sp. | reverse complement strand
CTTTTAACACCCCGTTTCTGACGGACTAGATTGGCGGCGTAAGATGGGTCCTATCCCGCCCACCTGAGAAATAGAGGAAAAGTAGAGCAGCGGACAACTTCCCTGACACAGGGGGAATGAGCATCTTGACTGATTCGAATATCTGTGTAGACCTTTCTCGAATAGCAACTCAAGACTTTGTGTGTTTGCGAGTGAGACGAGCATTTTTTCGTTCTTTCTGAGGCAAACGGCATGCACCAACACGAATGGATCATCAGCCTACTCGCCGAGATTGTTGACTATTTAGGGCGTGAAGGGCTCGACGAGGCAGAGGAAATACTGACCGTAGCCGTAGAGCAAGTAGCTCCTCTCCTCGCTCAGACTGATGATTGCAGTCAGCCTAAGCCATTGCCAACACACCCAATCCTCCCGTTTCATCGTCGAAGTAGTGCGAAGCGATAACGCTTTTCGCCAGATTTTGGCAAATTAAAGCATTAACCTGTTGATCGGAAACAATCATTTTCTTGACGTGATTGTCAAAATTAACCCTCCGTTAAGGCCGTCCGCCATCAAATGATCCTACATTCAACGCTAAGCATCTTTAGGTTGTATATAGGAAAGTAATTCCCACTGATTTCACCGGCGAGGGTTTTATGTTTGATAAATCGATCACAAGCGGCAGCACTACAAGTCAACATGCATGGATGGCGAACGCATTGTTCGACCTGGCGGCTTATGCAGCAAAGAACGGGCTGACTACAATGCATGAGCAACTTTCTCTGACGGTGGCTGTAGCCCTAAACGGAGGGCTGGAAACGGAAGTTGAAATGAGGCGGCCGCCAGTTCCGGTGCTCGAAAACGTCTTTGATTTAAGGAAATTTCGATAGAGTCTGGCATGGTATTAGGGCGCTTTCTGGCGGACTTCCGCCGATCCCGGCAACAGTTAACGAATTGAGACCTCGGAATTAATCAGTCGTTAACCCAGTAAGTGCAAATTTTAATGATTAGTTCTTTCGTAACAATTTGCCACTGGAGAACACCATGCTACCCGCTCAAACTGAAATGGAGACCTTTCTGCTCGCAGATTTGGCATTGAGCTTATCAAATATCCGGGCTCATCTCGATTGGGAGGCGCGTTATACCCAGAGCGGCACCGTTACGCTGACCGCAGAAAGCGTCAAAAACCTCTCAGAGAGATTGTTGAGCATTGAGAGCAAAGGCAAATCTCTCGCGAGGGCATTGCGAACGGAGGTTCCTGAAGGCCAAGGTCTTACTGAGGTTCTGCTACGGCTCGAGAGTGGGTTCGCGGCCTGAGTTGGCAGCCTCCTTCGTCCGCTAGGACGTGGAACGGCTAGCGGTGTTGTTAGCCGCAAGTCATCTGGTGGGCGCGCGCATGTCAGAACCGCCAATCCGAGAGTATTTTAGGTTGTTATAATGCCTGATCGCGATGAGGTCTCAGAGACAACCGATCAGAGCCGTACCGGCGGCAATGCCAGTGCCAGCCGCCGAAATGAATGCCCCTCCTAATAGAAGCAGAATAACGCCTGTCGCATAGGAGAAGACTGAAGAAGTTGCGATCAACATGATCATGTCAGAGTCCTCCAAAGTGGATGCGTTAACTGTCTCGGAACCAGGCTAAAAATTGTGTTATGGCAACCACTCCGACAAATTGGCGCAGATCCGAGGAAAAAAGACCCAGAAAGCGGTAACGCTTCTGGGCTATTTTTTTGCTGGTGGTGGTTTGATGAGTTTATTGGGCACTGCTAGGCCAATCTCAGTGTCACTCATCATAGATAACAAGCAGTTAACAGTGGGAGTTGTTGTTGAGCGCCCGCTTGGTCGCAGTGAAGGATCAAAGTTTTCTCAGCAATCGGCACATAGTCCTGCATCGCGTTCCCAACGGTGAAACCGGTTACATTCTGGCAACATTTCAAGCGCGGGCCGCGCACGGGCGGCTGAACGATCAGGTCAGACATGCGCGGGATATCAGGGCAAAGGTGAGATCACTGTAATCTCGGACGGTGCGGAATGCTTGAAGCGTTTGAAGACCGCGTTACCACAGCCAGCAACGCATATCCTCGACTGGTTTCATATCGCCATGAAGCTGCGCCCGATTGAACAGATTGCGGCCAGCGTGTCGCGGCGACCACCTCCAGATGCGCCCGACAACCTTGCTGAGACAGTCGAATCAGTCCGATGGCTACTGTGGAATGGCCAGACAGATCGGGCTCTTGATTTGATCAATCATCTCCTCCGCCTGTCTAAGCTGGAGGCCCTTGGCAGCACCATCTGCCACCTGTTCCGACAGGGCCTGATGAACCTGACAACCTACATCGAGCAAAATCGCAGCTCGATTGCCAATTACGGTGAGAGGTACCGTGCCGGAAAGCGTATCGCCTCGACGTCAGCCGAAGCGAGCGTCAACAACCTTGTCGCCAGGCGAATGGTCAAAAAACAGTAGATGCGCTGGACTGAAAAGGGCGCAAACCTGCTCCTTCAGGTTCGCGTTACAATTGCCAACGGCAACCTCAAAGAACGCCTCGCCTACCAGTCCCCGACACAGTCGAAGCTACCTGTCATTTCTCACTTTGTATCAGTGCCTCTCTTCCAGCGCGCGGCGTGACCCCAGATAATTGAACGGTCCCAAGGCGACATGTGCACCATTGCCGGCGCTTGCCGCGCGACCATCGAAGGGTGCCAGCAGCAGGAACTCCACGCGCGCGCGTCCAAAGGTGGCGAAGCCCTCTCCCTCGGCAAGACAGTTGATCCCGAGTTTGGAAAGCAGCGTCAAATAGAATTCTCTCGCTGCCGGTACGTCCGCGACGCCGAGGCTCATGTGGTCGATGATGGTCATGGCCTTCTTCTCCTGATTGTGCTCTGTCCCGGTCGTTCGGCCTCTCGTTCCATCTCGAGCCGGTACTTCCGGAACGATGCCCCGGCGTGATCCACCTCGCCGACGAAGCGGGCGCCCAACCGTGCCAGCGCGCCAAGGTTGCGGCGCGAAGGCGGCAGCAGAAAGGTCACGAAGGCGATCCGCGGATCAGCCCGGGCGAAGTCCAACGCGGCCCGCGTGATCGCCGCGCCAAGGCCGAAGGCGTCTGGCCGCAGGACAAGGCCGAAGTCCCATTCATCGCCTTCCTTCTGAAACCCGCCCCATCCGACATAGCTTCCATCGGCGAGGATCGCCCAGTGACCCAGCCCGTCGCGCTGCCATGTGGCTTCCTTTGCCGTCACGAAGCGCTTGGCGACGGCGATGTCCCAAGGTTCGGTCAGCAGTGGCATGTGTTCAGCCATCCGCGGATCGGACATGTGTGCGACCAGGAGATCGGGTGGAACCTCGGTCAGCCGGGCGAAGGTGATCGCGGGGGCAAACCGCCGAGGAGCCCGCCGCACGCGTCGTTCCTGTGTCTGATGTTGCAACCTTGAACTCCGGTTTCAGGCAAATGATGCTACAGCGCGAGCGCCCTGTCCGAGCATTCGCGACAGGGCACCACCGCGCCGTTCGATGAACCCAGCGAGCAGGTTGTCGTAGTCCGATCCGACGGCGCCCTGCACCGAGGAGCGGTCGGCCAGTTCGCAGCGCCAAACCGTGACCCGTTCCAGCCCATCGAACACACCGAAATTGCCGATCCGGTCGAATGTGTCGAAATACCGGAAGACCGGCGCAAAAACGGCGTCCACCAGGCTGAATGTGTCGCCGGCGAACCAGGGGCCCCGACCCAGTTGACGCTCGAGAAGCCGGAAGCGTGCGTTAAGCGTGGCGGCTTTCATGTCCAGACTTGAGTTGTCCGGCGCCGAATAGAAGCCAGCGATGTCGTTCAGGCATTCTGCGCCGAAGCCGATCCAGGCGCGATGGCGCGCGCGCTCGACCGGGTCGGAGGGATGCAGCGGGCGTGGCTGCGTGTCCTCGAGATATTCGAGAATCGCGGCGGATTCGAACAGGGCCGCTGCGTCTACCTTCAGGACCGGCGTGCGGCCCATGGGCGAGATGTCGAGGAACCAGCGCGGCTTGTTCGCCAGATCGACGGTCAGGCGATCATGCGCCACGCCCTTCTCGGCAAGCGCGATGGCGATGCGCTGAACGTAGGGGCAAAGCGCGTGGCTGACGAGGGTGATGTGCTGGGGCATGTGCTTCTCCATGGAAAGTCCGGGCCGGCGGGGACTGGCCGGCCCGGAACGCTGCCCAAGGATCAGAGATCCGTGGCGGCGGT
>JBARVN010000104.1:0-14735 GCA_049646285.1 Albidovulum sp. | reverse complement strand
CGGGATCCACAGGTGAGATAAATTTTGGAACGGCATCAGTTGATGCGCCGAAGGCCGCGTCGTCGAGTGTCTCAAGATACTCATCCACCGCGCGGGATGTCAGCTCCGGTGGCAAACACCGGATCAGCCAGGTCGAGCCTGCAAAACCACCTATACGCCAAGTTCACATGCACCTCTTCACAAAGTCGTCGTTCGGACCGGATGCCCTGGCAATAGCCAAGCAAAAGCATCCGGATCATCAGTTCAGGATCAATGGAAGGACGGCCATGTGAACTGTAAAACGGCGCAAGCAGCGGTCGCACTTCAGTCAGGTCAAGGAAGCGATCAATCCCGCGCATGGGATGATCCTGCGGCACAAACTCTTCAATTGAAAACTCGTAAAACAGCGCGCCTTGAGCCACCTGCCTCGGTCCCATCATCGCCGCGCCCTCCACTCTCAAATCGAGTGAATCAGGACACCAGCAACCAATCAACTGACTTTTTCAACAGTATCTCCGCATTGCTGAAATCAATACCGCTACACGGCCCCAACGCCCCTCAAGGGTGGCGCCGGTCCTTGGATCATGGCAATAGTTTTCCCATCGCGCTGCAACAGGGAGACGGGGCATGACATTCGGCAAAGGGTGCCATCTGCATCTGATCGACGGCTCGGCCTTTATCTTTCGTGCCTATCACGCCTTGCCGCCGCTGACCCGGAAATCTGACGGGCTGCCGATCGGGGCTGTGGCCGGGTTTTGCAACATGCTTTGGGGGCAGCTTATGGCGAATCAGGGCAAGGATGGGCCGACCCATATTGCCGTGGTGTTCGACCATTCCTCAAAGACGTTCCGCGATGACATTTACGATAAATACAAGGCCAACCGCCCGGAACTGCCTGAAGATCTGCGCCCGCAATTTCCGTTGACCCGCGACGCCACCCGCGCCTTCAACGTCGCCTCGTTGGAGATGCAGGGATATGAGGCGGATGACATCATCGCCACCCTTGCACGTGAGGCGACAGAGGCGGGCGGGGACTGCACCATCATTTCTTCGGACAAGGATCTGATGCAGTTGGTCGGCGGCGGTGTGGTGATGTTTGACGCGATGAAAAACCGTCATATCGGCGTTGAAGAGGTCGAAGAGAAGTTTGGCGTCAAGCCGAACCGGGTGATTGATGTGCAGGCATTGGCCGGCGATTCGGTTGACAACGTGCCGGGCGCGCCGGGAATTGGCGTCAAGACAGCCGCCCTTTTGATCAACGAATACGGGGATCTGGATACGCTTCTGGCCCGCGCGGATGAGATCAAGCAGCCCAAGCGCCGTCAGGCATTGATCGAGAATGCCGATCTGATCCGCATATCAAAGCGCCTGGTCACGCTCGAAACCCATGTGGCGCATGCCTGGACATTGGATGAGCTGGAGGTCCGGCAGCCCGAGCCCGGACCGGTGATGGACTTTCTCTCGGCAATGGAATTCCGCACCCTGACCAAACGTGTGGCCGACAGTCTGAAGATCGACGCCCCTGAGGTGCCAAACACCCCGGCGGCCCCGTCCGAGCCCGGCGGTGCAGAGGCCCCAGCCGTTGAGCAGCCCGCCTTTGACCACGCGAAATACGAACGTATTTCCGACGCCGCAGCCCTTGAACGCTGGATCGGCGTGATCCGGGAACGCGGCTATGTGGCAGTGGACACCGAAACCACCAGTCTTGATGAGATGCAGGCCGAACTGGTCGGCATTTCGCTCTGCGTCATCCCCGGCGAGGCCTGCTATATTCCCTTGTCGCATAAACAGGGCGGTGGCGATCTGTTCGGTTCAAACGACCTGAGCGAAGGGCAGATGCGCCGAGATGACGCCTTGGCGC
The DNA here is from genome assembly GCA_049646285.1 of Albidovulum sp. GTDB lineage: Bacteria > Pseudomonadota > Alphaproteobacteria > Rhodobacterales > Rhodobacteraceae > Albidovulum. Next base: position 12,895 of record JBARVN010000104.1, on the reverse strand, counting down.
TTTTGAAACCGGTGCTGGAGGATGACGCCATCCTCAAGATCGGCCAGAATATGAAATATGACTGGAAGATATTCGCCCGCAACGGCGTGCGCGTGGCCCCTATCGACGACACGATGCTGATGTCCTATGCGATGCATGCGGGCCTGCACAATCACGGCATGGACGGGTTGAGTGACCGCTATCTGAACCACGCGCCCATTTCTATAAAATCGCTTCTGGGCACGGGCAAATCCGCCGTGACCTTTGATCGGGTGCCGATCGATCAGGCTGTGGCCTATGCCGCCGAGGATGCCGATATCACCTTGCGCCTTTGGCAGGCGTTCAAGCCCAATCTGCACCGTGCGGCGGTCACGACGGTTTATGAGACGCTGGAACGCCCCTTGGTGCCGGTGTTGGCCGAGATGGAAATGGCCGGGATCCGCGTGGATCCGAATGTGCTCAGCCGCATGTCGAATGCGTTCGCGCAAAAGATGGCGGCGTTGGAGGCCGAGATACAGGAACTGGCAGGTCAGCCTTTCAATGTAGGCTCCCCCAAGCAGTTGGGCGAGATCTTGTTTGACAAGATGGCGTTGCCGGGGGGGCAGAAGGGCAAGACCGGGGCCTATGCGACCGGCGCTGACGTGCTGGAAGATCTGGCCGCCGAGGGCCATGATCTGCCCGCTCGTGTGCTGGATTGGCGGCAGTTGTCCAAGCTGAAATCCACCTATACCGACGCGCTGCAAACCCATGTGCATCCCGAAACCGGGCGGGTTCACACCTCATATTCCATTGCCGGTGCCTCGACCGGGCGTCTGGCTTCGACCGATCCGAACCTGCAAAACATTCCCGTGCGCAGCGAAGAAGGCCGCCGCATCCGCGAGGCGTTTATCGCGGGGCCCGGCATGCGGTTGGTCAGCCTTGACTACAGCCAGATCGAACTGCGCATTCTGGCGCAGGTGGCCGATATCGGGGCGCTGAAACAGGCGTTTCTGGACGGGATCGACATTCACGCGATGACGGCGGCCGAAATGTTTAACGTGCCCCTGGAAGGTATGGATCCGATGGTACGCCGTCAGGCCAAGGCGATCAATTTTGGCGTGATCTACGGGATTTCCGGCTTTGGTCTGGCCCGCAACCTGCGCATTCCGCGCGCTGAGGCGCAGGGTTTTATCGACCGCTACTTTGAACGATTTCCGGGCATCAAGGGCTATATGGAGGCGACCGTGGCCTTCGCCAAAGAGCATGGCTATGTGCAAACACTGTTTGGCCGCAAGATCCATACGCCCGAGATCAACGCCAAGGGGCCGCATGCCGGTTTCGCGCGCAGGGCTGCAATCAACGCACCCATTCAGGGTGCTGCTGCCGATGTCATTCGCCGCGCGATGATCCGTATGCCCGCCGCCATTGCGCATCTGCCCGCGACGATGCTCTTGCAGGTGCATGACGAGTTGCTCTTTGAGGTTGAGGAAGGTGCGGTTGATGATTTGATTGCAGTGGCCCGCGGCGTGATGGAAGGTGCGGCCCATCCTGCGGTGCATCTGGATCTGCCCTTGACTGTCGATGCGGGGCAAGGTGCCAACTGGGCCGAGGCGCATTGAGCCGTGGGCAGGCTTTTTCACGCATTGCCAGAGCTTTACGTTGCGCTCAGCGCATCCAGTCAAGCCCCGCCTCAGTGCCCGCTTCGGGTGCATATTCGCCGCTGACCCAGCCTTTGTAGCCGTCGGTATCGATCCGCGCGAAAAACGCAGGGTAGTCGACCTCACCACCTGCGGGTTCATGCCGTCCGGGGTAGCCTGCGATCTGGACATGGGCGGCGCGGGTCCCATGGGCGGCCCAGACTGCCAGCACGTCACCGGTCATGCGGTGCGCGTGATACGCGTCGAATTGCAAATGCAGGTTGGGGGCCGCGACCTTGTCGAGGATGCGCGCGGCAAGGTCAAAATCGGCAAGGAAGTAGCCGGGCATGTCATGCTGGTTGATCGGTTCGATCGTCAGGCTTTGTTTGGGTGCACGCGTTGCGGCCCAACGGAGGTTTTCAATGAATGTAGCTTCCGCCTCATCGCCGCAGGCCACCCCGGCCATGATGTGGATATGGTGGGGCTTTAGCACCTGCGCATAGCGTAACGTCCGCTCAAAATCCCGGCGAAAGCGGTCTTGCAGCCCCGGAACTGCCGCAAAACCCTGCGGACCGCCCGTGGCATTGGGCGGCGGGCAGTTCATCAAAACGAAGGCAAGATCGGCCCAAACCAGTTGGTCGCGCATATCCTGAGCCGGACAATCATAGGGAAACAGCACCTCGACCGCATCAAAGCCCGCAGCCTTGGCCGCGCGAAACCGCTCCATGAACGGCAGCTCCGAAAAGAGCCAGCTGAGATTGGCGCAAAAGCGCGGCATTCAGGCAAGCTCGGCAGAGGGAATGACGGGAAAGAACTGCCCGTCCGACCAAAGGCCAAACCAGCTGGTGCCGTCGTGATCGGCATGGGCACCAAGCTCTACCAGGCGGTAAAAGGTTTTGCGGTCGATCAGCGCCTCAAGGTTCGTGCGCACCAGAATATAGGGTGACGGTTCGCCGGTTATTGCATCGCGCATCACACGGATCGGATGATCCGGGCCTGCGGTGATCTCATCTTCGACATTGGTCACGAAGCGGATCATCTGTTCCGGCCCTTGCCCGGTTGCATTGGCATCGACGGCCACGAAAGGGGCATCCACAACCCGGATGCCGACCTTTTCCACCGGCGTCACAAGAAAGTAGTCGTCGCCATCCTTGCGAATGATCGAGGAGAAGAGCTTGACCAGCCCATGCCGCCCGATGGGCGTGCCCAGATAGAACCACGTCCCGTCGCGCCGAATCTCCATATCGAGATCGCCGCAAAAGGGCGGGTTCCATAAATGCACGGGCGGCGGCCCTTTTTTACCGGCGGCTTTTGCCGCCGCTGCGAGGTTTTCCGCCGAAGGCTTCACGATCAATTGTTCATTTTCGGGTTTTGCCATTGGTGCCGCGCTCGATTTCTGCCTTTATGGTTCTATCTATACTGATGAAGGAGTGCTTGTCATGACCGAGGCTGCCGAACTGCTGGCTGAAATCGACATTCTGTCGGAAAAGATCGCCCGGGCGCGACAGGCGGTGGGGCAACGCTTCATCGGGCAGACGGCCGTGGTCGATCTGTCCCTTGCCGCGCTTTTGTGTGGTGGCCACGGGCTTTTGGTGGGCCTGCCGGGCATGGGAAAGACCATGCTGGTTGATACGCTGGGCACGGTCATGGGGCTGAATGCCGGCCGGGTGCAGTTCACACCAGACCTGATGCCCGCCGATATTCTCGGCTCGGAAGTGCTGGAAACCGCCAAGGATGGCAGCCGCGCCTTTCGCTTTATCGAAGGTCCGGTATTTTGCCAGCTTCTGATGGCGGATGAGATCAACCGTGCCAGTCCCCGTACGCAATCTGCGCTCTTGCAAGCGATGCAAGAAGGCGAAGTCACGATTGCTGGCCAACAGCGCCCCTTGCCGCGCCCGTTCCATGTTCTGGCCACCCAAAACCCGATTGAACAAGAAGGCACCTATCCGCTGCCCGAAGCGCAGCTGGACCGGTTTTTGGTGCAGATCGATGTCGAGTATCCGGACCGCAAGACCGAGCGGGATATATTGTTGGCCACAACGGGCACCGACACGGCCGAGGTTCCGATGGTCTTTACCACCGATGAGTTGATTGCCGCACAAACCACCGTGCGCCGGATGCCCGTGGGCGAAAAGGTTGTTGAGCTGATCCTCGATCTGGTGCGCGCCTGTCGCCCGGGTGAGGCAGAGGCCGGGGCTGCTGTGTCCGCCGCTGTAAGCTGGGGGCCTGGCCCGCGCGCGGCACAAGCGCTGATGCTGACGGTGCGGGCGCGTGCACTGTTGCATGGGCGTCTGGCCCCGTCTGCCGAAGACGTGGTGGCGCTGGCCGGTCCGGTTCTGTCGCACCGTATGGCCCTGTCATTCGCGGCGCGGGCGCGCGGAGAAAGCCTGGCGTCGATCATTCAGGCGGTTGCCCGTGATGTGACCCGATCCGAGGCTGCATGACCGCAACCGGCCCCCTTTCCGCACGCCCCGCAGGTCTGCGCCGTTCCGCCGAGGCGCTGGCCGCGGTTCTGCCGCCCCTGATGGCGGATGCGCGCCATCTGGCGGCAACGGTGCAGCTCGGTGAACATGGGCGCAGGCGGGGCGGTATGGGCGATGAATTCTGGCAATATCGCCCGGCCCATGCCGGCGATGAGGTGCGCGCCATTGATTGGCGCCGATCTGCCCGTGCCGATCAGCAATTCGTGCGCGAAAAGGAATGGCAAGCGGCGCAATCGGTTCATTTGTGGGTGGATGATGCCCGCTCGATGGAATTCACCGGCGATGCAAAGCGCCAGTCCAAAGCCGACCGCGCCCGGCTATTGGCCCTTGCCCTGGCGGTGTTGCTGATCCGGGGGGGGGAGCGGGTGGGGCTGGCCGATCCCGTGGCACCACCGCGTTCCGGCGAAGTGCAGCTTTTGCGGCTTGCGCAGGTCTTCACCTCGCCCCCCGCCGAGGCTGATTTTGGTGCGCCCGAGGGGCGGGCGATATTGCCGGGATCGCGCGCAGTGTTCTTGTCGGACTTCATGGGGGATCCGGCGGCTGTTGAAGCAGCCCTTGGGCTGGCGGCGGATCGTGGCGTGACTGGCATCATGATGCAGGTGCTGGACCCGGTCGAAGAGGCATTTCCCTTCGATGGCCGCACGATTTTCGAAAGCATGGCCGGGACCGTCCAACATGAAACCTTGAAAGCCGGGGATCTGCGCGACCGCTATCTGGAGCGGTTGGGTGCGCGCCGTGACCGGTTGAGCGATCTGGCCCGTCAGGCAGGCTGGCTCTTTACCACGCACCGCACCGGCGATCCGGCGCAGGCAGCGCTTTTGTGGCTTTATGCAGCCTTGGACGGAGGCCGATGATGTTTGCGCTTGGCCCCCTTGGCTTTACCGCCCCGCTGATCTTATGGGGATTGGTCGCCCTTCCGATCTTGTGGCTGATTTTGCGCGCCGTGCCTCCGGCGCCGATCCGCCGCCGCTTTCCGGGTGTGGCGCTGCTAATAGGGTTGAAAGACGACAAACAAGAAAGCGACCGCACGCCGTGGTGGCTGCTGTTGCTGCGCATCCTGGCTGTGGCGCTGATCATCACAGGATTTGCGGGACCAGTGTTGAACCCTGAACCGGGGGCAAAAGGCGAGGGGCCGCTATTGGTCCTTGTCGATGGCAGTTGGGCAGACGCGCGCGACTGGCCCCGCAAGATCGAGCGGATCTCGGCCGCGCTCAGTGAAGCTGGGCGGGCAGGGCGGCCTGTGGCTTTACTCTCGTTGACCGATCTGCCGCCCGACGGTCCGGTTTTTGCGGCGGCAGGGGCCGTGGCCGCAGCTCTGCCCGCCCTCAAGCCGCAGCCATGGGAGCCGGACGGCGACGCGATGACGGCATTGGTCGCGGGTTTGCCCGAAGATGGCTTTGATACGCTGTGGATGTCGGACGGCATTGCCCGGGATGGGCGCGGTGCGCTGCTGGCGGCTTTGATCGCGAAAGGGTCGGTGACCGCGGTTGAAAGCCCGCGTGACGTGCGCGCCCTTGGCGGTGTTGAGCTGGCAGAGGGTGCGTTGAATGTCACGGTGTTGCGCACGCAATCAGCGCCATTGGCTTCACTGGAACTGGTCGCACGCGGGTTGGACCCCGCCGGGATTGAGCGCGAGCTGGCACGGGTGCCCGCCACCTTCGCCGCAGGCGAGGCAACGGCCAGCACCCGGTTTGATCTGCCCCCCGAATTGCGCAACCGCGTTACCCGGTTTGAAATTGCAGGCGAGGCTACGGCCGGGGCAGTGGCCCTGACGGATGATGCATTCAAGCGGCGCAAAGTGGGGTTGATTGCCGGCACTGCCGGGCGCGAAGGGCTGGAACTTCTGGCCCCTGATCACTTCTTGCGCCAAGCGCTGGCGCCGGTGGCTGATCTGGTCGAAGGCACCGTTGGTGACGTGCTGCTGACAAGCCCTGATGTTATCATTCTGGCCGATATCGCCAAAGTTGTCGAAGTTGATCCTGTGCTGGACTGGCTGGACGAAGGCGGGTTGCTGGTGCGCTTCGCAGGCCCGCATCTTGCCGCTGCGGATATCGGGCGTGACATACTTGATCCATTGTTGCCGGTGCGTCTGCGCGCAGGGGGGCGATCGGTGGGCGGCGCCATGAGCTGGGGGGCGCCCAAGGCCCTTGCGCCATTCCCGGAAAACTCGCCCTTCCTTGGGTTGGTGCCGCCGGATGATGTTGCGGTTACCGCCCAGATACTGGCGCAGCCGGGGCCGGACCTGACCGAAGCCACCATCGCCACGCTGGCGGACGGCACGCCGCTGGTCACCCGTCGCCGCATCGGGGACGGGCAGGTGGTTTTGTTCCATGTTTCGGCCAATGCCGAATGGTCCAACCTGGCTTTGTCGGGCCTCTTTGTGCAGATGTTGGAGCGGCTGGCTGTTTCCAGCCGCGTCACGCGGCCTGAAATTGCGGATCTGGCCGGGACAACGTGGGTCGCTGAGCGTGTTCTGGATGCATATGGGGCGCTGGAAACGGCTGAAAATATGCCCGGTGTCGCAGGTGAGAGGCTGGCCGAGGAATCAATTGGCGCGGACTTGTTGCCGGGCCTCTACGCGTCAGGCAGCCGCCGACTTGCGGTAAATGTCATCGCTCCGGACCGGGTGCTGAGTGCCGCCGAATGGCCAAATTCGGTTGTGGTCGAAGGTCTGGCGGCGGCCCGCGCGACGCTGCTGAAGGGCGGGTTCCTCGGGGCCGCCTTATTGTTGTTGCTAGTCGATGCGCTGGCCGCGCTGGCGCTGGCAGGGCGGCTTGGGTTGAGGTCCGCAGGCCGGGTGCTGCCCTTGCTGGCCGTGCTTTTGATCGCGGGCCTGCCAGAGGGTGCGCAGGCGCAAGATGTGGATGAGGCAGCATTGGTTCGCGCCGCCGGCAACGTGACGCTGGCGCATGTCACGACTGGGGATGACGAAATTGACCGGGTTGCTGAGGCCGGGCTTTGGGGGTTGTCGGAAGTCCTGTTTTCGCGCACGTCAGTTGAGCCGGTCGAGCCGCGGGGCGTTGATCTGGAAACCGCCGATCTTGCGGTGTTTACGTTCCTCTATTGGCCTGTGACGTCCACGCAACCCACGCCGTCCCCCTCGGCCTACGCCAAGCTGAACCGCTATCTGCGCACTGGCGGGATGATCCTGTTTGATACGCGCGATGCCGATATCGCCGGGTTTGGTGCGGCCTCGCCCGAGGGTCGCCGGTTGCAAGCTCTGGCCGCGCCCTTGGACATTCCGCCATTGGAACCCATACCAAGTGATCATGTGCTGACCCGGAGCTTTTACCTTCTGCAAGATTTTCCGGGCCGGTATTCCGGCCGGACCATTTGGGTTGAAGCGGCCCCGCCCGATGCGGAACTGGCTGAAGGTATGCCGTTTCGCAACCTCAATGACGGCGTGACCCCGGTGGTCATCGGCGGCAATGACTGGGCCGCGGCCTGGGCGGTGGATGAAAACAGCCACCCGATGATGACTGTCGGGCGCGGGCTGGGCGGAGAGCGTCAGCGCGAGATTGCGTACCGCTTCGGAGTTAACCTGATCATGCATGTGCTGACCGGGAATTATAAATCCGATCAGGTCCATGTGCCGACGCTGTTGGAAAGGCTGGGGCAATGACCGGGCAGGTGATCTTTGATCCGCTTTTGCCGTGGCCGGTCATATGGGCCGGGCTGGCGGTGGTGGTCTTGTTCTCGGCGTTTGGGGCGTGGCGGGGCCTGATCGGGTGGCCGCTGCGGTTGCTGGCCGGGGCAGCCCTGCTTGCCGCCATCGCCCAGCCATCGCTTCAGCGCGAAGAACGCCGCAGTCTAACGGATATTGTCATTCTGGTGGTCGATGAAAGTGCGAGCCAACAGATATCTGACCGCCCCGATCAAACGGCGGCGGCTGTGGCCCGTATAGAGGCCAAGGTTGCCGCTTTGGCCAACACTGAGCTGCGCAAGGTGGTGCTGGGCGACGGCGAAAAGAATGCCGGAACACTTGCCATGACTGCCCTGTCGCAAGCGCTGGCTGAGGAACCGCGCAGCCGGATTGCCGGTGTTATTCTGGTCAGTGATGGCCAGATCCATGACATGGAGCTGACGCCCGATCTGCCCGCGCCGCTCAATCTGCTTTTGTCCGGGCGCGCCGTGGATTGGGATCGCCGTCTGGTGATCCGTACTGCCCCTGCCTTTGGCATTATCGGCGAAGAACTGATGCTGACTTTGCGTGTTGAAGAGCAAGGCCAGTTGCCTGCTGCCGAAGCAGGCCGCATCGTCAACCTGTTCATCTCGATTGATGGCGCCCCCGCTGAGGCGTTCGCCGTGCCGACGGGCGAGGATCTTGAGCTGCCGCTGACGCTTGAACATGCGGGACAAAATGTGGTGCAGCTTAATCTGGAAACGGCGAAAGGTGAGCTGACGGACCGCAACAATATGGCGGTTGTTCAGATCAACGGCGTGCGCGACAGGTTGCGCGTTCTTTTGGTTTCAGGACAGCCTTATGCGGGTGAACGCACGTGGCGCAACTTGCTGAAATCCGACAGTGCCGTTGATTTGGTGCATTTCACCATCTTGCGCCCGCCTGACAAGCAAGACGGAGTGCCGGTCAGCGAGCTGTCGCTGATTGCCTTTCCAACCCGCGAGCTTTTCGTCGAGAAAATCCGTGAATTTGATCTGATCATCTTTGATCGGTATCAGCTGCGTGGAATATTGCCCGCAGCCTATCTTCACAATATTCGTGACTATGTGGAAAGCGGTGGGGCGGTGCTGGTGTCGGCGGGCCCGGATTTCGCGTCGGTCGAGAGTATCTATCATTCCGGGTTGGGCGACATCTTGCCTGCGCGCCCCACAGCGCGGGTGATTGAAGGCGGCTTCCGCCCCTTGGTGTCTGATCTGGGGCAACGTCACCCCGTGACGGAAGGCTTGGACCTTTACACGCCTGACGGCGGAAAGGCCGGGACCACAGGCGCACCCGAATGGGGCCGCTGGACACGACATGTCGAGCTGACTGATCCGACAGGCCAGGTGGTCATGGAGGCCCCCGGCGCGCAGCCCCTGCTGATCCTCAATCGGGTTGGTGAGGGCAGGGTTGCCCTCTTGGGTTCTGATCAGGCATGGCTTTGGAGCCGGGGGTTTGAAGGCGGCGGGCCACAGCTGGAACTGCTGCGCAGGCTGGCCCATTGGATGATGAAAGAACCCGAGCTGGAAGAAGAAGCGTTGGTGGCCACGCCCGGTGCGGGCACGTTGACCATCACCCGCCGGTCTTTGGAGCAAGGCGCGCGGGAAGTGACGGTGACGGCCCCTGACGGCTCAGATACGCTGGTGCAGCTGAAGGAAACCGACCCGGGCCGCTATGAGGCGGTGATTGCTGCGGCCCAGACCGGGCTTTACCGCCTGCGCGACGGTGAGATGGAAAGGGTCATGGCCCTGGGCCCGGCCGCGCCACGAGAGTTTGAAGAAACCATTGCATCCGGTGACAAGATTGCGGCACCTGCGGGCTTGACCAATGGCGGCGTCAGCCGTCTGGAAGACCGGATCCCTGACCTTCGGCAGGTTCGCGAGGGCCGACCGGCTGTTGGACGTGGCTGGATAGGCATCACCCCACGCGGGGCCTATTTGACCACCGGCATCCGCGTTTCGCCGCTTCTGCCGGCTTGGGTCTTTGTCTTGCTTGCGGCGGCGCTGGTTCTGGGGGCATGGCTCCACGAAGGCCGCCGATAGAGTTTCGGCCTAGCGCGAAACGCTTTAGCAGTTAACGCTGTCAGGCCGATACATGTGTCAGACCGGAAGGTTGTCCCACAGGCTTTCGGGGTCTTCGGCACTGTGCACGATTTTGAGTGTGGTGGCAGGGCGCGTTGGCTTGGACGAGCTGTCCAGCCTGTCGCGCAGTCTGGCTTTCCATTCCTCAACCCGCTCAGGGCTGGCCAGTATGTCGTCCACGATCATGTCGATCTCATCCCGGCGCTTGGCTTGGGTCATGGCATCCTCCTGATGAGTGAACATCGCGGGGCAGATCCGCGATGCGGTGGCCCTTATAGTGTAACACAACCTGAGAGGTGTTTGTATCGCATCGCGCGGGGCAAAATGACGCTGCAGTTGCAGTATGGCGAGATGTCGCCGAAGGTCTATGGGGTCTGCTGCAGACCCCAGCAGATCAAACTGGCCACGTCCGGCACGTTGAACACGTCAGGTCACCTATCGGGCAGATCCAGACGCGTCCGCTCTGCCACCCAGCCGTCCAAGGTACAGCGCGGTCGAATCAAAACATGCGTAATACCATCTGGTATCGCCACCCTGCTCAGACTGCGCGTGAAGGGTTGCTCATCAACATGCGGATGCGTCAGCTCGCGATATCCTAGTTTTGTTCCGTCCGGTGCAAGCACTTCCCAGCCGCTTGCATAGTGATCCCAACCGGTGTCTGGATGAGTGATCGTGACCGATATTGTCCAGCCATCCGGCGCGGCCACCGCGTCTGCATGCGTTACTTGCGGGGCATCCGCCCAAGCCGTGTTCGCAAGTGCGACGAGGGTGATCGCCGTGGCTTTGATGGTGTACATCGGTCTGGACATGCTGGCAGATTGGCATGTTCTTGGCTCAGGTGCGATCACTTTGGTGTGCTTTGCAGTAAAATCTGCCGTGAGCGAGATGCGAATTCGCGTCTCCATAGCACGGTGACGGTAAGAAGGGCGGCGACCGTCAGGGCAACCGGCCCCAAGAGCCACGCAAGCGCTCCCAACGCGAAATAAAGCGAGCGCAGCCCGCGGTTGAAACTGCGTGCCGCCGTGATGTTCAGCTCGGCCGCCTGTGCGGCACGCGGATAGGCCAGCGGGTCGTCAATCGAATTGGGCACCGAGCCCATGACGATGGCGCAATAGCCAAACAGCCGGTTGGCCCACACAAATTTCAAAAACGCATTTGTCAGCAGCAAAAGCACTACAAGGATCTTGGTTTCCCAGACGACCACCGGGGCGGACTGAATGGTCAGATCTGCCGCCAATCCAAGCAGCCGTTCCGTGTTGCCGATCAAGGCAGCACCACCCCCGATTGCGATCATCGTGCCCGAGGCGAAAAAGCTGGTGCCCCGCCTGAGATTGTCAATGATAGCGGCATCGAAGATGCGCGGCTGCCTTGTGACGAACTGGCGCAACCATTCGCGCCGGTAATTTGTCATCAGGGCCGAGACGGATGGCTTGGAAGCGGGGGAATGTTCGACACGAAAGCCAATGCCCAGCCATAGGCCGAGCAACAGCAAGATTGCCGCCGCATCTGCCAGGCTGAATGGTCCGGTATCCAGAAACTCGATCATAGCGCGACAGTAGCGTGCTAAATCGGTCATTGCCATAATGCAAAATTGGTTATATTTAATTACCAATATCAGGAGATCGTCATGGAAATGCCGCCCCCCGATCCAGGGGTTCTTGCCCGCAAGTCCGAGATTATGGCCAGACTGCGCGCCGTTTTGCCCGATGATGCAGTGATCGATGATCCGGCCGAGACGCGGGCCTATGAATGCGACGGGCTGGCAGCTTACCGCTGTGCGCCGCTCGCCGCCATTTTGCCGCGCACCACAGATGAGGTGGCGGCCGCCTTGAGGATTTGTCACGAGCTGGGTGTGCCGGTTGTCCCGCGCGGGTCGGGCACTTCGCTTGCCGGGGGGGCGTTGCCGACCGCCGATAGCGTTATCCTTGGGGTTGCCCGTATGAACCGGGTGCTGGAGGTGGACTATGCCAACCGCTTTATCCGGGTGGAGGCGGGGCGCACCAATTTGTCGGTGACCGGCGCGGTTGAGGCGGATGGATTTTTCTACGCCCCGGACCCTTCAAGCCAGCTGGCCTGTGCCATTGCAGGCAACATCGCGATGAATTCCGGTGGTGCGCATTGTCTGAAATACGGGGTCACAACGAATAATCTGCTGGGTGTCACGCTGGTGATGATGGACGGTACTGTGACCGAAATAGGCGGTGCCTATATGGATGCTGCCGGGCTTGATCTGCTTGGGGTGATCTGTGGCTCGGAAGGCCAGCTGGGCGTTGTGACCGAGGCCACGTTGCGGATATTGCCCAAACCCGAGGGTGCGCGCCCGGTATTGATTGCCTTTGACAGCAGCGAGGTGGCCGGTGCGTGCGTGGCCGATATCATCAAGGCCGGGGTGTTGCCGGTGGCGATTGAGTTCATGGACCGCCCCTGCATCCGGGCCTGCGAGGATTTCGCCCATGCGGGCTATCCTGACTGCGAAGCGTTGTTGATTGTCGAAGTGGAAGGCAGTGCCGCCGAGATCGACGAGCAGCTTGGCCTGATCCGACAACTGGCAGAGCGCCATGACCCGGTGGAGTTTCGCGAAAGCGCGTCCGAAGAAGAGGCCAGGAAAATCTGGCTTGGCCGTAAATCCGCCTTTGGCGCCATGGGTCAGATCAACGATTACATGTGTCTGGATGGCACGATACCCGTGTCATCCTTGCCACTGGTCCTGCGCCGGATCGGCGAGATGAGCCGTGAGTTCGGTCTGGATGTCGCCAATGTCTTTCATGCGGGCGACGGCAATATGCATCCGCTGATCCTTTATGACGCCAATAAGCCCGGTGATCTGGAGATCTGTGAGGCGTTTGGCGCCGAGATCTTGAAGCTGTGTGTCGAGGTCGGCGGCTGTCTGACCGGCGAGCACGGGGTGGGCATTGAAAAGCGCGATCTGATGTCTGTGCAATATAGTGGGGCCGATCTGGAAGCACAGATGCAGATCAAGGATGTGTTCGACCCCAAGTGGCTGTTAAACCCTGCAAAAGTATTCCCCTTGGGGATCAGCGCTACAAGGCGCGCCGCTTGAGATCGTGAGGGGGG
>JBARVN010000103.1:0-4463 GCA_049646285.1 Albidovulum sp. | reverse complement strand
ACACAGAGCGGACACGCGAAATGAACCAGAAAACCCGCCGAAGCAGTTTCTGTGTAACTATCTGATTTTCTTTGGGTTTTTGGCTCCGGCGGTAGGGATCGAACCTACGACCAATTGATTAACAGTCAACTGCTCTACCGCTGAGCTACGCCGGAACACGTGGCGCGATATAGCAAGCGATACCGGGGGCGTCCAGAGGGTTTCGGCACTAATTTTTTACAAGCGGCTTAACGACTGAAAACGTGCGGTTGCGCAAAGTATGCCTTCGGGGCGGATCAGGTTTCTTTCTGACAGATCAATAAGATGGGCCATCACGTTGCGGGCCGCTGCACGCATCAAAGCGGCGGGTGTGTCGGTGTAGATGCGGCGTGCCAGAGCCACGGCATCAGACGGGCCATCAGACAGGGCCGCAAGTATAGCAGTTTCACGGCCGCGCCGGTGGGCCAATAGGTCGGCTATCCGGGTGGCCGGATCCTCGATCGCTCCACCGTGCCCGGAATAAAGCCGCGTGGCTCCGATCTTGGCCAGCTGGTTGAGCGACGCCATGTAAGCCCCCATATCGCCGTCCGGAGGGGAGACGAGAGACGAGGCCCAACCCATGACATGATCGCCGCAAAAGACCCGATCCCCCCAGCGAAAGCATAAGTGATTGCCGAAGTGACCGGGTGTGTGCAGCGCGTCAATCGTCCAGCCGTCGGTCGTGATGCTATCGCCATCCTTCAGATGAATGTCCGGGGAAAAATCTGCGTCAACGCCTTCACCGCCCTCAATCCCGCCCATTTTCGCCAGATTGGTCATGACCGTCGATCTGCCCGCCACAGCATCGCCAAAGGCCAGCACCGGCGCGCCGGTTGTCTCAGCCAATGGGCGGGCCAATGGGGAGTGGTCCAGATGGGCATGGGTCACAAAGATATGGGTGATCCGTTCGTGCGGCTTCAATGCCGCCAGAAGTGCTGCCAGATGCGCGGGGTCTTGCGGGCCAGGATCAATGACGGCGACGCGGCCTTCGCCAAGAATGTAACTGTTGGTCCCAAATAGGGTCATGGGCGACGGATTGGGGGCCAGAATCATCCGCAATCCGGGTTCTGGCCAATACACGTGACCGGGCAGGGGCCTGTCTTGGTTTGACATCTGTGATCCTCAATTCGCAATTCGCCCGGCCATGCCCTGCGGCGCGTAGCGTAACCGCAGCCCGACAAATGGAAAACCGGTTTCCTCGCCAACGATTGCGCTTTAGGCTTCGTCGCATGATTTCAGCATGGTTTAAACAGATCTTGCCGCGTGGCCTTTACGGTCGGGCCGCACTTATTTTGATATTGCCGATTGTCATATTGCAGCTGGTTGTGTCTGTTGCCTTCATTCAGCGCCATTTTGAAGGGGTGACCCGCCAGATGACGCGCAATATTATTCAAGAAATCAATTTGATCTTAGACAGGGTTGAGGCGGCACCTGATCTTGGCGCTGCGCGGGCTGATCTTGAGCGAATGACTGGCGCATTGGCCATCATGATCGAATTGCCCGCGTCGCACGCGGCACCGGTTCTGGATGATCGGGTGCCTTATGATCTTTCGGGTCGGGTCGTGATCGCGACCTTGCGCGAAACATTCGACACTGTGCGCGCCGTGGATCTGGCCGATCTGGATACCGTGCACCTTGTGATGGAAACCGGCAAAGGACCGCTGGAGATTACGTTCGCGCGAAGCCGGGTCGCTGTCAGCAATCCGCATCAGCTGTTGGTTCTGATGGTGTTTACGGGCCTTCTTATGACCCTGATCGCGTTCTTGTTTTTGCGCAATCAGCTGCGGCCGATCCGCAGGTTGGCGCGCGCGGCTGAGGCGTTCGGGAAAGGCCGGTCTGTCCCCTATCATCCTGCCGGAGCACTTGAAGTACGGGCCGCTGGAAATGCGTTTTTGGACATGCGGGCGCGCATTGAGCGCCAGATTGAACAGCGTACCTTGCTATTATCCGGTGTCAGCCATGACCTGCGCACACCGCTGACGCGGCTCAAACTGGGATTGTCGATGTTAGGCGAGGATGCAGAGGCCGCCGCCATGGGGCGGGACGTTGAGGATATGGAGCGGTTGATTGATGCTTTCCTTGCCTTTGTGCGCGGTGATGCGCTTGAAGGGGAAGCGGTGCGCATGGATCCTTTGGGCATTGTCCAATCGGTGATCGAAGATGCGCGGCGTGCCGGGCAAAATGTGGTCTTATATGGGGTAGATGGCCATGGTGATGCGCCTTTGCGCGAAACCGCCCTGCGCCGTGCACTTGGGAACCTGATCGGGAATGCCGTGCGTTACGGCAGCCGGGCGGAGGTGTCGCTGACGATACTGGAACGCTCAATTCGTATCACCGTCGAAGATGACGGGCCAGGCATCGCGCGTGAGCGGCGCGAAGAGGCGCTGCGCCCCTTTACCCGGCTTGACACAGCGCGCAACCAGGATCGCGGCTCTGGCGTCGGGCTTGGGCTGGCAATCACGGCTGATATTGCACGCAGCCATGGCGGTAGCCTGCGGCTCGGCGATAGCAAGCGTCTGGGCGGCTTGAAGGCCGAGCTGGTGCTGGCGCGCTGATTTGTGCGCCAGCTGGATTAGAAAACCACCATCCAAACCATGACCCAGGCAGGAACCGACAAAACCAGCACGGGCAATATCCACCAGCCGCTGACCATCGGCTCATCTTCAACCGGAGCAGGGGGCGCATAGCTTGGATCGCCGCTGTCGAACGGCGTTATTTCCTGCTGATACCAATAGTCCAGCGGATCTGGCCGCCCCAATCCCTCAGCATCCCGCGCACGGGCCACCGCTTTTCGTTCCACCATCTCATTCCCCTTTTCCCCGGGGAAAGACTGGCCGAGTCGCCTTTAGATTTCGTTATCAAAGCCGGTGCGGGAAGGCCGAAAGGAACCAAAGCTGCCTGATCGCATTCCTGATGGCACGGTGTGCGCGAAAAACTGATACTCAACGAAAGAACAGCGAAGCCCGTCTGGCTATGGGGACAGCCAGAGGATTGTCGTGTGCTCTCGTTGAAGTTTCTATCAAGCACTTGGAATATTTCAAATATCGGAAGTTTCGCCCCGCGCCAAACCGGGCTTTGGCTGGCATTTGAAGAGCCTCTTTTCTACAGTCAAAATGGGGCGCATGACTCCCTAAAAGTCTTCGTCCCGGTGGGGTGCTTAGGAAATTTATTTTGGAGCAAGAAAGCGAAATGGTGCTGTGAGAGGGCTTATGCATTGGACGCCACCGTGTTCCGCCGTGACCGATTTTGGCGCTAATATTATACAAATATTTGATTAAACGCTCCGTTGCGTTCCCCTGTGTTCCACCCTAGTCTGAGGTCATTGGGGGACGCATTGGGGGACGCCACGGATGGCAGCACTGAACAAGCTTTCTGCCGTTTCTGTGCGGGTTAAGGGTGCGGGCAAGTATGAAGATGGCGGCGGCCTGCGGCTTGTTAAAGCATCAAAAGACGCTGGAAAGTGGGTTTACCGATTTACCGTCTTTGGCCGCCGGCGTGAGATGGGACTTGGCGCCCTTTCTGATGTTTCTCTACGGCAGGCGCGCGAACTGGCAAGTGAATGGCGTTCAATTTTGGCTGGTGGAAAGGATCCCATCATCGAGCGGGCACGCAAAGAAAGGGACGTGTCAGCTCGGGATGTAAGTCTCGGAACGATTGCGACAGAAGCGTTCGAGGCTCGCAAGGCGGAATTGAAGGGCGATGGCATAGCTGGGCGCTGGTTTTCGCCGCTAGCGATCCACGTATTGCCGAAGCTCGGGAAGGTGCCCGTCACCGAATTGCATCAAAACGACATCCGCGATGTTCTGGCCCCTATCTGGCACAACACTTCCGATCCTGCGCAGAAGGCACTTTACCGGCTGGGCATTGTCCTTCGGTTTGCGGCTGCTAAGGGCATCGATGTTGATTTGCAGGCGACAGCAAAGGCAAAAGAACTTCTCGGAAAATCTCGGCATGTCGTCGAACACATCCCCTCAATGCCGTGGATGGATGTTCCAGCATTCTATGCGTCGCTGGACGAAGATACAGTAACGAACCTGGCTTTGAAGCTGGTGATCCTCACCGGCCTGCGGTCGAAGACTGTGCGGATGGCGCATGTTGATCAGTTTGACGATGGAGTCTGGACCATACCTGGCGAGAACCTCAAAGGCCGAAAAGGGAAAACAGCCGATCAACGTATCCCAGTCACCGCTGAAATGCAGGCGGTTATAGATAAGACCATTCCGTATCGCCGTGATGGCCACGTCTTCCCCGCTCCCCGGGGAGGGTCGAAGGGACCTGGGTTTTTGGGAGATGTTAACATGATCCGTCTGATGGAGCGTCGCGGCTTGGACGCCCGCCCGCACGGGTTCCGATCGACGCTGAGGGTCTGGCTTTCAGAATGTACTCAGGCCCCGTTCGAGGTGGCCGAACTGATGATCGGCCATATCGTCGGCACAGCCGTAACT
>JBARVN010000102.1:0-15495 GCA_049646285.1 Albidovulum sp. | reverse complement strand
AGCCCGCGCGGCGCAAATGATGGGCATAGGTCGGGATGTCCGAGGCGAATTCGGCCGCATTATCATAGACCCGGGTGCGTGATGGCAACTGACCGGTCATGAAAGACGCGCGCCCCGGTGCGCAAAGCGGCGAGGCGGTATAAGCATTGGCAAAGCGCACCGACCGCGCCGCCAGCGCCTTCAGGTTCGGCGCATGCAACCACGGGGCAGGGCCATCGGGAAAGAGTGTGCCGTTCAGCTGATCGACCATCAGGATCAGGATATTCGGGGCGGCTGTCATTTGGCTCTCCTGCCGGGGGCTTAACGCACCGTGCACGTTGCGTGGATTTGGGGAATGTCTTGCCCCGACATTTTTACGACAGAACCGCCATTGCAATCTTCTAACCCGGCAGGCGCGTGGGGGGACTTGTCCGCGTGCACGACATGCGGCACACAGTTTTAACCCGTTTGTCATCGGGGGGGATGTCGGAGGGGCACGTGGACCGCAAACTTCTGCTTATCATCATTGACGGCGTGCCTTACGACAACTGGCGCGGCTATTTCGGCAATCTTGAAGGCTGGGTCGCCGCCGGTGAGGCGCGCGTCTGGAAGATGCGTTCGGCGCTGCCGTCAACCTCGGCCTCATGCTACGCCTCGATCCATACCGGCGTCAGCCCGCAGGTGCATGGGGTGACATCGAACGAGTCGATTTTTCGCGTGGCCGAACCTGATGTCTTTTCTGAAGTCACGAAGGCAGGTGGCAAGACCGGGGCGGTGGCCCATAGTTTCTGGTCCGAATTTTTCAACCGCGCGCCCTTTGATCCGGTGCGTGACATTGAATATGATGAACCGGGGACCGGCCCGATCAGCCATGGCCGCTTTCATTCGATGACGGGCTACGGCCATGACAATCAGATGACGCCTTGCGATGCGGATCTGTTTGCCACGCTGAGCATGCTGGCGGAACGGCACGCGATTGACTACGGCATGCTGCACACCTGCACGTTGGACAGCATGGGCCACCGTTTCGGGCATGACTGCATCCAGATGGATCTGGCCTGCTTCAAGCTTGATGGCCAGTTGGCGCCCTATATCACCCGCTGGCTCAAAGCCGGCTATGAGGTCATCGTGACCGCAGATCACGGCCAGTCCAAGCGCGGCCATCACGGCGGGGCAGGGCCCGACCAGCAAGATTTTGCACTTTATTACTTCGGTTCGGCCGAGGGCCCGGAACCGGACGCAGTGTTGGATCAGCTTCAGCTTGCGCCGACGATCCTGACCCGTCTTGGCGTGGCTGTGCCGGTAACGATGCAGGCCAAGCCCTTCTTACGCTAAGGGATCAACGCACTGTAGAATGCTGCCGTCTCGTAAGAGACTGAAACATCCGGTGGCCAAGTTCCGCCGACAATTAGCAACTTATTGCCGTTTATTATCAAGCAATTGTGACCGCCCCTTGGGGAAATGATCTGGGTGACTACCTGCCCCGTACCAGCGCCGAAATCGCGTGATGGGCAGATCAGATCAGAAATGGAGATGACTATGAAAATAATGGCAAAAACCTTGGTTGGTGCGGTGGTGTCAGGGATGATGGCGGTTCCGGCACTGGCAGGTGGCTTGGCGGAACCGATCGCAGAGGCTCCGGTGATTGCACCGGTTGCGCCCGTGAATTACGGCGGTGACTGGACGGGTGGATATGTTGGTGCACAGCTGGGTTACGGCGACGTCTCGGCAACCGGTCTGGACGGAGACGGCCTGCTTTACGGTCTGCGCGGCGGCTATGACTGGGATCTGGGCAATTGGGTCGTGGGTGCCGGCGTAGACTGGGACAAGACCGACATTGATCTGGGCACAACCGCTGGCGACCAGTTGGATTCTGTTGCGCGTTTGAAATTGCGCGCAGGCTATGATCTGGGTCAGACCCTTGTCTATGGCACCGCCGGTGCGGCCCGCGCAAAGGCCGACATTGGCGGCGTCAGCCGGTCGGATAACGGTTGGTTTGCCGGTATCGGTGCGGAATATGCACTGACGGATCAGTGGAGTGTCGGTGGCGAAGTCCTGACCCACCAGTTCAACGATTTTGACAGCACCGGTATCGACGTTGACGCAACAACGGCGACTGTGAACGTCGGCTTTCGGTTTTAAGTCAATCGGGCGGGGGGTGTCTGCCCCCCGTCTGGCGTCTTTTTACCAGCGGCCGCTTGCACCGCCACCGGATGAGCTGCCGCCACCAAATCCGCCGCCACCGGATCCCGATCTGCGATTGGAAATCTGATAGTCTTTTTCAGTGCGGTAGTCGCAATGGCGGCAGGTTGTGGTCAGACGTCCATGCCTTTTGGGGGATTCTTCAGTGCCATCCAACAGATCGCGGTGGCGATGTAGCCCGCGTTGGCCGCATTCGGGGCAGCGGCTGAAACGGGCAAAACCATCGCGCAGCCTGCGTCCGAAGAGAATAAAGGCGCCGAGGGCCGCAAAGGCCGCCCACGGGATCCATTCCATCGCGCGTTCTAACAGGCCCTTTGGCGAAGATGGCACTGGCTCCGGGGGCAGTTGCGCTGCATGCCGCCGGGCAATTCGTGCGATCACCTCACGCGTTCCGGCCTCTGCGCCGTCAGCCCAACGCAGGTCTCGGAAGGCTGGCACCATCCAGCGGCTGATAATGTCCTGCGCCGTCACGTCGTACCCCTGATGATACCCTGATCCCAGTTCAATACGCGTTTCACGGTCTTCGGTTGCGACAAGCAGCAATATGCCATCATTGCGGTTGGCATCCCCAATACCCCAATGGTTGAAAAGCCCCGTGCTGAAGGCTTCCAGCGACCCCGCCGCCTCAAACGCGCTACGGCTTTGGATCGTCAGCACGGTCATTTCGACACCGGTGTCAGCCTTTAAGGTTTCAAGGGCACTGCGTATCCGCGTTTCGGCTTCCGGGGCGATGACATCGGCAAAGTCATTGACGAAAATATCCTGATGGATCGGAAAGCTCTCCGCCTTCACGCTCGACATGCTTAAGCCGAGAATAAGGATGATCTGCACGAAAAGGTGCTGAACACTGGTACGCATCTGCATCTGCTATTGATCCTGTCCTTGGTGCACTTGGGTGTTGCGCATTCTCATCAGTTGGCCTGCATCAAGGCACCTTTTCAACTCATTAACCTATAATGACTACATATTCGCACATTATTGCCATGAACAGCGGTCAACCAACCCCTTAACAGGCCGTTGATTCGGAGCGGTCATTGTATATGGAGTATGTTATGCGAGTAGCCCAATTTCTTCCAAAGCTCACGATCGCGGGTTTGGTTTTTGTGCTCGCAAGTTGTGGCTCATCTTTCACGACCAGCTATTCTGAACCAGTGCCGATGGCGCAGTCATCAAAATGGCGGATCGTCGATGTGGCAGTTTCGGTGCCGAACACACTGAAAGTGTCTGAAGCCGGATCCTTGTTCCCGTCGGCGGATATTGTCTGGCGCGAAGACCCGAAGGGGGATCGCCGGCCGCAGGTGGCCAAGATCATGGCAGACGCGACACGCGCGGGTGGCAAAGGCCTGCACGGATCCCGCCCGGTGCGACTGGAGCTGACGGTTTCGCGCTTCCACGCGCTGACGTTTGAGGCTGAAACACGTCTTGCCAATGCCGGTGTTCACGACATTGAATTCACGATCCAGGCCGTTGACGCGCGCACCGGAGAGGTTCTGGCCGGGCCAGATGCTGTCGAAGCATCGCTGCCAGCGCTCGCAGGATCTGAAATGGTGCAGGCGCGGGTGCGCGGTGAAACGCAAAAATCGCAGATTTCCGCGCATGTACGGAAGGTCATTGCCGGTTGGCTGGGCATTGGCCCTGATCCGCGTGGTACATTTAACCGCGTGGGCGGCTGATAGGAATGCGGCGCGCTTGACCCTAGGTAAGGCGCGCCCGATTTCCTCTATATCGCCTTCACAATTACGGGCCTTGCGGGCTTGACTTTCGGGCAGCCGTAACCGATAAGCCCGCATCCCGGCGGGTCTCTGGCCCGGCCGGGTTCTATAATTTGGAAATGTCGTCCCGAAGGGGGCGCGCAGCCCGAGGCGGGGAAAGCCCCCGAAACACCGGTTTTACCGGGGCCACACGGCGCGGCAGAAATGAAGGAATGACCCATGTTCGCGGTCCTCAAGACCGGTGGCAAGCAATACAAGGTTCAGGCGGGCGATGTGCTGCGCGTGGAACGGCTTGCTGCCGCCGCTGGTGAAACAGTCCAGTTCAACGAAGTCCTTATGCTTGGCGGCGACAAGCTGACCATCGGCGCGCCGATGATCAAAGGTGCGGCCGTGCAGGCCGAAGTGATCGACGAGATCAAGGCCGACAAGGTCATCACCTTCCACAAGCGCCGTCGCAAGCACTCATCCCAGCGGACACGCGGCCACCGCCAGAAGCTGACGCTTCTGCGTGTGACCGAGATCCTGGCATCTGGCGCTGACAAATCCGGCGTGAAAGAAGCCACTGGTACGGCCCTTGCCCGTGTCGCAGCCCACAACGCGGCCCCTGCCGCTGAGGCTGCACCGGCAAAGAAGCCTGCCGCGAAAAAACCCGCAGCGAAGAAGCCCGCTGCGAAAAAGACGAAGGAGTAACACCCCATGGCACATAAAAAAGCAGGTGGTTCATCCCGCAACGGCCGCGATTCAGCCGGCCGTCGTCTTGGCGTGAAACTGTTCGGCGGCCAGTCGGCCCAGCCCGGCGCAATCATTGTTCGCCAGCGCGGCACCACCTGGTGGCCGGGCGAGGGCGTTGGCATGGGACGTGACCACACGATCTTTGCAGTTGCCAATGGCCATGTGACCTTCAAAAAGGGTCTCAAAGGCCGCACATTTATTTCGGTCCTCCCGGCAGCGGAGGCAGCCGAGTAAGCCGAACCTTTACACTGTACTTGTAGGAGGGGACTGGCTGAAAGGCCGGTCCCTTTTCTTTTTGCTAAGGCATTCCCCAATGAGCAGACTTGTCCCGACGCCAAAGCGTGTCGCATTCAATCGCAAAAAGATGTTTCAAAACACGCGTTCAAGGCAAGGCTTTGAGGCAGCGTGTTTTGAATGCGACAGTATGCGACATGCTCTAATATCGCTAATGCGCAAATTCGTGAACGCGCGGTCATTGAACGGGCCAAATTCGCGCCCCATTTCTGAACTATGCTCAACACGGGTGCGGATCGCCGGAATCGGTGGGTCTCGCCAGATAATGAGTTTTGGGCGATTTGCAGCCGGTAGGGCGGCCGCAAGTATCGTCGTGCGTTTCGAGGGAGGAAGGACATGATCCAGGAACCTATCGTGGTGCAGCCCGCTTTGGCGGCTGAACGGTTTGTGCTTCGCCCGCTACGCCGGTCTGATGCCGGTTTGATTGCGATGTACACGTCCGAGCGGCGGCTGGCCGAATGCACGCGCACGATCCCGCATCCCTTGCCTCCGGGCGTGTCTGAGGCCTTTATCGCCCGCAGCCTGTCTGACAGTCACGCTGAGGATGTCTGGGTCATGGACGGCTCCGAACGCGGCCATGCCGAGGTCTTGGGGCTTGTCAGCCTGACACCGATGGAGCGCAACCAAAGCGAGATCAAATACTGGGTGGCCCCGGCGTTTTGGAACACCGGCTACGCGTCCGAGGCTGTGGCCGCGATCGTGGCTGCCAATCCGCACAAGGCGCGCACGCTGTTCGCCGAGGTTTTTCAAGACAACCCGGGCTCTGCTCGCGTGCTGACCAATTCCGGTTTTGACTACCTCGGCGATGCTGAGGCGTTTTCGGTGGCCCGAAATGCCACCGTGCCGACCTGGACCTACCTGCGCAAGATGGCCTGACCCGATGCCCATCCGCGCTGTCATAAAAACGGCGCGGCTTACCCTGCGCCCGCCATCACCCGGTGATGCCGCCCAGATCGCCGCGGCGCTTTCGGACTGGCAGGTCACGCGCTGGCTGTCCGCGCCGCCCTTTCCCTACGGCCTGGCCGATGCCCATGCCTTTTTGTCGGGCGCCATGGCAGCCGATACCAAAGT
This sequence comes from Albidovulum sp., assembly GCA_049646285.1. Lineage (GTDB taxonomy): Bacteria > Pseudomonadota > Alphaproteobacteria > Rhodobacterales > Rhodobacteraceae > Albidovulum. The sequence continues at coordinate 9,505 of JBARVN010000102.1, read as the reverse complement.
GATCGACTGCGATGGGAAACTGGCGGGCCTGATCGGGATCAAGCCTGATCTCGGTTATTGGCTCGCACGGGGCCTCTGGGGCCGTGGCCTGATGCTTGAGGCCGCCTCTGCCATGGTCGCCGCCCATTTCCTCGACCCTGAGGCGGATGCGCTGATCTCGGGCCATTTTGAGGGCAATATGCGCTCAGCATCGGTATTGCGGCGACTGGGCTTTGCCGATGATATGCCCCAACGCGTCTATGCGCGCCCGTTGGGACGGGACGTGACGATCCAGCGGATGCAGCTCACCCGCGACGACTGGATCGCGGCCAATCCGCTGCGTATCGAGACCCACCGGCTCATCCTTAAACCCTTTGAGTCGGATCGCGACTGGCAGGGTCTGGCCCGTATCGGCGGGGATGCCAGGGTGGCCCCAATGCTGATGTCGGCCCTTTCGCCCTGGCTCGAGCCTGAAGTCCGGCGCTGGATCGACACGTCCCACTGGCGTGGTCATACAGGCTTTCGCATTGGCATTTTCGACAAAAACAACAGGATCATCGGCGCGCTCGGATTGGGCGGAACACCCCCGTCGGTGATGTATTTCCTCGCCCCTGCCTGCTGGGGGCAGGGCTATGCGACCGAAGCCATGCGCGGCTTTCTAGACTGGGCGGTCCCGTATTTCGCCCTGACAGGGCTCAACGCTGACCACTTCACCGACAACCCCGCCTCCGGCCGGGTGCTCGAAAAGCTGGGCTTCACCCGCAGCGGCACCGGCTTGGGGCGCTCTGCCGCGCGGCCCGGCCCGGCACCCATCGTCTTGTGGCAGCGCGCCTTTGCCGATGATCCCTCGTTTCCACTTGGTCCAAATATCCTGGGGGTCCGGGGGTGAAACCCCCGGTGGATCGGAGCGCGGAACGCGGTCCGAATGCTAAGCTGCACCAAGCCACCCTTGCGATTTCGTCCGCCACAGACTATCGCCAGTGCAACCAAGATAAGGCCTATTCAAATGAAGTTCCTCGACCTTGCCAAAGTCTATATCCGCTCGGGCGGCGGCGGTGGCGGCTGTGTGGCGTTCCGGCGGGAAAAGTTCATCGAATTTGGCGGCCCCGATGGCGGTGATGGCGGCAATGGCGGTTCGGTCTGGGCCGAAGCCGTCGAGGGGTTGAACACGCTCATCGATTTTCGCTATCAGCAGCATTTCTTTGCCAAATCGGGACAGCCCGGCATGGGCAGTCAACGCACCGGCAAGACCGGCTCTGACATCGTGCTGAAAGTCCCCGTTGGCACCGAGATCATTGATGAGGACGAAGAAACCATGATCGCCGATCTGACGGTCGTGGGGCAGCGTGTGCTTTTGGCCAAGGGTGGCAATGGCGGCTTTGGCAACCTGCATTTCAAATCCTCCACCAACCGCGCACCGTCCCGTGCCAATCCCGGTCAGGAAGGGGTTGAGCGCACCATCTGGTTGCGACTGAAGCTGATCGCGGATGCCGGACTTTTGGGGCTGCCGAACGCGGGCAAATCAACATTGCTTTCGACTGTTTCAAACGCGCGGCCCAAGATTGCGGATTATCCCTTTACCACGCTGGTGCCCAACCTCGGCGTCGTTGGCGTCGATGCCAAGGAATTCGTCATGGCCGATATTCCGGGGCTGATTGAAGGCGCATCCGAAGGTCGCGGTCTGGGCGATTTATTCTTGGGTCATGTGGAACGCTCGGCGGTGTTGCTGCATCTTGTCGATGGCACCTCATCGACCATTGCAAAAGACCACAAGACCATCTTGGGCGAGCTTAAGGCCTATTCCGAAACGCTTGCCGACAAGCCGCGCATTACTGCATTGACCAAGATCGATGCGCTGGATGCCAAAACGCTGAATGCGCGTAAGAAAAGCCTTGAAAAGGCGTCCGGTGGTGCGGTTTTCGCAATCTCGGCCGTATCTGGGCAGGGCGTGCAGGAGCTTTTGCGCGCCCTGTATGCCGTGATTATCGACAACCGCACGAAATCTCAGCCCGAGGAAGGCGCATGGCATCCCTGACGCCTGACATTGCCCTGGCGCGACGACTGGTCGTGAAAATCGGCTCAGCCTTGCTGGTCGATGCGGCAGGTGGATTGCGCCGCGACTGGCTTGCGGCGCTGGCCGAAGACGTGGCCATGGTCAAGGCACGAGGGGCCGATGTGATCCTTGTCTCCTCCGGCTCGATCGCCCTTGGGCGCGGCGTGCTTGGTCTGGGGGCGGGCGCTTTGGCGCTTGATCAAAGTCAGGCGGCCGCCGCCGTGGGTCAGATACGTCTGGCGCGCGCTTATGAGGAGATGTTGGCGCCCTATGGGCTGACGGCGGGTCAGGTTTTGGTCACGCTTGAAGATACCGAAGACCGCCGCCGCTATCTTAATTCCCGAGCCACGCTGGAAACGCTTTTGTCGCTGGGTGTCGTGCCGATCGTGAATGAAAACGACACGGTCGCCACTGATGAGATCCGCTTTGGCGACAATGATCGTCTCGCGGCCCAGATTGCGGTCACGGTGGGAGCGGACCAACTGGTACTATTGTCGGATGTGGATGGGTTTTATTCGGCCAATCCCAAAACCGACCCATCCGCCCGCCGTTTTGATCTGATTGAAAAAATCACCCCCGACATTGAAGACATGGCGGGCGATCCGATTTCGGGGCTGTCCAAGGGCGGCATGAAGACCAAGCTGATGGCGGCCAAGACTTCGGTCGCGGGGGGCTGCGCTATGGCGATCATGGAAGGCTCGGCTCTGCGGCCCTTGTCAGCACTTGCGGCGGGTGCAAAGGTCACCTGGTTCGTGGCCCAAAGCGACCCGCAGGTGGCGCGAAAACGCTGGATCGGTGCGATGAAGCCGCGCGGTGAGCTGCATCTGGATGCCGGTGCTGTCGCCGCCCTCGGGCAGGGGAAATCATTGCTGCCTGCCGGGATTGCGCGGGTGACGGGCGCATTCGGACGCGGTGATCCGGTGGCGATACTCGGGCCGGGAAATACGTCGCTTGGCAAGGGATTGATCCGCTATTCAGCGACCGAGGCGCAGGCGATTGCAGGGCGCCGCTCAGGTGACATTGAGGCCATTCTGGGCTATGCGGGGCGCGGACCGATGGTGCACCGCGACGATATGGCGGTTTGATGAACGGCCCTTTGGGCCGTGCCTCCGGCGGAGGTATTTGGGAACAAAAGAAGATGAAAGATCTTGCAGACATTCCGGCAGTGATGGCCGAGATCGGTGCGAAGGCGCGCGGTGCTGCGGCCGAGCTTGGCTTTGCCACGGCCAAAGCCAAGCAGGCCGCGCTTGAGACGGCGGCGGATACGGTCTGGGCGCGCCGGGCCGAGATCATCGCGGCCAATGCGCAGGATCTGGAATTTGGGCGTGACAAGGGTTTGAGCCCGGCGATGATGGACCGGCTGATGCTGGACGAGGCGCGGATTGGTGGCATTGTGGCTGGGCTGCGCGCCGTTGCGGCGCAAGCCGACCCGGTGGGTAATGTGATCGCAGAGTGGGACATGCCTACCGGGCTGCACATCCGCCGCGTGCGCACGCCGCTTGGTGTGGTGGGCGTGATCTATGAGAGCCGCCCAAACGTGACGGCGGATGCAGGAGCGTTGTGCCTGAAATCCGGGAACGCAGTGATATTGCGCGGCGGGTCGGAAAGCTTTCATTCTTCGCAGGCTCTTCATGCCTGTCTCGTGGAGGGGCTGAAGGCCGTGGATCTGCCCGAAGCCGCGATCCAGCTTGTACCAACCCGAGACCGGGCGGCTGTGACCGAAATGTTGCGGATGGTCGAGTTTATCGACGTAATTGTGCCGCGTGGCGGTAAGGGGCTTGTAGGCCTTGTGCAGAAAGAAGCGCGGGTTCCGGTCTTTGCCCATCTTGAGGGGATCTGCCACATCTATGTGGACAAGGATGCGGACCCGGTCAAGGCGCGGGCTGTGGTTTTGAATGCCAAAACCCGTCGCACCGGTATCTGCGGATCGGCTGAATGCCTGCTGGTGCACAAGGACATTGCGGCCACGCTCGGCCAGCAACTGGTCGATGACCTGATGGCCGCAGGTGTTGAAGTGCGCGCCGAAGGGTTGAGGGGCAGCTGTGCGGCGCAGCCGGATGACTTTGGGCGTGAATTTCTGGACATGATTATTGCAGCGAAAGTTGTCGAGGATGTAGACGGGGCTATCGCCCATATCCGCCGCTATGGGTCGCAGCACACAGAGGCGGTATTGACCGAAAACGACGCGGTGGCGGATCGGTTTTTTGCCCGCCTCGACAGCGCCATTCTGATGCGCAACGCGTCGACCCAATTTGCGGATGGTGGGGAATTTGGCATGGGGGCCGAGATTGGCATTGCCACTGGCAAGATGCATGCCCGCGGCCCTGTGGGGGCCGAACAACTGACCAGCTTTAAATACCTTGTAACGGGCGACGGCACGGTGCGTGCCTGACCCTCGGCGCTGATCTGATGGGATCATGCAAGATGGGTTCAGTAGCTAAAGGCGATTTTGGTGTCGGTCAGTTCCAGTGTGGCCCGCCGGGACTGGCGCTGAAGTTCCAATGGCAAGAGTGCGAATTGAACATGGGCGGGGGACACATCCTTGGTGCATGGTTCGCCGCGCAGCCGTGACCAGATCTCAGGCGTGACCAGCATCTTTTCCGCCCGGGCCTGCAGATGCCACCGTCCGTCGATCTCCTCAATGGTGATGCGACCACCATAGGGCAGGGCCGTTTCAAAACACTGAACGGCCAAAAACGCTATTTTTACGTCGGACCTTAAGGGATCCCCTTCGCAGAGCCACTCAATACTCAGACGTCCGCCGCGGGTCATGTCGTCGAGCACCGATCGTACCTCGGACTGCGCAACCCTTTGATCAGCACTGCAATGGCCAAAAGCGATGCGAAAGAACCGGATCTTGGCATTCGCGTTGGTCACACTTTCCGCAATCAGTGCAATTTCGGGGCCGGCCGTGTCCCCTGACATCATCAAAAGCTCAACCCCATTGCCGATGGCCCCCAGAGGGCTGATAAGATCATGGCAGATGCGGGATCCGAGGAGGGCTGTCAGGTCCGAAGTGTCTTTGGTCAAATGTCGGGTCCTCAAGTGAAGAGGTTGAAGATTGTATAAAATACTGGAGCCTGGGATGATCGTACGGCACCCGCATCATGACGAGTGGGGGATAGGGCAGGTCCAGTCCAGGATTGATGCAAGAGTGACGGTGAATTTTGAGCATGCCGGCAAAGTCGTCCTTAACGGCATGCAGGTTGATCTTGTCCTTGTCATTGAACCCGATGCGTAGCCTATGAGGGTTAACGAAACGCTAACACAGCCCAGAGGCGTGTCAATCGCTGGGTGTCTGTGTACCTGTTGCAAATTTCCGGTCACCGACCTAAAGATCCGCCCGTTCAGGGCGAAGAGTATGTGAGCACCGGCCATGGCCCCCGATACATCCCATCTGCAGGTTCGACTGGCCGCGTCGGACGCTGACTTTCTGGCAGCCCAGCGGCTGCGCTACCGTGTTTTTGTTGAGGAACTGGGCGGTGACGGGCCGTTGGTTGACCATCAAGGACGGTTTGAGAGAGATGAATTTGACCCGGTCAACGATCACTTGATCCTTGTCGACAAAACGCGTGATCCATCGATGCTTGATCACGTCGTGGGGGTGTATCGATTGCTGCCGTCTGACCGTTCCGTGGGCTTTGGGCGTTTTTACTGCGACGGCGAATATGACCTCGGCCGGTTGCGCGCATCGGGACGGCGCTTGTTGGAACTGGGGCGGTCTTGTGTGGACATCCGGTATCGCGGTGGCCCTTCGATGTTTCTCTTGTGGAACGGGCTGGCGGATTATGTGCTCGAACACCAGATCGAAGTGTTGTTTGGTGTTGCAAGCTTTCATGGCACCGAGATGGATCCGTTAAAGGTGCCGTTGTCCTGGCTACATCATCACCATCTGGCACCGCAACACCTGCGTGTGTGCGCGCTGCCCGGCGCCTATCAAAGCATGGATCTGGTCGAAAAGGCTGATTTGGATAAGCGCACAGCGATGGTCGCAATGCCCGCGCTGATCAAAGCCTATCTGCGGCTGGGTGGGTTTGTCGGCGACGGGGCCTATATCGACCGCGAATTCAATACCACGGATGTGTGTCTCTTGATGGACACGGCGGTGATGAGCGCGCGGCACAAGGGCTATTACACCCGAAAATATGGGGGGCGGGGATGACCACCTGGCGCGACGAAGCCGTGTCAGATCCGGTGCGGATCGGCCCGCTCGGATTGGTGTTGCTTGTCTTGCGCGGGGCGGCCCTGGTGCTTTTGACCCATGGCGGCCTTTTGTTGCTTTTGTTTTTGCGCATTTTTGAACGCCCATTGGCGCGGATGAGCAGGCCGGCGACGCCTTGGGTGACCCGCGCTGTGTGCAGGTCGGCGTTCCTTGTCTTGGGCGTCGGCTACAGTGTTAAGGGCAAGCCGATGGATCAACATGGTGCGGTGGTGTCCAATCATAGCTCATGGCTGGATATTTTCGCCCTCAATGCCAGCCAAAGCGTATATTTCGTGTCGAAATCCGAAGTTGAGCGCTGGCCGGTGATTGGCTGGCTCGCGCGGGCGACGGGGACGGTGTTTATTGCGCGTGATCCGAAGGCCGCCAAGATACAGCAAGACCTGTTTGAAACGCGCATTCGTGCAGGGCACAAACTTTTGTTTTTTCCCGAAGGCACGTCGACGGATGGATTGCGTGTGCTGCCGTTCAAATCAACGTTGTTTGCGGCGTTCTACAGCCATGGGTTAGAACATGTGATGCAGATCCAGCCGGTCAGCGTTGTCTATCACGCGCCCCTTAACCGTTCGCGCAGATTTTATGGGTGGTGGGGCGATATGTCATTTGCCGAACATTTGTTCAAAACACTCGCTCAACCCGCTCAAGGCCGTGTTGAGGTGGTATATCACACGCCTGTAAGTGTGGATGCATTTCCGTCACGCAAGGCGCTTGCGCTGCATTGCGAGGCGGTGATCCAGACCAGCCTCAAGGACCGACTTGGCCCGGATTACATAGGGTAAATAGCCGGGTGCGCGGATGGCTGCCACAACGGGTGCCTAAGGTGAGGACACTCTGATCAGCCCAAAGCCGCGAGCAGGGTCTTGAGGGCGGCGGCGGGATCTTCGGCAGACCAGATTTCGGGACCAATGCCCAAGAAATCGGTGATCGGTGCGTAGTCGGCAACCAGATCTGGCGTCAGCCCCCCTTCGACCACCACGGGAACCTCGATCACCTCGGACCACCATTCCAAAAGATCCCGTTCAACCTGCACGCCACTGCCCAAAGCGGTGACACCTATTGGCCCGAACGCCACGTAATCGGCACCGGATTCGCCCGCACTTAAGCCATCGTGGCGCGATGTGCTGCAAAAGGCACCGATGATTGCATCAGCGCCGAGGGCCTTGCGCGCGGCGCGTACCGTGCGTGCACCGTCTGTCAGATGGACGCCATCCAGCCCGTGCCGTTCGGCCAGTTGCAGATGGGTTTCAATCACCACGGCCACATCCCGATCATGGGCGACCTGCCGGACGGCATCGGCGACCCGACCGATATGGGCTTCGTCTTTGCTGGCCAGCGCCAGGCGGATACAGGCAATCTCGACCGTGTCGAGCACATGCGCCAATTGGACTGGAAAGCGCTCGACGTCGAGGTCGGGCGGGGTGATCAGGTAGATCTGAGGGCGGTCTTCATCGGCCATGTCCGGCTCCGGCACATTTGTGTTCGCCCGGCCTTAGCGCAGAACGGCGGGCTTGGCTACGGGCCGCGTGCAGGTGAAGGGCGGCAGTTGTAGAAAAATGCCATCGCCGTCTGGCCAATTGGCGCGGCCCATGTTCTTGCGATGGGCGTGCCCCCATCGTATCAGGCCCGAGCAAAAAGGAAGTGCCATGTCAGACCGCCAGCCCGCCTTCATTTTGGTTCGCCCTCAGATGGGGGAAAATATCGGGGCCGCTGCCCGCGCGATGTTGAATTTCGGCCTGACGCATATGCGCCTGATCGATCCGCGCGACGGGTGGCCCAATCCGCGTGCGGTGGCCATGGCCTCAGGTGCGGCAGGCAAGGTTCTGGATCATGCCTGCGTCTTTCAGACCTTGCCCGAGGCAATTTCCGATTGCGCCTATGTCTTTGCCACCACCGCGCGCAACCGCGATCTGACCAAGCCGGTGATGACCCCGGAACGCGCAATGGAACACGCCCGCGCCTTGTCAGCCAGCGGTCAGAAAGTGGCCATTCTCTTTGGTCCTGAACGGGCGGGGTTGGAGAACGAAGATATTTCGCGTGCCAATGCGATCATCTCGGTGCCGGTGAACCCCGACTTCGCCTCGCTGAACCTTGGTCAGGCGGTGCTGCTTTGCGCCTATGAATGGCGCAGGCAAGGGGATGAGACCCCGCCCGAAGTGCTGGCGCTGGCCGGGACCGAGCTTGCCTCGCAGATCGAGATCGAGAAGCTGGGCGATCACTATGAGGAACGGCTGGAAGAGGCGGGGTATTTTTTCCCCGACACGCGGGTGGAAAGCATGAAGCTCAGCTTGCGCAATCTGTGGAGCCGGATGCCGCTGACCCGCGCAGATGTGCAGACCCTGCACGGGGTGCTACGCCAGATCCTGCGCCAGAGGGGCAGTTGACGGGGCGGTCCGGTGTGAGCCCAGTGTGCAGAATGCTGCGTACCGCGCCAATGTCCGAAGAACAACGCAGCGACACCAAAGTTCGTTCAGCGCGACGTTTTGTGGTCAAATGAAACGGTGCTAACCTAACAGCCAGTAAATGCGGGGATAACACGATGGGCATGGAATACGACGATGCGGCGGCAGAGCGGCTGGAGGCGGTTTATCTTGGACCGGATATCATCTCCCAACGCGAGGATACTCTTCAAAGGATTGCCGTCCAAAAGGGCGATCACGTCTTGGATATTGGAAGCGGACCTGGTTTCCTCACTGCCGAAATCGCCACTCAAACTGGCTCAAATGGGAAGGTCGTCGGCGTAGACATCTCCCAACAGATGGTGGAGCGAGCAAGCCAAAGGAATGAGTGCGAATGGCTTAGTTATCAATGTGCGGATGCAACCGTACTCCCATTCGAAGATGATTATTTTGACGTCGTCGTCAGCACGCAGGTTGCCGAATATGTTCCTGATGTAGATGCGTTTTTAAGTGAGGCTCAACGTGTGCTTAAGCCGGGCGGTCGCGGGTTAATCCTTGCTACAGATTGGGAAGGCGTCTGCTGGCATAGTGAGCACCCAGATCGCATGGAAAAGGTACTTAAGGCTTTTGCACCTCATTGCGCTGACAGTAAGCTACCGCGCACACTCGCCGCCCGTCTCCGAAAGGCTGGGTTAGTTGTTGAAGATGTAACCTACTTCTCAATCGTAAATGTGGACCGGTATGAAGGTTGCTATGGGGGAGGGCTGGTTCCATTTATCGTTGCTTACGTGAAAGAACAGAACACGGTGCCAGAACAAGAACTCCTAGCGTGGGCCAAAGAACAAGCTACCTTAGACG
>JBARVN010000101.1:0-3966 GCA_049646285.1 Albidovulum sp. | reverse complement strand
GCCCGGGAAACCGGACGCTGGGCCTGTCGGGTGCATTTTACATCTGGCAGACCTGGCACCAAACGCGCCCTGTCCTCATCCCCAACAGGTGCTGGCGCGGTATAGGGCGATGCGCATTAGGTGGCGCATCGCCTTCAATTGTTGCTTTGAAGAGTTTCTCTGGCACTGCGTCACATCTGATTGAGACGCAGGGCCGGCAATAAAGAAAAGGGGCTGGATCAATCCAGCCCCTTTTTTCGTTTCAAAGTGCGGGTGATTTATCCGCCCAAGGTTTTGGCAACCTCAGCCGCAAAATCTTCCTTTTCCTTCTCGATGCCCTCGCCAACTTCGACGCGGACAAAGGCGGTAATCTCGATGCCACCATCTTTGGCGGCCTGGCCGACGGTTGTCTTGCCGTCCGAGCTTTTCACATAGGCCTGATTGACCAGCGTCACATCAGACAGGAATTTCTTCATCCGGCCCGGGATGATGTTTTCGCGAATGATATTTTCCGGCTTCGGCTTGGGAGAGGTGGCATTTTCTTCAAGCGCGGTTGCAATCTGCACTTCGCGCTCTTTTTCCACAACGGCAGCGTCCAGATTGCTTTCATCCAGCGCAAGCGGATTGATCGCTGCGATGTGCATCGCGATGCCGCGGGCGAGTTCGGCATCGGAACCCTTGAACGCCACCAGAACACCGATTTTGCCCATGCCGTCGGTGGCAGCGTTGTGAACGTAGGAAACAACCGTTTCCCCTTCAATCGCTTCCATCCGGCGCAACGTCATATTTTCGCCGATCTTGGCGATGGCATCGGTCATCACTTCGCTGACTGGCTTGCCGCCAATTTTGGCCGCATTCAGCGCGTCAAGGTCGGACACGCCTGTGGCTGCATCGGTGATCGACCGCACAATGCCCTGAAACTCTTCGTTCTTGGCAACAAAGTCGGTTTCTGAGTTGACCTCAACCGCAACGCCGCGGCCGTTCTTGACGGCAACGCCGATAAGGCCTTCGGCGGCCACACGGCCTGATTTCTTGGCAGCTTTGGCAAGACCCTTGGTGCGCAGCCAATCAACAGCCGCTTCCATGTCACCGTCGGTTTCAATCAGTGCCTTCTTGGCATCCATCATGCCTGCGCCGGTGGATTCACGCAGTTCCTTCACCATTTGTGCGGTGATAGCCATGTCAGGCTCCCTTCGAAGATATAAGGTGGTCAGGCAGGGGATATCCCTGCCTGAAAAGGATCATATAACGCGGGCATCGCAAAGATGCCGCAGTGTCGTTATGTGCCAGCGGCTTCTTCAGCCGGGGCAACGTCGGCAACGGCTGCTTCGGCCGTCGCGTCTTCCGCCACTGCCTCTTCGACCGGGGCCTCATCAAGGGCACCGAGGTCGATACCAGCAGCACCCATCTGTGCGGTCATACCGTCCAAAGCGGCGCGGCTGACAAGATCACAGTAAAGCGCGATGGCGCGGGCTGCGTCATCATTGCCGGGGATCACATAGTCAATGCCATTGGGCGAACAGTTGGTGTCCACGATGGCAACAACCGGAATGCCCAGCTTTTTGGCTTCTGCAATGGCCAGGCCTTCTTTGTTCACGTCGATGACGAACAGAAGGTCAGGTACACCGCCCATATCGCGGATCCCACCAAGGGACGCTTGCAATTTGCCCTGCTCACGCTCCATGCCCAGACGTTCTTTCTTGGTCAGGCCTTCAGCGCCCGCGCCCAGAACTTCGTCAATCTGCTTGAGGCGGTTGATCGACTGGGAAACGGTTTTCCAGTTGGTCAGCGTGCCACCCAGCCAACGGTGGTTCATGTAATACTGCGCGCATTTCTCAGCGGCATCCGCGATGGCCTTGGAAGCCTGACGCTTTGTGCCGACAAACAAGATGCGGCCGTTCTTGGCCACGGTTTCGCGGATCACATTAAGTGCAGCGTCCAGCAGCGGCACCGTTTGCGTCAGGTCAAGAATGTGAATGCCGTTGCGATCGCCGTAGATGTATTCGCCCATCCGCGGGTTCCAGCGCTGTGTCTGGTGTCCGTAGTGTACGCCCGCTTCCAATAGCTGACGCATGGTAAATTCTGGCAAAGCCATGTCCGTTTTCCTTTCCGGTTTCAAACCTCGGCGAAGCCATCAGGATCTCTCCCAACCGGCGGACCTTTCAGGGATGTCTCCCCCGAGGGCCCAAGCCTCGCCTGTGAAGTGGCGCGCAGATAGCCCATATTCGCGCCCTGTGCAAGCGGTGCGACGCGATTGGCACCACCAGACCCCTCCCAGTGCTGGGTTGGTTTTGCCCGGACAGGTCTATTTCGCGGCTTCGTTTGGGAAAAATGAATGGCGCTAGGCTTCCAGCGCTTCAATTATCTCTACCCGTGTCTTGTGCCGTCCGCCTTCGAACCCTGCAGTCAGAAAGGCCTCTACGATATCCAGCGCCAGCCCTTCGCCCACCACACGCGCGCCGAGTGAAAGCATGTTGGCGTCATTGTGCTGGCGGATCATTCGGGCCGAGAATGCATCTGTGCAGGTGCCGCAGCGGATGCCCTTGACCTTGTTTGCCGCCATCATGATGCCCTGACCGGTGCCGCAAAGGATGATGCCATATTGGCAATCACCAGCGGCGACACGCCGTGCAGCCGCTGCGCCCTGCGTCGGGTAATGGGTGCTTTCTGGTGTTGTGGGTCCAATGTCGACGACCTCCCAGCCAAGGGAAGCAATATGATTGGCGATGACCTGCCGCAGTTGAATGGCAGCATGGTCGCTGGAAAGAACGATGCGTTTGTTGAGTGTCATATTAAGGTCGCCTCGTTTCCTAAGGTGATTTGGCAGCTTGGTCGCGTTGGATCAGATGATTTGATTTGGCCAATTTCGTTGTGGCTGAAATCATAGCATCGGTGACGGGGGCGTCCAGCCGCCGAATCGCCAGACCCGCACGCTTGCACCCGCCCTTATTTCACGGCATGACGCGTTGATGACCCAACACCCACATATTCTTTGCTTAGGCTCGGTTCTTTGGGACATTGTCGGCCGCGCGCCGGTGCATATGGAAACCGGCAGCGACGTGCCGGGCCGCATTACCCGGCTGCCGGGCGGTGTGGCCATGAACATTGCGATGACACTTGCGCGGTTCGGGTTGCAGCCCGCGCTCTTGACCGCCGTCGGACGCGACCCAGAGGGCGATGAGCTGATCGCGGATTGCGCGCGCAAAGGGTTGATCACCGCCCATATCTATCGTTCAGACGATCTGCCCACGGACCGCTACATGGCGGTAGAGGGGGCAAATGGACTGATCGCGGCCATCGCTGACGCTCATTCGCTGGAAGCGGCGGGGGATAAAATTCTGCGCCCGTTGACGGACGGGACTTTGGGCAGCAAAGACAAGCCGTGGGGCGGTCTGATTGCGCTCGACGGCAATCTGACTCAAAGCCTGCTGGCGGATATTGCCGTCTCACCGCTGTTTTCTCATGCCGATCTGCGGGTGGCCCCGGCAAGCCCCGGCAAGGCAGAGCGTCTGTTGCCCTTGTTGCCCGCCCCGAACGCCACGCTTTATGTTAATCTTGAAGAAGCCGGGCTGCTGTGTCAGCGCCGCTTTGCGAATGCGCCCGATGCGGCCCAGGGGTTGCTAGATCGGGGGGCATCGCGCGTGTTGGTGACGCATGGCGGGGAAAGAACCGCTGACGGGACGGCTGAGGGTGTGATCAGCGCAACACCGCCTCCGGTTCTGGTGACACGCGTTACAGGCGCAGGCGACACGTTCATGGCCGCCCATATCGCCGCAGAAAGGCGCGGCGATGATCGGCAGGCCGCGCTCGCCGCAGCGCTTGAGGCTGCCGCTCATTATGTATCGGGAGATATCGGATCGTGACTTCATTGCCCCTCGTCTTCGCCCCTGATGTCTTAGAGGCACAGGCCAATGGTGCGCCGGTCGTGGCGTTGGAATCGACGATCATCACCCACGGCATGCCCTATCCGCAAAACCTGGAAACCGC
>JBARVN010000100.1:0-14243 GCA_049646285.1 Albidovulum sp. | reverse complement strand
AGCCGGATACGTCCATGGCGCGGCTGCAGCAGCAGATCGTCGCCCAGCAGCGATTTCACATCCGCCAGCACATTTTCATCTGCCACCGGGTGAAAGCGGTGCGATCCATAGTCACACCATATCCCGTCGATTTGAAACGACGTTGAATTTCCGCCTGCGACAGAGGCGCGTTCCAGCACTTCCACGTCCGCCTTACCCTTGCTGAGCGCATAGGCCGCCGCAATCCCTGCGGGACCGGCGCCAAGAACCGTCACACGCGGCAATGCCCCGTGACCTTTACCGGCTTGTACCGTCATTCCGAAATCTCCGTAATCTTTACCGGGCGCGCCCAGAACCCGCCGCCTGAAACAGCAAGGATCAGCGCACCGATTGCACCTGAAACATAAAGGATGGCCTGCCAGGCAAGGCCTGACGCCACCACGTCTGCAGCCGCAGCACCAAAGGGCACCAACAAGGCCGCAAGCGAGCTTTCCCGCACCCCAAGCCCGCCAAGCGAAATCGGCAAAGTGGCAATGATCTTGGCCAGAGGCCACGCAAAGAACCACGCAGCTATGGGCACATCGACGCCCACCAGCACCGCCAACTTGACAGACAGCATGATCAACACCGATTGAATCGCCGCCGAAAATGCAAGCATCAACAGCAGCCGCCCAGGCCGCCGCGAAAGATCCGAAAACGCATCAGCCAGCCGAAAGGCAAGGCCCTTTGCCGGCAGCCCCGGAAACCGCGACCAAAGCCTGCGCGCAATCTTTGGAAAAACGAACAGCCCGATGACGGCGGCCGCAAAGACCAGCCCGGCCACAGCAACCGCCAACCCGAAACTGGCCCCCTGCCCGTTCACCAGTACCAGCCCGCTCAGCATCAGGCAGGCCAGTCCGACAAGATCGATCATCCTGTCCCCCAAGGCGGCAGCGGCCACGCGCGGCCCGTCGCGCAAAGCTGCATGGGCAAGGCCCGCGCGCACTGCGTCCCCGCCCGCCGCACCGGGCAGGCAAAGGTTGGCTGCAAGCCCCGCGAAATGCGCGCGAAGTGCCGTGGCTGCTGGTATGGCGCGGTCCATAAGCACCCACCATTTCAGTGCCGCCGCAACATGGCAGCCGAGAAAGGCCGCCAACACGGACATAAAGACCGGCCAGCTTAACCGCGACAGGCCTTGAAAGATCGCGTCCTTGGGCAAGATCCAGAAGATCAGGCCAAGCGCCAATGCCGACCCGCCTGCGCGGATCGCCCATTTACGCCAAGCCGGTGAGGGGCCTGCCATATGCTCAGGGCCTTAGATGCAGGCGCGAAATCATGTCCGCGATCAACCCGAGCGACCAGATCATAATCGCCGACAGGAAGGCAAAGATCGTGGTTTCCGACAGGTTGTCCATCCAGATATCGTAAATCAGCTTCACACCACCCAACGCCATCAAGGCCAGCCCCAGCGGGATAAAGACCCGGAGCGGATTGAAAAGAACGGTCATACGCAGCACGAGGATGATGAAGTTCAAGAAATCCACTGGGCGGATCTTTGATTTGCCCACCCGTTTGCCGTATTCGATGGGCGTATAGATCATCCGCTTGCCGTTACACGACATGCACAGCGTGATCGTGGTGGTGAACGAAAACTTCTGCGGCAAGAGCGGGATGAACGGCACCAGTTCGGATTTGCGGAACACCCGAAGGCCGGAATTCAGATCATTCAATTTCCGTTCGGCCAGAAAGGAGGCGAATGTATTCAAGACCCATTTGGCAGGCTTGCGGACCCAAGGCACGTTCTTCATGCCAGCACCGCGGTCGCCAACAACCATATCCTGATCCCGGCATAGCGCCAGCATCGCAGGTAGATAATGGGGCGGATAGGTGCCGTCAGCATCAATGATCGCCAGATATTCGTACTGCGCCCGCTTAACGCCCCGCTTCAACGCAGCTCCGTAACCGGTATTGACCTGATTGCTGTCGACCGTCGCCCCGGCATCTCGGGCGATTTCCAGCGTCTTATCGTCGGACCCGTCATCGACGACGATGATTTCATAAGGGATTTTCAATGGCTCCAACGCGTCGCGCACATTGTCGATAGTCGCGCGAACGGCCCCTTCTTCGTTATAGGCAGGGATCACAACACTAAGCGCCATGCCCTCAACTTCGGAGCGGATCATCTTCAACTCAGCCGTTTCGGCCACGCGGTCTTTCATCTTACGTCTTCCCTTCAAGGCATCAGAGTTACTCGTCTTGCGCGCTGTGGTCATGGCACATGCAGACGGTCTTTCACGCCAAGGACGTGATATTCAAAAAGACACCAGGCAAAGGCCGCCGCAGAATAGACGTAGTAGACCTGATGATAAAGAAAGGTGGCGACAGCAAAGCCAAGGCCACCATTGCCAAACATGAAGCGCACGAAGCCCCGGTTGGCGATTAGCGCCACCACCAGCATTCCGAGTGTCACGGGCCAGAGCCCCGATACGAAAGGAAGCGCCAGAACCGACAGGATCAAAAGCCCGGCAATCACCGCCTTGGCTTTTTCCCCGTGGCTGGTGTTGAGATCATTGTGCACGCCTTCGCGTGAAATCATCAACCGCGACCACGGCAATGCGCGGCGGAAAATATCGGTATGAATGGCATTTTTCGGTGTCCAGACTTTCAGGTGTTTACCCAAAAGCGTCGGATCCACAACAATCCGCCCCCCCGCGCGCCGAATACGGTAGCCAAGCTCAATATCCTCAATCGAAGGAACACGGTAAGTTTCCACATCAAACCCGCCAATCTGGCGAAAGATGTCCTTGCGAACCGCCCCGCAGCCCGCCCAAAACGTATGGGCATCGCGGTTGGCGTGCTGGTGATAGAAACGGTGCATCAGGTTCTTGTAGCGTGAAAACCAATGCTGGCCATCCGGCGCGGAATCGTATGAGCCAAAAACCGCAGCCACCTCAGGATCGGCAAACGCCGTCTTTAGTTTGGCGGCACCATCTTCCCACGCGATGACATCGCTATCTACAAACCACAAAACATCGCCAACAGCCTCTTCGGCGGCCAGATTGCGTGCAGCCCCCGGCCCGCCGTTCTGGGGCGTCACCAACACCCGGGCGCCCATAGCGCGGGCCACTTCAGCGGTATTGTCCGGCGAGCGGTCATCAACCACCAGCACCTCAGCCACTTCACCGCGCGCCAACAGCGCCATCAGTGGCGCAAGAACGCGTGGCAAAAGCGCCTCGGCCCCATAAGCGGGCATCACCACCGAAATCGTCACGTCAGACATATTTTTCATCCCAACTCATCCGATGACGTAGCGAATTGGCGGGCACGAGCCGCAAAAATGGCCAGGATTGTTGCTGCCAGCGGGAGCAACCAAATCACCCGCGCGCCATAGCGCGTTGCAGGCTGCGAAATACCGCCACACACCAATGCATTGGCAAGGATCCCAAGCAAGAGCATCACAGCCAGCGCCTTAACCTCGCCGGGCACCCGGCCGGGCCACAGCACCAATGCGGCAACCACCAGCAATGAAAGCACGTAGAAAACTTGCTGCGCCGGTGTCACGATCGCCAACCAACTGGTATTTTCGGTGATCCGGCCATTGTCGAACTCACCCGTGAACAGGCCCGCGACACCGGCGTTTTGGGAAATGACCTTCGCGGTCGGCAATGTCATCTCAACGCTGACCCAACCTGATTGAATGAACGTGTTCTTCAAAAACGCCATGGCTGTATCAATCGGTGCGTCCATGAGCACATCAAAGAAAAAGCCAATCTGATTGTCGGCAACCGCCTTTTGATCTTCGGGCGTCATCAGCCGAAAGGATCCAAGCCGTTTGCTCGTCTCAAACACGATATGGGTTGCGGTAATGCGGTACGGATCATCTGACAACTGCAATGCTGCGTGAAGCTTACACGTTGCGATCCCGGCATCCGGGCAGTGGCTGTCGAGATAGCGCAAGCCCGGCCCATCCTGAATAAGACGCGCGGTAATATAGGGCTTAATGACCACGACCGAATCCGACACAGCCTTCGCGGCGGAGCGCAGTATGCTTTGTTCGGTGAACCCAAAGCCGACAATCGCCGCGACAAGGGCCGGTGCCAACCACCAGCGACGCCGGGCCAATATGACCGAGATCAACGCGGCTGCAGGCACCATCAGCGCCGCAATCGCCAGATGCGACAGGTGGGCGGAGATCGCCATTGATCCAATCGCCAAGGCAAGGATAATTTCCCAAACCTTCATGTGACGGGCAAAAACGGCCAGCGTCGCAATGACCAACAACAATACCGGCGCAAACGTATCCGGCATCAGAAACGCCACGAAGAACGGCAAAGAACCAAATGAGGCCACAATGATCGGCAAAGCGACCGCGCGCGATAAGGGGCCTGGCAAACCCCAACGTCGCACAGCGATGCGCATTGGCAGCCAGACCGAGATCAGAACCATAAAGACATTGATCGCAATCAGACCTTCCAAAGCCCCAAGCCGCACAAACAGGCCCGACATCAACGCGTAAACCGCCGACCGGGAACCATCCACCGTGTTTTCAGCCGCGATCTGGGCCATTCCAGGTGACGAGCCTTTGGTATCTTCCTGCCCTTGCGCGATCAGCAATTGGTGGCGCGCAGCCAGCGGCGATTCCGCCGGAAACCCTAGTTGCCGAAGTGCGGAGTGACCCTGTGCAACATACCCGACCGTATCAAAATAAAAGAGTGGTTTTCCGTTGGCGATAAACACGCTCAAACAGGCCAGAACCGCCAGAGTGGTCCACAATATTGCGCGCCGAACAGAATTGCGCTTGCTGACCCGGCCGGATTGCGACGCCATAGACATCAGTCACCCTCCCCGGACATTTTCAGCTCTTCTCTCAATGCTGTAAAATAGGCAATTGTCTGTTGCAGACCATCACGCAGCTTCACCTTCGGTTCCCAGCCGATTGTGCTCCGGGCAAAACTGATATCAGGCTGACGCTGAACCGGGTCATCTTGCGGCAAGGGCTGCTTGATCAGCTTTGATCGCGACCCGGTCAACTCAATCACCGCCTCGGCCAGTTCACGGATCGACATTTCGACCGGATTTCCGATGTTCATCGGGCCCGTAACCTCATCCGGGGTTTCCATCAGGCCGACCAAGCCTTCAATCAGATCCGACACAAAACAGAATGACCGTGTCTGTGTACCTTCGCCGTAGATGGTAATCGGCTTGTCGGCCAGCGCCTGCATGATGAAATTCGACACCACGCGGCCATCTTGCGGATGCATGCGCGGCCCATAGGTGTTGAAGATCCGCGCCACCTTGATGCGCAGATTATGCTGACGGTGATAGTCGAAAAACAACGTCTCGGCGCAACGCTTGCCTTCATCATAGCAAGACCGGAATCCGATTGGGTTCACATTGCCCCAATAGTCCTCCGTCTGCGGATGCACCACGGGGTCTCCGTAGACTTCGGATGTTGAGGCTTGCAGGATCTTGGCGCGCAGCCGCTTGGCCAGCCCCAGCATGTTGATCGCCCCGTGCACTGACGTCTTTGTCGTTTGAACCGGGTCATGCTGATAGTGAATAGGGCTAGCCGGGCAGGCAAGATTATAAATCTCATCGACTTCCACATAGAGCGGGAAGGTAACATCATGGCGCATGATCTCGAAACGGGAATTATCCAACAAATGCGCGACATTGGACCTGCGTCCGGTAAAATAGTTGTCCAGACACAGCACATCATGGCCTGCACCCAACAACCGCTCGCACAAATGCGAGCCCAGAAACCCGGCGCCCCCCGTTACAAGGATCCGCTTGGAAACCACACTCATACGCCGCTTTCCTTCTTGCTCCCACAATCGGAATGCGTGACCCCGATACCCTTGCGGAATGTTTCGCGCCCCCTGCTGTCATGCGGATGAGACGATAATATGGCATGCCGTGCTACGGCGTGGTTTTTTTGGGCTTTCCCGACAAAACCGAAGCCGAACCACGTTGGCTCGCATTCTCTTTGAAAGGTGTGCTTTGACGCTATTTCAAACACGGCCTTTTCCCTCAAATCACCGCGTTCCGATTCTTGCTTGAACCCGCGGATCACGTGCAACTCGTTTCCGGCAGTTCGGATCACTCTACTCACCAAATTTACCTGCTGCCCTAACGACCGTGCAGCCGGTCTTCGTTCAAAAATTACTTTCAGCCGCGAAATTGGCCAGCGTCGTCTTAGCTCTTCCATCGCCCCGGCAAGCCAAACAGCTAAACCGTTCCATGCACAGAGTTTAACACGGTCACAACGACTTAACACAGATTCCTCGAATTCACGAGCCTGCGGTTTCTCAGACAGCAACCACAAGCCAACACCATGTGTATCATTTCCCATAAGGAAACAATGCAATGTGCGTGACCACAAGTGATGAATTCCTCCATATGCGCATTCATTCTGATACGATATCACCTAAGCATATGTTTTTGCGTACTTAATATAAACCCTTACAGACCGGAACACCGATGGGCCTATTCCCGCAATACACGGCAGGTGCCCCTTTCCGGCACGCGCCCAACCGGGTAAGGTCCGGCGGAAATCAAATCTACCAAGGTTCTCATGCAGATTGATAAAACTCCTTTGCCCGGCGTACTTATCCTGTCGCCACGCCGTTTCGAAGACCCGCGCGGATGGTTTTCGGAGGTCTGGAACAAAACAGTTCTGGCCGAAGCCGGGATCTTGATAGATTTCGTCCAAGACAATCACTCGTCATCGCGCGATGTGGGCACGGTTCGGGGGTTACACTATCAATCCCCGCCTCATGCACAGGCCAAACTGGTCCGCTGCGGCCGCGGGCGCGTCTTTGATGTGGCGGTCGACATCCGCAAAGGCTCGCCAACATACGGAAAATGGACAGGGGTAGAGCTTTCGGCCGAAGATGGCCGCCAACTGCTGATCCCGGCCGGGTTCTTGCACGGCTTTGTCACGCGCGAACCGGACAGTGAGCTTTTGTACAAATGCTCGGACGTCTATGCGCCCGAATGCGATGGCGCCGTGCGGTTCGACGACCCGGACCTTGGCATCGACTGGGGCATCGCACCCGATACGGCAATATTGTCGGACAAAGATCGCGCCGCACCCTTTTTCCGTAATTTTGACACACCCTTTGTCTACGGGGCCTGACATGAAGTTGCTTGTGACAGGTGGTGCCGGGTTTATCGGCTCGGCGGTGGTGCGGCACGCCGTGCGTGCGGGCCATACGGTGATCAATCTTGATAAGCTGACCTATGCGGGCAGCCTGACCAACGTGGCCGAAGTGGCCGACAGCCCGCTTTATGCGTTTGAGCAAGCTGACATCTGTGATCGCCCTGCCATTGATGCAATCCTCGCGCGGCACCGCCCAGATGCGATCATGCATCTGGCCGCCGAAAGCCATGTGGACCGCTCCATCGACGGCCCCGCTGCGTTCATTGAGACCAATATCACCGGAACCTATACGATGCTCGAAGCCGCCCGCGCCTATTGGACGGCAGATGGAAAACCTGAAAACTTTCGGTTCCATCACATCTCGACGGATGAGGTGTTTGGCTCGCTCGGCCCAACGGGCAAGTTCACCGAAGACACACCTTACGACCCACGCTCACCCTATTCTGCCTCCAAGGCATCCAGCGATCATCTGGTACGCGCCTGGTTTGAGACCTACGGGCTGCCTGTGGTTTTGACCAATTGCTCGAACAATTACGGCCCGTACCACTTCCCCGAAAAGCTGGTGCCTGTGGTGATCCTGAAAGCCCTTTCCGGCGCGCCGATCCCGATTTACGGGGCGGGTGACAACATCCGCGATTGGCTATTCGTCGAAGACCATGCCGATGCGCTTTTGACCGTGCTAATGCGCGGCTCCCTTGGCCGCAGCTACAATATCGGCGGCGAGAATGAGGCGACAAATCTTGAGCTGGTGCAAAAGATCTGCGCCATTCTTGATGCCAAGCGCCCCGGCAACAAACCTTACGCCGAACAGATCACCTATGTAGCCGACCGTCCTGGCCATGATCAGCGCTATGCAATCGATCCTACCCGCATCCGCGAGGAACTGGGCTGGCGACCTTCGGTGACGCTTGATCAAGGTTTGGAACAAACGGTCGATTGGTTTCTTGACAATGAAGACTGGTGGCGGGCGCTTCAAAACCGCGACGGCGTTGGCACGAGGCTCGGCACCGGATGAAGGCCCTTATCTTTGGCACCAGTGGTCAATTGGCCATAGAACTTGCGCGCCGCGCACCCGAAGGCGCGCGCTTTGACGCCCTTGGGCGGGACCGCGCGGATCTGACCAACCCGGAGGCTTGCGCATCTGCAATCTTGGCCTCCGACGCCGATGTAGTCATCAACGCCGCAGCCTATACAGCCGTCGATCAGGCCGAAACTGATCGTGACACTGCGACCGTGGTGAACGCTGCGTCGCCGGACGCCATGGCCCATGCTGCCGCTCGGCGCGGTTTGCCGTTTTTGCATGTGTCCACCGACTATGTCTTTAACGGCACCGGTACGCGGCCTTGGCAAGAGGATGATCCGGTCGCCCCGCTTGGTGTTTACGGTGAAACCAAGCTGGCGGGTGAGCGCGCGATAGCGCAAGCGGGTTGCCCCTATGTGATCTTGCGTACGGCTTGGGTGTTTTCCGCCCATGGCAAGAATTTCGTAAAAACCATGCTGCGGGTCGGGGCGGCGCGCGACACGCTCAGTGTTGTGGATGATCAGCGTGGCGGACCAACGCCAGCGGCCGATATTGCCGATGCTCTCTGGTCGATTGCGCAGGCATTTCATGCGGGTCAGGGCCAATCTGGCATCTTCCATTTCGCAGGCGCCCCCAGCGTCAGCTGGGCCGATTTCGCCGAAGCGATTTTCGCCGGGTCAGATCTGGAAAATCACCCGGTCATTACCCGAATTCCATCCAGCGAATTCCCCACTCCGGCCCAGCGCCCGGCAAATTCCGCGCTCGACTGCACGCGCATTCGGGCCACATATGGCATCAAACAACCCGACTGGCGGCAAGGTCTGTCGGACGTGATCCGCGAATTGGAGGCTTCAGCATGAACGATACAGGGCGCCGGGGCATTGTCCTTGCCGGTGGATCCGGCACGCGGCTTTATCCGATCACCCATTCCGTCTCAAAGCAGATGCTGCCGCTTTACGACAAGCCGATGATCTACTATCCGCTGTCGGCGCTGATGCTTGCCCGTATCCGGGAAGTGGCGATCATTTCGACGCCGCGGGATCTGCCGCAATTTCAAGCGCTTCTGGGCGACGGATCGGCCTGGGGCATGCGCTTTGACTATATCGTGCAGCCGTCGCCAGACGGGTTGGCACAGGCCTATCTTCTGGCCGAGGATTTCCTTGATGGCGCGCCGTCGGCCATGGTTCTGGGCGACAACGTATTTTTTGGCGAAGGCCTGTCAACCAAGCTGCGCGCCGCAGATGCACAGGCGTCCGGTGGCACAGTCTTTGGATATCGCGTGTCGGACCCGGAGCGTTACGGCGTCGTGGAATTTGACGACACCGGCAAGGTGTTGTCGATCGTGGAAAAGCCCGAGCATCCGAAAAGCGCCTACGCCGTAACCGGCATCTATTTTCTCGATAGCGAGGCCCCGGCGCGTGCGCGCCAGATAAAACCTTCGCCGCGCGGAGAGCTGGAGATCACCGATCTTCTCAACCACTACCACAACGACGGATGCCTGAATGTTCAGACCCTCGGGCGTGGCTTTGCGTGGCTCGATACCGGCACGCATGAAAGCCTGTTGGATGCAGCCGAATTCATCCGGACCATCGAAGAACGCCAGAACCTCAAGATCGGCTGTCCTGAAGAGATTGCATTTTTGAATGGGTGGATCGACGCCGATCAGCTGATGGCGTTGGCAAAGCCATATCTTAAAACTCAATATGGGCGCTATCTGGCGCGGATCGCCGCCGATCCGTCGCTGGCTTCGGCTGACTAATCCCCGGGTGCTTAGTCGTTGTCGCTGGTACCAGCGCCGGCATCTGCGCGCGATTGCGCGGTCGCGGGCACCGTGGTTTTCAGCGCCAGCGCGTCCAACCCCTGCCAGACAGCGCGTGTAACGACACGCCCGGGCTGGCATGCGCCCTGCTTTGTCGTTGCCACGACAAACGCAATCTCCACATCTGCTTGCTCACACGCGGAAAGCTTGCCCACAGACGCAGTGTCGTGCGGTCCGGCGCGGCTAACGGTGATCTGACCCAGATCACAGCTCAGGCAGATCACCTTTCCCGAGGCGCCTGCCACCATCCCGAGAAACGGCATCAGCAAGGCCGGATTGGCAAGCCCCGTAATCTGAATTGGGCCATCAACCGGCCCGGCCCGGTCCGACAGCGTAGCACCAACGGTTATTGGACAAAGCGCGCGATCCGGATAGGCGCGCCATGCATCATTGCTGATCTCTGGCCGACCATCCGCAGCCCCTGCTGCACGCAACTGGCGCAGCAACAGCTCAGGGCCCGGCAACCCGGCCGCTGCCAACCACCGCGCGGCAAAGCCCGCCTCTTCAGCCAGCCCCCAAGCCATACCAGCCCCGCGCGCGGCCTTGACGCAAAGCGCCTCAATCTCAGGCAACGACAGACGCACCGATGCCTTTGATGTCAGCGGATCCGAGGATAGATCGCTCATGCCTGCCCCCAATCCCGGATCTCATGTGGGTAGGGTGCATTTTGAAACAGCGCGATGCGCACCCAGCGATCTGATCGTGGGTCGAAATGGGTCGCTCCGAAAAAGGCCAGCTTGCAGCGCAAAAGGTCGATAGGCAGCATATCCGCAGAGATCAGATTATCGCGGATTTCCGCAAACGGATGCAGCCCGGCGATCTGAAGCCGGCGGGCCATAAAGCGGTGTTCAGGATGTGCCAGCAAAAACCCCGCGAGTGTGTCCTCGCCCGGCCAATCCGCCAGTGCCGTCGCCATGGATGCCGCGTGCCAGCCAATGCAAAGCGGCAGTTCCAAAGCCGCGCCAACTTCGGCGAACCGTTCACCCAGACGCGGTTCCAGCTTTTCTTCGGAAACATACCAGAACCGTGCGACTTGAGTTGGATCGTCATAGTCAACGTTCAAAGCCCATGAATATTCGGTGTTCAGCGCCTGACGGGTTGCGGCAATTGTCATAGTGCCGTCTATCCGGAAAAACGCGGCCTCATCGGCATCCATGCAGTCGGCCAGCCCGTCAACCAACGCCCCGTGCGGTTCCAGCATCATCGATATCAGTGCTTCTTGCCCCTCAAGGCTAAGCGTCGCCTCGGCCCAGCGCCAAAGGTGATCCCACGGGCGGGGCGCCGTATCCGGCCAACTGGCCAAATGGCGCTCGATCACGCCCAGATCATTGCCTAGATTGGCAAGCTTCTGGACCTGAACCGAATGATTGCTGTGCCAATGGGAATGATTGATCTGCGCCGCCTTCAGCGCTGCGTTCAACCCATGAATGGCCGCAGGAGTTGCGGTTTCTTGTGCACGGACGCGGGCCAGTGCCTCTTCGCGGGCTATCATCCAGTTGTTCAGCAAAGCCGGGTGGCGCATCAAAAAAGGCGCCATACCAAGACCGGTGGAATTGCCAACACCAAGCCTGCGACGCAGATCAGGAGCCATGGCTACAGCCCGGTCGCCCCCACGCACGGATGCCAGATGTTCAGCCAGATCCACCGTAAAAGCCCGCGTCAGCCAAACCGACAGCATTTCGGCCTGAAAAGGTCCGCGCATTTCCGGTCGGGACGCCAGAAGAGACCGATCCGCCGCCCCGAACTTGCCCGAGCCGTAAACGGCCGTGGTGCGCATCAGATACCCCACCGCGTCGATTTCGGCCTGATCAGGCTGGTGGCCATCAGCAAGCCGAGTAACGACATGATCAAACAAACGAACCGACCGGTTGGCACGGCTAAGCGATAGCTCACTCGGGCTGACGCGCCCAGCCTCTTGCAGCGGTACATTGGCCTGAAGCCGGTCCAGATCGGCCGTGGTGGGCGTGCCGTCAAACAACGCAAACGTTGCATCCCAGGCCGTCGCGATCACCCGATCAGACCGCATGTCAGGCGGCAAGTCATGGGCGAATGCAACAAGGGAATAGGTGCGCTGTGGACCGATAGCACGGTAGACCGCCCGGCCAACGCCTTTGGCATCGATTTGCCAGACAGGGCGGTCGAACTGCCAGTTTTCGTCCTTGAGCCGGCGCAAAAGCACCCGCAAAAATGAGAGACGTGTGGGGTGGGCGCTGCCCATACGCGCCAGCCGCATCACAGTCGCCGGATCGCGGCGGAATGCCGTGTTGGCATTCATTTGGCTGGTCGCGCCTTGCTCCATCACACACTCCCCCCGAGGTTGACTGGGTCCGGGCCAGACGGCCCGGACCTCTTTGTTATTTCCGCCCAAGCATCAGTGTGATGCGCAAAGCGTCCCACAGTGACGGCAACAGTACCAGCGAAACCGGCACCGCCGTGATCACGATAAAGCTTTGCAGTTTGCCGATGCCGCCCGACCCGGTCGAGATCAGGATAATCGCCATAACTGCCATCGCAATGCCCCAAAATACCCGGAGCGCGGCTGAAGGCGTTTCATCTTCGGACATGGTGGATGCAATCACAAAACTCATCGAGTCGCCAGTCGTGGCCACAAAGATCAGCGTCAGGACCAAGAAGAGCAGCGACAAGATAAAGCCCATCGGCAACGCCTGCGTGATCGCCAACAGCCCGGCAGGCAGGTTGAACCCTTCGAACGGCCCCGAGATGACACCCGGAGTAAGCTGTTCCAGCGAAATGCCAGTGCCGCCGATGATGGTGAACCAGAAGTTGGTCACGATCGGTGCAATGATCGCCAGCATGATGATAATCGAACGGATAGAACGCCCGCGCGAAACCTTGGCAATGAACATCGCCATCAACGGGCCATAGCCCAGGAACCAGCCCCAGAAGAACACGGTCCACCAGCCAAGCCAACCCGGCTCACCGAACACACCCGCATCGCCACGAAACATTGCCATGCCAAAGAAGTTGGACAGGTATGTCCCCATCCCGCTGGTAAAGCCCTTCAAGATGAAGGATGTCGGCCCTGCGATCAGCATGAAAGCCAAAAGAAAGAACGCAAGGATTACGTTGATCTTCGACAGAAGCTGAATGCCTTTCGACAGGCCCGTCATCGCCGAGATCGTGTAGAGCGCACCCAAACCAACAATGACAGTCGCTTGCGTCGCAAACGTATCAGGCACGCCGAACAGCGCGTTCAGACCATAAGATACCTGAAGCCCCAAAAAGCCGATGGGGCCAACCGTGCCTGCAACAACCGCAATGATGCAGCTGGCATCGGCAATCATCCCAATCGGCCCGTTGATCGCTTTGTCACCAAACACCGGGTAAAGCAGTGTGCGCGGTGCCAAGGGCAGACCTTTGTCGTAGTGGTAATGCATCAACATCACAGTGGTCAGCGCGCCAAGGATCGCCCAAGCCAAAAAGCCCCAATGCATGAAGGATTGTGCGAGCGCCGCACTGGCCCGCGCTGCGGGATCCGCACTCAGGTCGCCATAAAGCGGCGGCGTCCATAGATAGTGGGCAATTGGCTCACCTGCCGCCCAAAACACACCGCCACCCGCGAGCAGCGTACACATGATCATGCTGCCCCACTGGAACTGCGTAAACTCTGGCGTGGCCAGACCACCCAGAACCGCTTTGCCGCCCGGCAGAACACACAAGACCATCCCCATCAGGAACGTGCCCAGCAGCAGAAGCTGCCAGTAAAGGCCGAAATAAGTGGCAGAGAAATTAAACCCCCAGTCAACCATCGCCCCAAGCGTGTCGATGTTGACAAGCGCGATCGCGCAAAAAAGCAGGATAAACCCGCCCGTGACCGCAAACAGCGGCTTATTGACCCGGCCAAGGCCGCTGGCCCCTCCGGTTTCCGTCACGTTGCTCATCTTCGTCCCCTCCCAGGATCGATTAAATCCGGACCGCCCGCCCCCATCGGGCCGACGGCCTATTCGTCACACGAGGTCACCCCCCCGGCGATTTCGTTTCAGGACCAAAGCTGTCTGCGAAGAACCGCAGCCAGTTGCCGCCCATGACGGCGGCCACATCTGCCTCCGACATGCCTGCGGCTTTCAAACCGCCGGCAATATTTCCAAAGTCCCGATTGTCGTTGAACCAGCCCGGCATAGGCGGAAAGCCCGGCGCATCGGCACTGCCCTCGCCGAAATCCACCTTCTTGGTCCAGCGGCCCGAGCGCATCCATTCCACCACGCTGTCGGGGTGGTCCTGACAAAGATCGGTGCCGATACCGATATGCCCGATGCCCATCA
>JBARVN010000099.1:0-25971 GCA_049646285.1 Albidovulum sp. | reverse complement strand
GTCATCGACTTCCCTGTCGATAACGGCAAGGTGGTCAAGGCGCGGATCGTGGATCAGGTGTTCTACGACAAGGACGGGGAGAAGCAAAATGTCTAAGGCAGTCAGCGCCTTGCAGGGCGTTTCTTACAGCGGTTTCGTGGACGTGGCAGAGGCGGGCCTGCGCGGCATGATCACGCTGCGCGGTGATCTCGGCTCGGCCAAGATGAAAAAGGCCATCAAGGCCGCGACGGGTACAAGCGTTCCGGCCGCGCGGCGGATTGAGTTGAACGGCGACAAGGGTGCCGCATGGATGGCACCGGATGAGCTTTTGATCCTTGTGCCCTATGCTGATGCGGTGGCGACGGTTGAGGTGCTGGAAAAGACGCTAGCAGGCGAACACCACCTTGTCGCCGATGTCTCGGACGCGCGCGCGGTCTTCACCGTCAAGGGGGCCAAGGCGCATGAGGCGCTGATGAAGCTTTGCCCGGTCGATTTCGCAGCGCTGGCCGAAGGCGAAATTCGCCGCACCCGCGCCGCTCAGGTCGCTGCCGCCTTTTGGAAATCGGGCGCGGATGAGTACACGCTGGTGTCGTTCCGGTCGGCTGCGGGCTATGTGATGGGGCTGTTAGAGGTCTCATCCCGTGCCGGGTCTGATCTGAATCTCAGCTGATCCAGGGATCGCCGCCCCGATGCGGGGCGGTGATAAGCGCCCAAAGACAGTTAGTTGATGCCGTTCGCCCGCTGCAAAGCGCGGACATAGGCCACGATATTGTCGATGTCCGATGTCGTCAGCCCTTCGACGGGCGGCATGTCGCCAAACGTCCAGTGATGTGCCCGTGCACCATTTTTTGCGGCCATGAAAAACGCCTGATCGCCGTGATGGCCGGGTTCATAGATCTTGTGGACAAGCGGCGGTGCGATGCCGTTTTGCCCGGCAGCGCTTGGTCCGTGACAGGCCGCGCATTTGGCATTGAAGGCGGTTTCGCCAAGCAGTTCGTTTCCGGAAAGTGCCGCGGGCTTCACCTCCACCATGGCGGCACCTTGGGGGGCTGCCGTTGGGCGCGTGGTTGCGGTTGCCGCAGGTGCGGCGGTGGGTTTTGCACGTTGGGACGAATAAAGCGCAAAGCCGCCGCCAATGATAATGACGAGCAATGCAACGCCGATAACGGGGATTTTCACACGAACCTCATTTGATCTGATGCGCATGACCCATGCGGATCCAGCGCTGGTACGGAATAAGGCTTATGTCTACCAGCATTCACACCGCTCTCAATATACCATCTGGCGCGCAGGGTGATATTCCCGTGATCATGGCAATTCCGGCGGGCCATTGCGCGGTTTAGATGCAGGCCGCCCTTGACCTTCGCGGCTGATACGCGCTTAAACGGCTCCAAGGTTTTCCAACGCCCGAAAGGAACATGACATGGCCTTTACGCTTCCCGATCTTCCCTATGCCCATGACGCGCTTGCATCACTTGGCATGTCGAAAGAGACGCTCGAATATCACCACGACCTGCATCACAAGGCCTATGTCGACAACGGCAATAAGCTGATTGCCGGCACCGAGTGGGAGGGCAAAACGCTCGAAGACATTATCACCGGCACATATGCTGAGGGTTCTGTTGCGCAAAACGGTATTTTTAACAATGCCTCGCAGCATTGGAACCACACGCAGTTTTGGGAGATGATGGGGCCAGGCGGTGACAAGATGCCAGGCGAGCTTGAGACAGCCCTGACCGAAGGGTTTGGTTCAGTTGACAAATTCAAGGAAGAATTTGCGGCGGCTGGCGCGGGTCAGTTTGGGTCTGGCTGGTGCTGGCTGGTCCGCAATTCCCATGGCACGCTTCAGATCACCAAAACCGAAAACGGTGTGAACCCGCTTTGCTTTGGTCAGACCGCCCTTTTGGGCTGCGATGTGTGGGAACATTCCTACTACATCGACTTCCGCAACAAGCGTCCCGCCTATCTTACGAACTTCCTCGACAAGCTCGTGAACTGGGAAAACGTCGCGTCCCGTCTCTGACGTGATCACGCGACGCAGTGTATTAAAAGGCCTGTTAGGTGCGTTCCTGGCGGGCCTTTTTACGTCGGTCTACGGCTTTTTCATCGAGCCGGCATTGCGCCTGCGCATCAAGCGCCACCGCATTGCGCCTTTGGGATGGACCGGCGGGCCGCTTAAGATTGCCGTGCTGGCCGATCTTCATATGGGCGAGCCTTTTGTGACGCTGAAGCGGTTGGAAAAGATCGTGACGCGCACCAATGCGCTGGGGGCGGATCTGATTGTTGTTCTGGGCGATCTGGAGGCGGGGCATCCTTTCATCACCAAGAAAGTTTCGATGCAAGACACGGCCGAAGTTTTGGCGCGCCTTAGGGCACCACTGGGGCGTTACGCGATCCTTGGAAATCACGATTGGTGGCACGACCGGGCGGCGCAAGCGCGCGGTGGCGGGCCGAACCGGATTGGCGAGCTGTTGCACGCAGCTGGCGTGCCTGTGATGCAAAATCAGGCGGTGAAGCTGGGTGAAGGTACTGCCTCGGGTCCGTTCTGGCTTGCCGGGCTTGATGATCAGCTGGCGATTGGCATCGGACCGAAGCAGTTTCGTGGCCTCGACGACCTGCCGGGTACATTGGCGCAGATGACCGATGACGCGCCCGCAATACTGCTTGCGCATGAGCCGGATATTTTCCCGAAAGTGCCCGGCCGGTTCGCGCTGACCCTTTCGGGTCACACCCATGGCGGTCAGGTCCGGTTGTTTGGCTGGTCGCCCATAGTGCCGTCGGAATACGGCAACCGTTTTGCATATGGTCATGTGCGCGATGGCCAGCGGGATCTTGTGGTGTCCGGCGGCATCGGCTGTTCAATTCTGCCTGTCAGGTTTGGGGTTATCCCCGAAATTACTGTGATTGAGATCGGCGGATGACCGAAGGCGCGAAGGGCGTGATCGCCATGATTGCCGCCTGTACGGTTTGGGGGCTGTCGGGGATCTACTATAAGGCCATCGATCATGTGCCAGCGCCGGAAGTTCTGGCGCACCGCACTTTGTGGTCGCTGGCGTTTTTCATGGTGGTTCTGACCGTGCAGGGGCGGTTGCGGCTTGTGCCTGCCATGCTGATCAGTCGCGATTTGCCGCTGGTGATCGCATCGGCGGTGATGATCTCGGTCAACTGGTTTTTCTATATCTGGTCGATCCAGACAGGCCACGCGTTGGAAGCGTCGCTTGGCTATTACATTTACCCATTTGTGGCCGTGATGTTGGGCTCACTTGTTTACCGTGAAGCCCTGCGCCGGGTTCAATGGTCGGCGGTGGCGCTGGCTGCCCTGGCGGTGCTTGTCTTGACGGTCGGGCTAGGCGCCACGCCTTGGGTGGCATTTTTGCTCGCCTCCACATTCGGAGCATATGGTCTGCTGAAGCGCCGGATTGAAGCGGGGCCGGTGTTGTCGGTGGCGGGGGAGGTCGTGATACTGGCCCCCTTCGCTTTGGCAGGTCTTTGGGCGGTGCATAGCGGGCATCTGAGCGCCACGGGCGGCGCATTTGGCGCCAATCTGCATGACACGGCCATGCTTGCTTTTTCCGGCATCATCACCGGCGGCCCGTTGATGCTGTTTTCGTATGCAACCAAACGCGTGCGAATGGCAACGGTTGGGTTGGTGCAATACCTTAACCCAACCTTGCAATTCATTGCCGCCGCATTGATTTTCGGAGAGCCGGTGACCTTCTGGCATCTGATCTCGTTCCCGCTGATCTGGGTGGCGCTGGTGCTTTATTCTGCCTCGGCCCTGCGCCAGCAGCGCCAAAAAGCCGTCCCGGTGGCAGGCTGATGCTTTTTCCGGCCCCCGCAAAAGAGCGCAGCGGATCTTTCAATAGAAGGCTTAAATCAGCCGAGATGGGTTCGAAGTATGGCTTCCATGACTTCGACGCTGTCAGCGACGTCGATAAAATCACGCAAGCTGGGTGCTGCAAAGCCTTCCGTGATGACCCCATCGACCAGCGCCAGAAGCGGGTTCCAATAGCCTTCGACGTTGAAAAGTATGATCGGCTTTTCATGAAGCCCAAGCTGGCGCCATGTCAGGACCTCAAAGAATTCATCCAATGACCCGCCACCGCCGGGCAGAACCACGATGGCATCCGCGTTCATGAACATCACCTTTTTACGCTCATGCATGGTTTCGGTGATGACAAGGCTGGTCAGATCGCGCTTGGCGACTTCGTGGGTCAAAAGATGCGTGGGGATGACGCCAAACGTTGCGCCCCCGGCTGCTTGTGCCGCCCGCGCAACTTCGCCCATCAACCCGATATCACCCGCACCGTAAACCAGACGCCAGCCTCGCGCCGCCAGCAATGCACCGGTCGCGCGCGCCGCCTCACCATAAGCGGGCCGTGCGCCCATACGAGAGCCGCAATAGACGCAAACTGATTTCAAGTGGGCATTCATGACACATCTCGCAAAGGGTTTCTTTACCCCTGATACCCGCGTTGCTATGGTCGCTCAAGCGCGCCCTTATCGAAGGGCATCTCGGGGGACATTCATGACGAACAAGAAGGCAGAGCCGGGCGCAAACCACGGCGCGATGATGCTGGTGGCAGGTGCCGCGGTCGGTGGGGTGTTTGCGGCATTGGTGTGGCTTTATGGGTTTCCGACGCCGTCTGAGCCGGAAACGCCACAGACCGAAGTGACCGAGCCTGCCTTGCAGCCGGGCGAAGAGACAGAGACGGCCACTGTCGCAACCGACGCAGGGGCACCTGACACGGTGCCCGCCGAAGATGCGGTTGAAAACAGCGATGATACCAGCACCGATCAGGGTGTTGCAGAGCCATCGCTTGTAACGGATGCACCCGACGAGACGCCCGCTGTGGCTTCAGCGCCTGATGATACAAGTGTCGTGGGCGCCCCTGAGGAAACCGCCGAGGCGGACGCGGCACTGCCGGTTGATGAGGCGGACGTTGAAACGACTGCAGCCGAGCCGGACGCAATCGAAGCACCGATGGCAGCCGCCCCCACCTTCGATACTGTCAGGGTCGATGCAACCGGATCGGTTCTGGTCGCCGGCAAGGCAGAGCCAGCCGCTGAGGTGCTGATACAGGTTGATGGCCAGGACGCGTCGCGCGCGCAGGCGAATTCGGCGGGTGATTTTGTAGCCTTTTTCGCTTTGAACCCAAGTGCCGAGCCGCGCGTGCTTACACTAATGACAACCGCTCCTGATGGCACTGTGTCACGCGCTGAAGAAACCGTGATTGTCGCCCCTTTCGACGCGCCGGTGGTTGTCGCAGACGCGGCGCCTGCCGCGCCGGAAATCTCGACCGCAGAGCAAGATGTCAGCATTGATAGCAGTGATGTCGAAGAAGGTGCGGGCGCACCGGCCAAAGCCGCTGAACCGGTTGTTGTGGCTGAAGCGCCGAGTGCCCCCGAAGTTCTGATCGTCGATGCACAAGGTGTGCGCCGTCAAGCGTCCGAACCGGTTGAGGGCATTGTGATCGATACGGTTGGCTACAGCGCAGACGGCGAAGTGGAAATTTCCGGCCGCGGGTCGCCCGAACATTTCGCAAGGCTTTACCTTAACAATCGGCAAACCGCGATTGTGCCGATGTCTGACACCGGCGACTGGGCGATGCGGATTGGCGGGATTGAGCCGGGCATCTACACGATGCGGGTGGATCAGGTGGATAAGACCGGTAAGGTGACCGCCCGGTTCGAGACGCCATTCCTACGTGAGGATCCGGGCATCGTAGCAGCAGCCACGTCTGCGCAAACCCCCGATGCGCAAGAGGCGACGCCCACTGTGGCCGAGCCTGCGGTTGAAGCGGTGGTCGCTGCGACCGATGATGGCGCAGAAAACACGGATGGTCAGGCGGTTGATGCGGCCTCGGTGCCGACAGTTGAGCCGGCTTCAGACGCCTCTGCGCAGCCAGCGCCTGTGGCAGCATCTGCGCCAGCCGCACCCGCGCCTTTGCGTGTTTCGGTGGTGACCGTCCAACCCGGCTTTACCCTGTGGCGCATCGCGCGTGAAAATTACGGTGACGGCATTGAATATGTTAAGGTCTACGAGGCCAACAAAAACCAGATCCGTGATCCGGATCTGATTTATCCGGGCCAAATATTTTCCGTCCCGCAGTGATGGGGCATGCAGCCTGTCTGATCGGCCAATCGTAGCGGCGCCCGGACCCGTCGCCTGAAGCATCTGACGTCAGGCTTCGCGCGCGTATTGGCACGGGACATGTTTGGCGGCGGGTGCGCACTAGATAAATTCCGGCAATCAACATGATGGCTGCCAGAGAAAATGTCATCTGCAGCCCGCATTGTACCGAGACCGGGTCAGTCTCGTCCAGCGCAGTCATTCTTGTGCCATAGGCGAATATGGCCCCCAAACCTACTGCGCCCATAACCAGGCCGAGATTTCGCGACAGGGCCAGAATCCCTGAAAAGGCCTCGCGCTGATCTGCGGGAACACTGGCCATGACAGCCGTGTTGTTCGCGGCCTGAAACAGTTGGTACCCCGGTGTCAGGATTGCGATTGCAATCAAATAGCCCGAAAGCCCCCAAACCGCCGATAAAAAAGCCAGCGCAGCTGTGCCGGTCGCCATTGCGTCCAGCCCGGCAAAGATGACACGTTGCGCGCCCCACATATCGACCAGTCGGCCAGAAGGGTGCCGCTGAAGATGAAGATCATCGGCCCGACTGCCATAACAAGGCCGATTTTCGTTGTGCCAAGCCCTAGCGCAAGGTTCAGATAAAACGGCCCAACGAACATGTGGCCATCATCGCCGCCGCAACGCAGGCATTTGATATCGTCAGTGTGCCGCAATGGTCTCCGGCGGCAGTATGCGCCTGAGACCGTGATGCAACTCACGTTGATCCCAATGGGCACGGCTGCAGGTTTCAAACTCGATGAGATATCGGGTATGTTTGGGCGCGACGGATTGCCGGAATTGTCGCGTAAAACGCTACATCAAAAGGCAGATGAGTTGGGCAGGAAAATTGTCGAGTTGAAGGCAATGCGTGACATCATACGACACGTTGCTGTTTGCCCAGCACCTACCCATATGGAGTGCGCTACCTTTCAGCGCCTTGTGGCTGTCACTGCTGGCCGTCGAGGGACATCCAGGACCGGGCCCGCCAAAAAGCGGGCGCGGCCTATAGCTGCCAAACGCGAAACGCTTTAGTAGACCACAACTGCGCGGATGGACTTGCCTTCGTGCATAAGATCGAACCCGTGGTTTATCTCATCCAAAGTCAACTGATGCGTGATCATCGGGTCGATCTCGATTTTGCCGTCCATGTACCAATCCACGATTTTGGGAACGTCCGTTCGCCCCGATGCGCCGCCAAACGCGGTGCCGCGCCAGCTGCGCCCGGTGACCAGTTGGAACGGCCGGGTCGAGATTTCAGCGCCTGCCGGTGCCACGCCGATGATGATGCTTTCGCCCCAGCCTTTATGCGCTGCCTCAAGGGCCGTGCGCATGACGTTCACGTTGCCTGTGGCGTCAAAGGTGTAGTCAGCGCCCCCCTTGGTCAATTCGACCAGATGTGCGACCAGATCGCCCTCCACCTTGGCGGGATTCACAAAATCGGTCATGCCGAAATGCGTGGCCATCTCGATCTTGCCTTCGTTAAGATCCACGCCGACAATCTGATCCGCGCCGGCAAGCCGCAGCCCCTGGATGACGTTCAGGCCAATACCGCCCAGACCAAAGACAATCGCGCGG
Source organism: Albidovulum sp. (assembly GCA_049646285.1). Lineage (GTDB taxonomy): Bacteria > Pseudomonadota > Alphaproteobacteria > Rhodobacterales > Rhodobacteraceae > Albidovulum. Next base: position 18,289 of record JBARVN010000099.1, on the reverse strand, counting down.
CTGCCAATTTCGACCTTGGCGGTGTTGATCACAGCGCCGATGCCGGTGGTCACGCCGCAACCGATGTAGCAGATTTTGTCAAACGGCGCGTCTTTGCGCACTTTGGCCAGCGCAATCTCTGGCACAACCGTGTGGTTGGCGAAGGTCGAACAGCCCATGTAGTGATGTATTGGCGTGCCATCCAACATCGAGAACCGTGTCGAACCGTCAGGCAACAGGCCTTGGCCCTGCGTCGAGCGGATCGACTGGCAAAGGTTGGTCTTGGGGTTCAGGCAATATTCGCATTCGCGGCATTCTGGCGTGTAAAGCGGGATGACATGATCGCCAACCTTCAGCGACGTAACCCCTTCGCCGACCTCGATCACGACGCCTGCGCCTTCATGGCCGAGGATCGCCGGGAAAATCCCCTCAGGATCCGCGCCGGAGCGGGTGAATTCATCCGTATGGCAAAGCCCGGTGGCCTTGATCTCGACCAGAACTTCGCCCTTGCGAGGGCCTTCAAGGTTCACTTCCATGATGACGAGCGGTTTGCCCGGCTCCACGGCAACGGCGGCTTTGGTGCGCATTCAACTTCTCCAGTCAGATTTGGCTTGCGTAAAATTCTAAATGTCTCATTATTCAATATACAGTCTCACAAAATGAGAGATACACGTCAATATGCATTTGGAGCGCCTGATCGCACTTTTGGAGATCGTAGCCGTTGCGGGGCGGCCGGTTTCGGTTGCCAAGATCCAAAAAGCGTCAGGGCTGCCGAAACCCACATGTTATCGGTTGATCCAGACGCTGACCGACCAAAAGCTCTTGGATCAGCCGGCCGAAGACGGAAGATACGTTATCGGCGAACGAATGATCCGGATCGCGCTTTTGGGCAAATCCGACATAGATGTACGCCGCTGCGCCGCGCCACTTCTCAGAGCGGCCGCATCGACATTCAATGAAACGGTTTTTCTAGCGCGATTTCGCGACAGCAAAGTTGAAATCATCCATGTTGAGACGCCCGATGACCCTGGTCGTGCGTTCATTCACCCAGGCTTGGGCGTGCGCCCGATGCACGCCTGTTCTTGTTCCAAAGCCATTGCCGCCTTTGCAGAGCCGGAGTTTCAAGACGCTATCTTGTCAGGGAGTATGAGCCAGTACACCGAACACACCAAGATAACGGCAAGCGCATTGCGCGCTGAATTTGTAGCGATCGTAAAACGTGGTTTTGCCGAATGTGATCAAGAGATTGACCTGGGTATCGCAAGCGTCGCGGCCCCGATCTCAATCGGCAATATCGGCGCAACTTTCAGCGTTGGGGCGGTCGGGCCCATCAGACGGTTCGGGACGGAACGCCGTGATGAGATTGGTCAAGACCTGACCGGTCTGTCACGAAAGATTAGCGGGGCAATCCAGCTGTGCAACGTCGCAGACGTGTAGCGCGCCACTCATACACCAGCCATTGAGGCCAAACACCAGACCCCGAAGTGGGCATTCATTCAAAATAGGGAGAATAGAGATGAACCTTAGACCTGATCCAACATTCCACGCATCACCCAAGCTCGCGATGCAGGCACCGGTGGAAAACTATGCCTTCACCGTGATGCTCAGCCCCGATGGCTCGCAATCCGATGGTATTGCCGTCGTCGACTTGAAGCCGGGGTCTGACACTTACGGACAGATTGTGCATCAAGTGATTGTGCCGAACAAAGGCGATGAGTTTCACCATTTTGGCTGGAACGCGTGTTCTTCTTCGCTGTCGCCCCTGTCGGGTCATGCCTTCCTTGAACGTCGCTATCTGATCGTGCCGGGCATCCGGTCATCGCGCATCTATGTCATCGACGTAAAGGATCCGCTCAAGGCGCATATTCACAAGACGATCGAGCCAGAAGAGCTGTTTGCCAAGACAGGATATTCGCGGCCCCACACAATCCATTGCGGACCAGAAGGCATTTATGTCTCGTGTCTTGGCGGTGGTGGCAAGGACGGCACCGATGGCCCTCCGGGCATATTCATCATGGATTGCGAAACCTTCGAGATCATCGGCCAATATGAAATGGATCGCGGCAAGCAAGACAAACACTATGATTTTTGGTGGAACCTGCCGCAAGATTACATGGTCAGTTCCGAATGGGGCCTGCCGCCGCAGTTTGAAAACGGCATTGTGCCCGATGATCTGTTGTCTAACAAATATGGTCATTCGATCCATTTTTGGGACCTGCGGGCGCGCAAGAATATCCAGACCATGGACTTCGGCGAAAACCATCAGATGGCGCTTGAAATCCGTCCTGCGCATGATCCCACCAAGTCCTACGGGTTCTGCGGTGTCGTGGTGGATACAACCAACCTGCAAGGCGCGATCTTTACGTGGTGGCGTGACGATGACGGCAAGTGGCAGTCCAAGAAAACCATTACCATTGATCCGGTGCCTGCCGATCCTGACGACCTGCCGCCGTTGCTTAAGGGTTTTGGTGCGGTTCCTCCGCTGGTCACTGATATCGACCTTAGCCTTGATGATAAATATCTTTACGTGGCCTGCTGGGGGCTTGGCGAGATGCATCAATACGATGTGTCCGACCCGATGAAGCCGGTTCTGGCAGGCAAGGTTGATCTGGGTGGCATTGTGGCCAACCATAAGCACCCTAACGGCAAGGAATTCGCTTTTGGGCCGCAGATGGTGGAAATCAGCCGTGACGGTAAACGCGTCTACTGGACCAATTCGCTTTATTCGACATGGGATGACCAGTTCTACCCGAATGACGAAGGCGGGCAGATGGTGATGGCGCATGTCGGTGAAAACGGCGGGCTGACGCTCGACCGCGATTTCTACATCGACTTCCCCAAAGGCCTTAGGGCACACCAGATACGGCTTGAGGGCGGGGATTGTTCGACAGACAGTTTCTGCTACCCGTCCGTATAGATGATTTCAGACCTGACATCGGTGACGGCCCTTTGGGGGGCCGTCATTTTTTCTGGGCTTTACCACGGGATCAATCCGGGTATGGGCTGGCCGCTCGCGGTTTCTGCCGCGTTGATGGAGCGCAACCCCAAAGCCATGCCCAAAGCGCTGGCGATGCTGGCGGCCGGGCACTTTCTGGCGATGATCGGAATTCTGCTGCCGTTTTCAATGATGATCGCGCTCGTCCAGTGGGAGGTCGAGATCCGGATTGGTGCTGGTTTTTTGGTGATTGCGATGGGGGTCTACCTGCTGATCAATCGCAGGCACCCGAGATTTCTGGCAAGAATACATCCCGCGCGCCTTGCGCTATGGTCTTTTCTGGCAGCAATGGCCCATGGCGCGGGGTTGATGCTTGTCCCGATCTATCTCGGTATTTGCGCGATAGGTGCCGATGATACCGGACATCAAGCAGCACAGGCCCTGATGAGCAGCAATGTTTTGACCGCCTTCGGTGTGGCCATGGTACACACATTGTCCATGACGGTTGCCGGTGGGCTTATTGCGATCTTTATCTACCGTTGGCTTGGCTTGAAGTTTCTGTCGAAAACCTGGTTCAACCTCGATCTTGTCTGGGCCCTGAGCCTGATTATCGTGGGTGCGTTCGGCGTATATTCCGCATATTTTGGCGCTCTGATCACGTAGTCTTGGCCTGCGCCTTTGTGCGGGGAATGCAGCATTCGTGCACCTCGGGATGCGCGGCACAGCAATCGTTTAGCAGATAGCCAAAGAGTTCGCCGATGCCCTTTGTCTCGGCCGCATAAAACACATGGCGCGACGCGCGGCGCGACCGGATCAGCCGCGCTTGTTCCAATGCCGCCAGATGAAACGACAGGCGCGACGCTGAAATGTCGAGTTGTCGTGCCAAATCACCCGCCGAAACACCGCCGTCGCCGTTGGGTATCAGCAGGCGCACCAATTGCAGCCGGGTTTCGTGCGCCAATGCCGACAGGGCGGTGAGGGCTTGTGCCTGTTCCATAATTCAACTTCTCATGAAGTATTGAAATTAGAGTCTTGATAACCGCAACGCTTTCAGCGATCAAGCGCAGGAAATGCATATAAGGCCCGCAACGGGCAAAAGGCGGATCATCATGGATCAGAACAGTCCGACCCAATCCGAGCGGCAAAGCGGAATCCGCACTCTGCGCCGTGTCGCCCCTTATCTGTGGCCTGCCGATGCATTTTGGGTCCGCCGCCGGGTGGTGCTGTCGATGATTGCCTTGGCTTTGGCCAAGGTTGTGTCTGTCTTCACGCCGTTCCTTTACAAGGCGGCCGTAGATTCGCTGGGGGGTGAAACACGGGGCGACGCGATGCTGTTGGCTTACGGCGCCATCGGCCTGACCATTGCCTACGGCGTGGCCCGTGTTGGCTCCATCGGCTTTAACGAGTTGCGCGATGTGATTTTTGTGCGTGTGGGTCAGCGGGCCTTGCGCAAGCTGGCCTTGGAAACCTTCACGCATATTCACCGCCTGTCCATGCGCTACCACATCACGCGAAAAACCGGAGGTCTCAGCCGGGTGATCGAGCGCGGGGTGAAGGGTGTCGAATTCCTGTTGCGCTTTATGCTTTTGTCGGTTGGGCCGCTTATTCTTGAGCTGAGCATGGTCACGGTGATTTTCGCGGTGCTCTTTGACTGGCGCTACGCGGCCGTGGTGATGGTCACAATCGCCATATACATCACCTATACGTTCAAGGTGACGGAGCTGCGGGTCAAGATCCGGCGTGAGATGAATGAGCAAGATACCGACGCGAACCAAAAGGCGGTGGACAGTCTTTTGAATTTCGAAACCGTCAAATATTTCGGAGCCGAAGCGCGCGAAGCTGGCCGCTATGATGATGCGATGCGCGGCTATGAAGTGGCTGCGATCAAGACTGGCCTGTCATTGTCGGCTCTGAATTTCGGTCAGGCGCTGATTATCACTTCGGGGCTGGTTACCGTGATGGTGATGGCGGCCTACGGGGTGCAGGCGGGTGTGCTGACGGTGGGTGATTTCGTCATGGTGAACGCCTATATGATCCAGATTACCTTGCCGCTGAACTTCCTTGGTACCGTCTACCGCGAAATCCGTCAGGCACTTGTGGATATGGGCCAGATGTTTGATCTGCTCGATCAGCCCGCCGAAGTCACTGACAAGCCGGGTGCAAAACCACTTGAGGTGCGCGGCGGCGCGGTCGAGCTGGACAATGTCCGCTTTGACTATGAGAGCGACCGGCAGATATTGAAGGGCGTCAGCCTCAAGATCGGTGCGGGTGAAACCGTGGCGATCGTTGGCCCCTCCGGTTCGGGAAAATCCACCATTGGCCGGTTGCTGTTTCGCTTTTACGATGTGACGGGCGGCAGTTTTAGGATTGACGGGCAGGACCTGCGCGACATCACGCAAACCAGCTTGCATGCCCAGATCGGTGTGGTTCCCCAAGACACGGTTTTGTTCAACGATACCATCCACTACAACATCGCTTATGGCCGCCCGGATGCCAGCGAAGATGAGCTGATCGCCGCCGCGCGCGCCGCCAAAATCCACGATTTCATACTTTCGCTGCCTGAAGGCTATGAAACCAAGGTGGGTGAGCGCGGCTTGAAATTGTCGGGCGGTGAAAAGCAGCGCGTAGGCATCGCCCGCACATTGCTGAAGAACCCGCCGATTCTGCTGCTGGATGAGGCGACATCGGCACTCGACACCCAGACCGAACGCGACATTCAAGACAGTCTGAAGGCGATGGGCGAGGGGCGCACCGTGATCACCATAGCGCACCGCCTGTCGACCATTTCGGATGCCGACCGGATTGTGGTGCTGGAACAGGGCGAGGTGGTTGAAGAGGGCAAGCATGAGCAATTGCTGGCCAAGGGCGGACGCTATGCCGCTATGTGGGCGCGTCAGTCGGCCGAGGAGCCGGATGAAGGCGAGCGGATACCGCGCTCCAAAATTCCTGGCGACGGACCGGACGAGGTTACGGATCTTCCGGCGGATGCGCGGTTCCGCAGGACGCTGCCGCACTGAGACCGCCACGGGCTTGGCAAGGGCGCGGGCTTGCGTGTAAGACAGGCCGAACAACGGATCCGTCTTGGATCCGAACGGTGGGAGCAGATACGTGAGCGAGACCGACAGTTTCATTGATGAAGTGACCGAAGAGGTTCGCCGCGATCGCTTGTTCAAGCAGATGCGCAAATATGGCTGGATTGGCATCCTTATTGTTGTTTCGATTGTGGGCGGTGCGGCGTGGAATGAATGGCAAAAGGCCAGCGCTACGGCAGATGCCCGTGCCTTTGGGGACGCGGTTTTGGGGGCGCTGGAAAGCGATGATCCAGCAGCACGCGTTGCAGGGTTGGAAGCACTTGCAGGCGCCGATAGTGGCCGCGACGCTGTGGTTGGATTTCTGGCCGCGGATGAAGCGCTGCGCGGCGGAGACCGCGACGGCGCGCGCGCGCGGCTTGAAACGCTTGCCACAGACGCATCCGTTGCCGAACCGCTTCGGCAGTTGGCACAGCTGAAAGCGCTGATCCTTGCAGGAGATGCCATGCCACCAGAGGCGCGTGATCTGGCATTGGCCGATCTTGCCCGTCCGGGCGCACCCTACCGCGTCTTGGCGATGGAGCAGCAAGCACTGGCGCTAGTCGGGGCGGCCAAGCCGGACGAGGCCTTGACCCTGTTGCGCCAACTTTTGCAAGAGCCTGACGCAACCGCGGGCTTGCGTCGGCGCGTGACACAGTTGATTGTTATGCTGGGTGGTGATCCGGACGCCGCGTGATCTGGCAGATGGGTGTTGGCACGGTCGGGACGGCAACGAATAAAGGGGCAGGCAAGGTGAAGATTTTCCAACCTATTGGGGCTCTGGCCATTCTGGCATTCATCGCAGGATGCACTGACGGAGAGCTGATACTGGACGGCGAACGTGAGGATGTGCGCGGCGCGTCAATCGCTACGGACACGGCGGGCGCGCAGGCGACGCCCATCGCCCTGCCGGGTGCAGTTACAAATGCCGACTGGACGCACCGGGCTGGCAATGCCGGCCACCGGGCCGGGCATGTGGCGCTGGCAGCATCGCTCACACCGGTCTGGGCCGCGCCGATCGGTGCCGGTGACGGGCGCAAGAACCGCATCAGCGCCGATCCTGTGGTGGCAGGCGGGCGGATCTTCACGATGGACGCCGAAGCCACCGTTACGGCAACCGGGACCAATGGTGCCGCGATTTGGCAGGTTGACCTGACACCCTCATCGGACCGCGCAGGCGATGCCTCGGGCGGCGGGTTGGCCTTTGGCGAAGGCCGGGTTTTCGCCACCACCGGCTTTGGTGAGTTGGTCGCACTTGATCCGGCATCGGGTGCCGTTGTCTGGCGGCAGCGCTTTGACGCAGCCGTGGGCGGTGCACCTGCGGTATCGGACGGGCGTGTCTATGTTGTGGCGCGCGATGCATCTGCCTGGGCGGTGCGTGCCAGCGATGGCAAGGTAGAGTTCGTTTTGCCGGGCACACCATCAACCTCTGGCGTGATGGGGGTGGCGGCCCCCGCAGTTGATGCCCGCCAAGTCGTCTTTCCGTTCTCATCTGGGCAGCTGATTTCGGTTGCGAAAGACAGCGGCATCGGGCTTTGGGGGGCTTATGTTGCGGGCCAGCGCCGTGGCCGGGCCTATGCATCGCTTGCAGATCTGACGGGTGATCCGGTGATTGCTGACGGCGTGGTCTATGCCGGCACATCGGCCGGGCGGCTTTCAGCGGTGAATGCGGATACGGGCCTGACAGTATGGACGGTGCGCGACGGGGCAATGAGCCCGGTTGTGGTGGCAGGTGGTGCAGTCTTTTTCGTGAACGACGAAGATCAGTTGATGCGGATGAACGCAGGCGACGGGGCTGAAATCTGGCGCATCGACATGCCCTATTTCACCAAGGACAAAGACAAAAAGCGGCGTGCGATCTATGCCCATTACGGGCCGGTTCTGGCGGGCGGTCGTCTGGTGCTTGCCTCCTCCGACGGGCTGATCCGCAGTTTTGACCCGGCCTCTGGCGCGCTGATCAGCACGGTTGAGATGGGGGATGGCGCGGCCTCGGCACCGGTGGTGGCGCAGGGCGTTCTTTACGTTGTGACCAAAGATGGCAAGCTTCGGGCTTTCCGCTAGGCCAAAGCCCGTGTAAGAGGGCTGCTTCGGCCCTTTAGGATCAGGCTCATGAGCTTTACACTCGCTATTGTCGGGCGTCCCAATGTTGGGAAGTCGACGCTGTTCAACCGGCTTGTTGGCCGCAAGCTGGCGCTGGTGGATAACCAGCCGGGCGTGACGCGCGATTTGCGCGAAGGCGAAGCGCGGCTGGGCGATCTGCGTTTTACTGTGATTGACAGCGCCGGGCTTGAGGACGTCACCGATGACAGTCTGCAAGGGCGCATGCGCCGTCTGACCGAACGCGCGGTCGAGATGGCCGATATATGCCTATTTGTGATTGACGGGCGCGAAGGCGTCACCGCGCAAGATCAGGTTTTCGCAGAGATTTTGCGCAAGAAAAGCGCCCATGTGATTCTTGCCGCCAACAAAGCCGAAGGCAAGGCCGCCGATGCCGGCGTGCTGGATGCATGGTCATTGGGGCTGGGAGAGCCGCTGCGGCTGTCGGCGGAACACGGCGAGGGGATGGATGAGCTTTACCACATGCTTCGCCCCATCACCGCAGCGTTTGAGGCCCGCGCCGCCGCAGATGCGCCTGAGGTTGATGTCGATGTGGTTGAGGGCGAAGATGACGGTCCGCGCCAGCCCACCCGCGACAAGCCGCTGCAAATCGCCGTCATCGGTCGCCCCAACGCGGGAAAATCAACGCTGATCAACAAGATCATCGGCCAAGAACGGCTGTTGACCGGTCCTGAGGCGGGTATCACCCGCGACGCCATCTCGGTCTCGGCTGATTTCATGGATACGCCGATGCGGATCTTTGATACCGCGGGCATGCGTAAAAAGGCCCGGATCACCGATAAGCTGGAAAAACTTTCCGTCTCTGACGGGCTGCGCGCGGTGCGGTTTGCCGAGGTTGTGGTAGTTCTGATCGATGTGGCCATCCCCTTTGAACAGCAAGATCTGCGCATCGCCGATTTCGCTGAAACCGAAGGGCGGGCCGTGGTTCTGGCGGCGAATAAGTGGGATCTTGAGGGCGAGAAAACCGAAAAGCTGAAAGAGCTGCGTGAGGCGTTCGAACGCCTCTTGCCGCAGCTTCGCGGCGCACCGATGGTCACAGTGTCGGCCAAGACCGGCAAGGGGCTGGACCGGCTGCATCAGGCGATCATGAAGGCCTATGATGTGTGGAACCGCCGGATCACCACGGCGCGGCTTAACCAATGGCTCGGGTCGATGTCCGAGGCGCATCCGCCCCCGGCTCCGGGCGGACGCCGCATCAAGCTGCGTTACATGACGCAAGTGAAAACCCGGCCTCCGGCATTTGTAGTGATGTGCAACGGTGCAGATAAGTTGCCCGAAAGCTATTCTCGCTATCTTGTCAACGGCTTGCGCACGGACTTTGATATGCCCGGCACGCCGATACGCCTGACTTTCCGCGATCAGGGCGACAAAAACCCGTTCAAAGATAAGAAATTCCACACGCCATCGCGCTTGCGCAAGCATGTGGGAAATCCGGTGAAAAAGTAGCTCTGATGTCCAGAAATAGCCCCGTATCCACGCATGATTGCGCTAAGCCCGTATAAAAGGGGCGCTGTAAAGCGCCCCTTTTTGTTTCATGGGAGGAACGGTCAGGATACCGCCAGTTGTTGCATGTGGCTGTCGATCGCTGCCAACGCTTTGGCCTTCTTTGCGCGTAGCTTGTCAAGCTCGGCTATGAGATTCACGACCCCATCCACTGACTGGATTTCTTCTGGGTTTGCGCCATGCGCCTTAACATCCGTGATTGCCTTGTTCAGTGCGGCGATGGCACCATCGAACTGGACTGAAACTGCCGAACGCTTGTCGCTCAGATCGGCCTGCACAACTTCTGAGATTTCTGCCGTTTGTGCCGCCGCCAGTTGTTCTGCGCGCTCCGACAAGGTGTTGGCCCGCCCCTCATAGGCACCCAGTGTCGCTTTAACGTCATCGACACGGAATTGCGGAAGGTCCATCTTGACCTCAACCTGGTATTTCTGGCTGATCATCACTGATCTTCTGCTCGAGCATCGTGTCGGTTTCGCCATGTGCAGGTGTCAATACCGTAGCGGCCAATAGAGCAGCTGTAGCGGTCGAAATAAGAATATTTTTCATTGTGTTGGTCCCTGTAGTTGCTAGATCGATTTTGCTGATCTGTGGCCAATCTGGGGCATCCAACCTATTGCCCAAGAACAATCGTCACGGGACCGTGCCAAGGCAATTGGCGAACTGTTTGACTTTTGGTAGCCAATCAAGTGCGGGCAATGCTGACGGGGCTGCCGTATGCGGATTGTGAAAAGCAACACCGGGAAATCCTCCAGGACCTTGCACTTGAAAAGCCAAGCTCGGCACGCGAGGCATTGGTTCGGCGTCATGTTGTTGAAGCTGTTCGACTATTCTGTGAGGTTTCCCGCTACGATGTGCAGATCGCTCTGGCCCGGTCAAAAAGCGCGGAGCTGATTGCGGATGCAGCCGGACTCGAAGCAGCTTGGCAGGCCGACCACCAGAAGAACCCTCTGAAATTCCCCGACAAGCCGGGCCGTGACAAAAGCCAAAAACGTATGCAAAGGGATGCGGCGACACGGCTGGCCGATGTTGATGTCTTTCAGTTCCTTCAAAAAGACCTTGGCGATCTGGGTTCCAAATCGTTATTTCTTGCCGCTCAGGCCGACCCCGACGCGGCGACCGACCTGTTGCGCCGGATTACGGGCGGCAAGCCGCCTGACATTTCGTGACGTATCAGCGATCACTCAACGACTGTTCCCGGGTGATCAGGCGAGCGTGCCGTCAGAAGCCAGTATTGTCTTACCCCCAAGCCACGGGTGCAGCGCTTCGGGCAGCGTAACCGTTCCGTCTGCCTGCTGGCCGTTTTCCAACACGGCGATCAGGCAGCGCCCGACGGCAAGGCCGGAACCGTTCAGCGTATGCACAAAATCCGGTTTGCCGCCCGCAGGGCGGTAACGCGCATTCATCCGGCGCGCCTGAAAGTCACCGCAGACCGAGACCGAGCTGATTTCGCGGTAGGCATTCTGACCGGGAAGCCAGACCTCGATGTCATGGGTCTTGCGCGCGCCAAAGCCCATATCGCCGGTGCACAGCACGACGGTGCGGTAGGGCAGGCCAAGTCGTTCCAACACCGTCTCGGCGCATCTGGTCATGCGCTCATGTTCGGCCAGGCTGGTCTCGGGCGTGGTGACTGACACCATTTCGACCTTCTCGAACTGGTGCTGGCGGAGCATGCCCGAGGTGTCTTTGCCTGCCGATCCTGCTTCGGACCGGAAGCATTGGGTGTGGGCGGTCATACGGATCGGCAGCGCGGCCTCATCCAGAATGTCACCGGCAACCGTGTTGGTCAGCGTCACTTCCGAGGTCGGGATCAGCCACCAGCCATTGGTGGTCTGATAGCTGTCTTCGGCAAACTTGGGCAATTGGTTGGTGCCATACATCGCCTCATCACGGACCAGCACGGGTGTGATCATCTCCATCAACCCATGTTCGGTGGTGTGCAGATCCAGCATGAATTGCGCCAATGCCCGGTGAAGTCGGGCGATGCCGCTTTTGAGCACCACAAAGCGCGCACCGGAAAGTTTGGCGGCGGTTTCAAAATCCATGCCGGGTTTTGCGCCCGCAATCTCAAAATGTTCAACGGGCTGGAAGTCGAAGCTGCGTGGGTTGCCCCAGCGCCGGATTTCGACATTGTCGGCCTCATCTTTGCCGTCGGGGACGCCGTCGAAGGGCAGGTTGGGGATGCCCATCAGAAGATCGCGGAGTTTTTGATCCTCGGCACCGGCCTCTTCGGTGAGACGGGCGATTTCGGCCTTCTTGTCGGCGACGAGGGCGCGCAGGCGGTCGAATTCGGCGTCGTTTCCGGCGGCTTTCGCGGCGCCGACCTCTTTGGAGGCGGCGTTCTGGGCGGCCTGAGCGGTTTCGGAGGCAAGAATTTTACCGCGCCGCGCCTCATCGAGGGCGAGGATTTCGGCGGCCATGGCGGGCAGGGCGCGTTGTTTCAGGGCGGCGTCAAAGCTGGCGGGATTGTCGCGGATGGCGCGGATATCGTGCATGGGGGCCTCATCAGGTCGATCTGGGGCAGATATGCCCGATCGGGCCGGGAAAGGGAACTGAATTGGCAGCGGGTGGCTGAGGTTGGTTTTTTACGGGGCTTTCACGGTCGCGGGTGCAAGGGTTTTTAGCCAGGCATGGTATTTTTCGTAGAACTCTTCGCTATCCAGCACTTCTTTTGGCCAGTGGCCCGGCCAGTCATCGCTGTCGGGGCCCTTGCCGCCGGGCAGGATCACCGAGGCATCCCCAAAGGTTGAATTGATTTGATCGGGGGAAAGGGCGACACTGGTCAGGTCCACCTCTCTCAAAACGGCACCTCGAAGAGTAGCCGTTTTGAGAGAGGTGTTTTCATCCATCCGCGCCCGCCCGAGCCACGCCCCCTGCATCTGCGCCCCCCAGAGCTGCGCCCCCTGCATCTGCGCCTCCCAGAGCTGCGCCCCCTGCATCTGCGCCCCCTCGAGCCGCGCCCCCTGCATCAGCGCCCCCTCGAGCCGCGCCCCCTGCATCTGCGCCTCCCAGAGCTGCGCCCCCTGCATCAGCGCCCCCTCGAGTAACGCCCCCTGCATCTGCGCATTGCTGAAATCAGCGCCGTTGAAATTCAGGCCGGAAAGGTCGATGCTTTGCAGGTTGGTGGCGCGCAGGTCGGGCCGGTAGCCGCGATAGGTGGAAATTTTGCTTTGCCATCTTTCCAGTTCTATTTCATAGGCGTTGATCGCGTCGGTAAGATCGATATCGCCGCGGTCAAAACCCGTGGGTGGTTCAGGGCAGGGGATGTCAAAGGCAAAAACGGCCTTGTCACCGCCATCCCCCCATCGCGCCTCGGTTTCCTTTTGTTCGGTGCTGCGGCGGCCAATGACCTGCAGGGCGGTGGTGATATCGGTGCGGGGCTGGATACCGGCCAGATTTTCGCCAAGCTTGGTCTGATAGGCCTTCATGCGGTAATGAAAATCTGAACCCAGCGGGCCGTGCTCTTCGCCCTCTTTCATCTCAAATTCGGGGATTTTCACCGCATCCCGGGCCGGGGCATTTTCCCGCACATAGGCACACAGCACCTGCATGATCTGCACATGCACATCGAGATTCTTTCGTGCCAGCCGTTCGAGGGACAGAATGGCGCCGATGCGCACCTCGATATTCGGTTCGGTGTAGTCGAGGGGCGCGCGGGTGATGATCGGCTGGCCATTGGCATCCAGTGCCGGGCGCGGATTGCCGTTTTCGTCCTTAATCCAGCTGCCTTTGGCATCTTGCTGATAAACCGGCGTGTCGAGCATCTTTTTGGTGGTTTTTTCAGCGCCCAGCCCCAGCACGGCGGTATTGATACGGTCGGTGATCAGCCCTTCCTCGGTGGCGGTGGTCTGGCGGTCGCTGTGCAGGCGTTTGATCAAGGTGAAGGGCAGGGCGATGGTGGCACCCAGCGTAGCGGTCAGCGTGGCGACGGTCAAAAGCGGCAGGCGGGTGGTCAGCACATCGCGCCCGGCGGGGCCGAAGAGATTGGCGATCACCTCGGCCACCGCGATGGTAAGCCCGCCAAAGAGCACCAGAAACAGGATCAACCAGAAGCCAAAGCCGATGCCCGCTGCGGCGCGGGGCCATTCTGACAGGCCAAGGGCGGTGCGCAGGTTTGCGAACCAGCCCGGTTCTGCCGTGTCAGCCGGTCCGGGTGTGGGCAAGATGCGCCAGATAAGCAGCGAGCAAAGGGCCAGCCCGAGCAGCGTCAGCAGTACCCAGCCTTCCTGCGCGGTCAGGGGCAGGGGAATGGTGATGCCGCGTTCGGGGATCTGGGTGGGGGGCAATCGGGCCTCGGGCAATGAAATGTTGCAAACAGGGGGCGGTTATAGGGTTGAGTTTAACGTGGCCGGGCGGATTGGGAAGGGGCTTTGGCGATGCGCGTTCACAGAAGGCGGGGAGCGGGCGTAGGCTTTGGCTGGGGTGGCGGGCCAGGGCGCGCTGCCCCCGCATTGGCGTCTTTACACTTGGCCCCGTCTTGCAAAGCGCGGGGTGCGACTATAGGTTCCCGCGGACACAAGGGCCGACACGCGCCCAACTTACCAAAAGGACGCGCTCATGTTCATTTCTCCCGCTTATGCTCAGGCCGCTGGTGGTGCTGGTGGCCTTGGTGCCGTCGGCCAATTTGCGCTTCTGATCCTGATCTTTGCGATCATGTATTTTCTGCTGATCCGCCCGCAGCAAAAGAAGCTGAAAGAGCATAAAGCCATGGTCGAGGCGCTGCGCCGTGGCGATCAGGTGATCACCCAAGGTGGCATCATCGGCAAAGTCTCCAAGGTCAAGGAAGACGGAGAGCTGGAGCTGGAGATCGCCGACGGCGTCAAGGTGCGGGTTGTGCGTGCGACCATCGCCACGGTTCTTTCCAAGACAGAGCCTGCTGCAAATTCCAAATAAGTCCCTTTGGGACAGAAGACAGAGCCACTGAACATGCTGCACATTCCCCTTTGGAAGCGGATCGTTATCTGGGGGTTATGTGCCCTTGGCCTTCTGACGGCGCTCCCGAACGCGTTCTATACCCGCGCCGAGCTTCATAACGATGCCATGGCTGCGATCGAGCTTTCGGGGTCAGAGACGCCCGATCAGGCCGCAGACCGGGCCCTTTGGCCCGAGGTTCTGCCCTCATCGCTGGTCAATCTGGGGCTGGATCTGCGCGGCGGTGCCCATCTTCTGGCTGAGGTGCAGGTGGCTGATGTCTATAAGGCCCGTATGGATGGGCTTTGGCCGGAAATGCGCCGCGCGCTTTCGGACGCGCGCTCTGAACTGGGGGGGGTGCGCCGTGCGCCCTCTGCGCCTGATGAGTTGCGCATTCAGATTGAAAAACCCGAAGCCATGCCCCGCGCAGTTGAGATTGCGCAAGGTCTGTCCAGCCCGATCATCACACTTACAGGCGTGGGCCAAAGCGAGCTTGATGTCTCAGCCGAAGGAAATCAGCTGGTCATTCGCCTTTCCGAGGCAGAGCGCATCGCCACTGACGACCGCACGTTGCAGCAATCTCTCGAAGTGATCCGCCGCCGTGTTGACGCGGTGGGCACCCGTGAACCCACGATCCAGCGGCAGGGGCAAGATCGCATCTTGATTCAGGTGCCGGGTATCGGATCAGCGTCTGAGTTGAAGGATCTGATCGGCACCACAGCGCAGCTGACATTTCAGGCCGTTTTGGGCCGTGGCAGCGACGGCTCGGCCATCGCCGGCCCCGGCACAGTGATCTTCCCGTCAATCGATCAAGACGAGAACGGCATTTTCTACACGCTCGACGATGTGCCTGTGGTGACGGGTGAAGACCTTGTCGATGCCCGCCCTGATTTCGACCAGAACGGTCGCCCCGCAGTGTCCTTCCGGTTCAACCCATCAGGGGGGCGCAAGTTCGGTGACTATACCGCGGCCAATATCGGCCAGCTTTTTGCCATCGTATTGGACAATGAGGTGATCTCGGCGCCGCGCATTCAAAGCCATATCTCCGGCGGGTCCGGCATTATCACCGGCAGCTTTTCGGTCGAAGAATCAACCAATCTTGCCGTCTTGCTCCGGGCAGGGGCTTTGCCAGCCAAGATGACCTTTCTCGAAGAGCGCACCGTGGGGCCAGAACTGGGCCAAGACAGTATCGATGCCGGACGCGTTGCTGCCGTCGTCGGCCTGGCGCTGGTTGTGGCCTTCATCGTTGCAAGCTATGGATTGTTTGGTGTCTTTGCCTCGGTGGCCCTTGGGCTGAACATCGCGATGATTTTCGGGATTCTATCGGCCATTGGCGCCACGCTGACGCTGCCCGGTATTGCCGGGATCGTGCTGACCATCGGCATGGCGGTCGACGCCAATGTGCTGGTGTTTGAACGGATCCGGGAAGAGTTGAAAACCGCCAAAGGCCCGGCCCGCGCCATTGAACTTGGCTATGAAAAGGCGATGTCTGCGATTATCGATGCGAACATCACGACGTTTATCACCGCGTTGATCCTGTTCTTCCTCGGCTCCGGCCCGGTCAAAGGCTTTGCGGTGACACTTGTGGTGGGGCTGATCACATCGGTCTTTACGGCAATCTGGGTCACACGTCTTTTCGTTGTCACATGGTTCGCCTGGCGGCGACCCAAAACGATCATTGTATAAGGGACATATCTGATGGCATTCCGTCTTAAACTCGTCCCCGAAAAAACATCGTTCGACTTCTTCCGCTGGGCACTGATCACCTTTTGGGGATCCGTGGCGCTGGTGGTGGTGGCGATTGTGGTGACGTTCATCATGGGCCTCAACTTCGGCATCGATTTCAAAGGCGGCACCACGATCCGCACTGAATCCACCCAAAGCGTTGCGGTGGGCGCGTACCGCGATGTGCTCCAACCGCTTAACCTTGGGGATGTGTCGATCACCGAAGTGTTCGATCCGACCTTCCGCGATGATCAGCATGTGGCGCAGATCAAAATCCAGGCGCAGGACGGGGAAGAGGCGATCACCTCCGAAGGTATCACGGCGATTGAGACGGCACTGCAATCCATCGATCCGGCGATCAGCTTTCCGTTGGTGGAATCCGTCGGCCCCAAGGTCTCGGGCGAGTTGATCACAACCGCGGTTCTGTCGGTTCTGGCCGGGGTGCTCGGCATCGTCGTCTATATCTGGCTGCGGTTTGAGTGGCAGTTCGCCTTGGGTGCAGTGGTAGCGTTGGTGCATGATATCGCACTGACCATCGGAATATTCGCGCTCTTTCAGCTGAAATTTGATCTCACGATCATTGCCGCGTTGCTGACGATCCTTGGCTATTCGATCAACGATACTGTGGTGGTCTTTGACCGGCTGCGCGAAAACCTGATCAAGTATAAAACCATGCCACTGCGCGATGTGATGAACCTGTCGGTCAATGAAACGCTAAGCCGGACTGTCATGACCTCGGGCACCACGCTGATCGCGCTGATCGCGCTTCTGGCGCTCGGGGGCGATGTGATCCGGGGCTTTGTCTTCGCGATGACATGGGGCGTGATCGTGGGCACCTATTCTTCGGTCTATGTGGCGAAAAACGTTGTGCTCTATCTTGGCGTCAAGCGCGACTGGAGCAAAAAGGATGACGGGCCAGCGGGCACCCAATTCGCAACTTCGGGCAAGTGACGGATGATCCAGCTGACGGAAATCGCCTATGACAGCGCCCAGCCTATTGATGGCTACGGTCCGGGGTTTTTCCGGGTCGGCGGTCAGGTGATCAAAGGCGCGGTACTGGTCACCGCCGCCTCTGCCAAAGGCTGGGACGGCTACGAGGATCAGGGCCCCCTTTTGGCCCTGAAAGATCAGATCGATGTGCTGATCCTCGGCACCGGCCGCATGATCGCGCATCCCCCCGCCTCGCTGCGCAAGGCACTTGAGGATGCAGGCATCGGGGTTGAGCCGATGGACAGTCCGGCGGCCTGCCGGACCTATAACATTCTTTTGTCTGAGGGGCGGCGGGTTGCCGTGGCGCTTTTGCCCGTGACATAAATCGCGTAAGGCACTTTGCCTGCGCGTTCCAATCGGCTAACCCCTGTGGCATGACACTGGTTGAAACCCATGATTTGGCGGTGGCACGCGGTGGCATCGCGGTGCTCGAAGGGCTGCGGCTGACGCTGGATGCGGGGCGCGCGCTGATTTTGCGCGGACCGAACGGCATTGGCAAAACCACACTGCTTCGCACGCTTGCAGGCCTACAGCCCCCTCATGCGGGACGCATGGATCTGCCACCCGACGGCGCCGCCTATGCGGGCCATGCGGATGGGCTGAAATCCACACTGACCGTTGATGAGAATCTGACATTCTGGGCACGGGTCTATGGGCAAAGAGACCGGGAAACTGCCCTGTCCGCTATGGATCTCGCGGCCCTGCGCGACCGCGACGTGCAGGCCCTGTCCGCCGGTCAAAAACGCAGACTTGGTCTTGCGCGGCTGCTGGTCACCGGGCGCAAGCTCTGGCTTTTGGATGAGCCGACGGTGTCGCTCGATGCGAAATCCGTTGCCTTATTCGCTTCTGTCCTGCGGATGCATATGAGTAAGGGCGGTGCCGCTATCATCGCCACCCATATCGATCTGGGGCTGGACGACGCCCAGCGGCTTGAACTCACACCTTTCCGCGCCCAGCGACCGGCACCGGGGCAGGGCGGGTTCGAGGACGCCTTTATATGATAAATATCCGCATCCACTTGGGAAAAATATCCCCGGGGGTCCGGGGGCAGGCAGCCCCCGGC
>JBARVN010000098.1:0-15389 GCA_049646285.1 Albidovulum sp. | reverse complement strand
TTTGCCGCATGGGGGGCCGAGCTGACGTCAGACTATTTCGCGCATGAATGCGGGATGATGCATCACGTCAAACCGGACAAGGGTGATTTCATAGGGCGGGAAGCGGTGCTGGCATATGGTGCTGCGCGCGAACGGCCAGTCACGCTGACGGTGGAGGCCGGCGACTGCGCGATCTGGGGGGATGAGGCGATTTTCCTTGACGGAGCACCCGCCGGTTATGTGTCCTCGGGTGGCTGGGGGCCGGTGACGGGCAAACATATCGCGCTTGGCTATGTGCGCCCCGATGCCTTCAGGCCCGGCGGGCGATATGAGGTTGAGGTGCTGGGCAAACTCTGCCCCGCCGAAATGCACGAACGCCCGCTTTATGACCCGACCGGGTCAAGGATGCGCGCCTGATGATGGGGGTGGAGATGGGATCGCAGATCGTGGGGCGGAAGGTGCGGGTCATCCGCGCCGAAACCTGGGCAGGGGCGGGCCGGGGCTGAGCCCGCCACCCCAATAACCCTCAGGAGGAACCCATGTCCCGACGTCCCCGCCCCAACCGTAATACCGGCCTGCACCAGCGCCCCTTCGGCGAGGTCCGCAGCCCGTTCAAGCCGATGGAGGTTATCTCAGCCGATCAGGTCGAGGTGATCCACGAAAAAAGCCTGATGATCCTGCGCGACATCGGGCTGAAGGTCGACAGCGCCGTGGCCCGCCAGCTTTTGCGCGCCGCAGGGGCCGATGTTGATGAGGCCAGCCACCGCGTGCGCTTCGATCCGGCGATGGTCGAAGAGATGCTGACCGGCATCCCCGAAGGCTTTACCATCCACGCGCGCAATCCCGACAAATCTGTCTATGTTGGCGGAAATTCTCTGACTTTTGCCACGGTCTGCGGTCCGTCTTTCGTGTCCGACCTTGATCGTGGCCGCCGCGCCGGCACGCTGGAAGACATGCGCAACTTCGTAAAGCTTTCGGCCTCGCTCAACATTTTCCACCACGAGGGTGGGGCGGGGTGCGAACCACTGGAATTGCCACCCGAAACCCGGCATCTCGACATGATGCTGGCCCAGACAACCCTTTGTGACAAGGGCTGGCAGCCCTGCTGGATGAACACCGCAGCCCGCGCCCGCGACTGTATCGAAATGGCGATGATCGCGCTGGGAACGGACGAGCAGGGCCTGCGCGCGCGTCCTGGCATTCTGGGCGGGGTCAACACCAATTCGCCGCTGCTTTTCGATGACGGTCAGGCCGAAGCCGTGATCGAATTCGCCCGCGCAGGACAGCCGGTGCATATCACGCCCTTCACGCTGGCCGGTGCGATGAGCCCGGTCACCATCGGCGGATCCCTGGTGCAGCAAAACGCCGAGGCGCTGGCGGGGATCGTGCTGGGGCAGGCGGCCTGCCGTGGTGCTCCGGTCTTTTACGGGCATTTCACCTCGAACGTCGATATGAAGACCGGCTCACCCGCCTTTGGCACGCCGGAATATGCGAAATCGGTAATCGCCTCGGGGCAGATGGCGCGGCGCTACCGGTTGCCGATCCGGTCATCGAACACCACCGCCTCGCCTTGCGTTGATCTGCAGGCGACCTACGAAAGTGACATGTCGGTGATGGCCTGCGTTCAGGGCCATATCAATGTGATGATGCATGCAGGCGGCTGGCTGGAAGGCGGGCTGACCTGTTCGTTCGAAAAGCTGATCCTCGATGCAGAAATCCTGCAAATGCAGGCAGCGTTCCTTGATCCGCTTGACCTGTCGGATGCGGAAATTGGCATGGAGGCGATTGCCGAGGTTGGGCCCTCGGGGCATTTCTTCGGCACGGCCCATACGCTCGAACGCTATCAGACGGAGTTTTACACGCCGATGCTGTCCGACTGGCGCAACTTTGAAACATGGCGTGACGACGGTGCCAAATCAGCGACGCAACGCGCGAACCAGATCTGGAAGGATTTGCTTGCGAGGTATGAAAAGCCGCCCATCGACCCCGCTACCGAAGAGCAGCTTGAAGCCTACGTGGCGCGCCGCAAGGAAAGCATCGTCGTGGGGTCATGATGACCGGACTAAGGGTATCGCGATGGCCGTAAAAACGCCGCCCAAGCCGCCCGCAGCGGTCAGCGGCCGCAGCAAGACGATTGCCGCAGCGATGGCGATGCTTGCTTTCGCGCTTTTTCCCGGCGCAGACGCATTATCCAAGACCATTGCCGGTTGGGTTCCGGTGCTGGTGGTCGTCTGGGCGCGGTTCTTCGGGTCGGCCGTAGTCATGACGCTGGTTCTGGGAACGCGCGGGATGCCTGTGTGGCCAGAGCGGCGCGCAGTTCTGACCGAGGTGCTGCGCGCCGGGATCATCATTGCGGCCTTCGGCTGTTTCGTTGCCGCCTTTGCGACGATCAGTTTTGCCGAGGCCATGACCTACTACGCCATCGCCCCGGTTGTCAGCGTCGTCTGGGCGACCTTGCTATTGCGTGAACGCCTGACACGATACCGGTTGATGGCCTTGCTGTTGGGGTTCGGCGGCGTTGTCTTGGCGCTTGACCCAACGCAACTCAGCCCCGCGCCGGGCGCGTTCTTCGCGCTGGCCACCGGTTGCCTTTATGGGTTCTACCTGTTTCTCACTCGCGTTGTTGCCGTTCGTTGGAACCTGAATATGGCGCTCTTTTTGCAGTTCTGGTCGGGGACGCTTTTGCTCTTGCCTTGGGTGTGGCGCGATCTTGGGGCGGCTTACGCGGCCCAAGGGACAACACTGGTTGCCATCGCTTTGGTTTCGGTCATCTGCAACCTGCTTCTGATCAATGCATTTCGCCGGGCCGAGGCTTCTTTTTTAGCGCCGTTCTTCTATATTGAAATTCCGTCCGGGCTGTTGATTGCCACGCTGTTTCTGGGCGAAATGCTAAGCTGGAATATCCTTCTGGGCGCGGCTGTGATCATAGTGGCGGGGGCGATTGCCGCGCGCGATCAGGGCGGCACCACGGATCAGACGACTGTGGGGGACAGTGACAAACCCCATCTGACATAAACAGGCAGGAGACGGCAGATGCTCAGTTTTGGTCCGGTTCGAACGGGTATGGATTTCGACAGCCTTGGCAAACGGTCAGGCTTTATTGACGTCGCTCATTCTGACAACCGTCTGGCTTTCAGCTCGATCCGGTTGCCGGTGGGCGTGATCAGGGGCGGGGATGGCCCGACGGTCATGCTCAGCGCCGGAAACCACGGCGATGAATATGAAGGTCAGGTGATCGTGCACCGCCTCATGCAAGGCCTGTCCCCGGACGACGTGCCGGGCCGGTTGATCCTAATGCCCGCGCTCAATCTTCCGGCCGTGCTTGATCGGGCGCGGGTCTCGCCGCTGGATGGCGGTAACATGAATCGCTCATTTCCGGGGGCTGCTGATGCCGGCCCGACCAAGGCTATAGCGGGGTTCATTGACCGTCACCTGATCCCGCTTGCTGACGTTGTGCTGGATTTCCACTCAGGCGGCACGGCGACCGAATATGTCGATTGTGGGTTTCTCGGGGTTGGTGCTGATCCGGCCATGAACCGGCAAAACCTGCAACTTGCCGACTGGTTCGGCGCACCCTTTACCATGGTCTGCCCCCTCGATGGCAGCGGTGGCGATTTCGACACGGCCGCTTACCGGCAAGGCGTGCGGTTCCTGTCTTGCGAACTCGGCGGCATGGGGCGGTTTTCGCCCGCGTCGTTTCAGATCGGGTGGGAAGGCTGCTTGCGCGTGCTCAAAGCCCTTGGCGCGGTAGGACAGGATGCTTTGACGGCTGTGCCCGAAGCGCCGGTGACACGTTTCATTGATATCGGGGCGGGTGCAACTCACGTGACCGCCGATCGCCATGGGTTGGCCGAGAGTGATCTGGTGCCAGGCGATTACGTGGTGAAAGGGCAAATGATTGGCCGCATTCATGATCTTCATGCCTTTGGCAGCCCCGCCACCAATGTGCTTTGCCCGCAAGACGGAATTCTGGCTGTGCGGCGCCGCAACCCGCTTGTGGCACCGGGCGATCATCTGTGCCTGATCAGCGCCGAGCTGAGCCGCAGCGACATGACGCAGTGATTGCTCCCGCCAGACAGAAAACCACTGTTTGAGCGTAATATTTCTGTAGCGTCCCTGCGGATGTCATGATAGCAACTGTGATCACAGATTGACTTCAAGAGGGTTGCCATGCCGACGGCTGATACGTCCATCGTCGATACGCTGCGTTCCGAACTGACGCTGCTCCATTCTCTCGACCGTGATCAGGCGCGCACCATGCCGCCGGCATTTTACACGTCAGCGCATTTTCATGAGGTTGAGAAGGACGAGCTGTTTCGCAAGGAATGGATTTGTCTTGGCCATATCGGCGAAGTTCCCAATAACGGCGATTATTTCACAACCGAACTTGTTGGCGAACAGCTGATCGTCGCACGGGATCACAACGGCGCGGTTCAGGTCTTGTCCAATGTCTGCCGGCACCGCGGTAACCTTGTGGCCGAGGGCAGGGGCAACAAACGCAGCTTTGTGTGCGGCTATCACGCCTGGACCTACGATATTGATGGCACCTTGAAGACAGCTCCATTGATGAAGGACGTGAAAGCCTTCGACAAAAAGAAATGCAACCTTCCGCAGATGAAAAGCGAAGTCTGGAGCAATTTCATCTTCGTCAACCTCGACGGTTCAGCAGATCCGCTGGCGCCGCAGCTCGCCAAGCTTGATACGGTCTTGCACAATTATCACAACGAAGAGCGTAACTTGCTGTTTTCCGATGAAACCGTCTGGAACACCAACTGGAAGAACCTCACCGAAAATTTCATGGAAGGGTATCATCTGTTTGCGACCCATCCAACGACGCTGCAGCCGATGACACCGACCCAGCTTTGCAAAAAAGTTCCCGGTGAGGACCGTTGGACAGCCTACCGGTCCTACTACGACCCGAACTTTCCGCCGCGCGGCCCCTTCCACAAGGACATGACAGAGGACGAGCAACGCAATTCGGTTCTCTTCAACATCTTCCCAAGCTTTGTCATCGCAGTTGCGGCGAACTACACGCTCTACCTCTGCCTGCGCCCAGCAGATGCTGATAAGGTCGCGATCCGCTGGGGGGTGGCAGGTTTCAAAACCGATCCCGAAGACCCTGAAGTGGTAAAATATGTCGATCTGTGCAAGGCGTTCAACGATGAGGATCGCCAAAAACTAGAGACGCTTCAACGCGCCCAAAACACGCGTTACTACACAAACGGCCCCCTCGGACCCGAAGACCTTGAAGGGACGATCTGGGATTTCTTGCAATATATGGCAAGCAGACTTGGGGCGGGAACCGGCGCGCGCGACTAAGGGCTCAGCCCCCGCCCGCGCCTGTCAACTGCCCCGATACGTTGAATAACCGAACGGCGACAGCAGCAGCGGTACATGGTAGTGCGACTCTGGGTCAGAGATGCCGAAGCGGATCGGGATCTGGGACAAGAATCGCGGAGATTCAGCAGGTGTGCCGCTTGCATCAAGATACGCACCCGCGTCAAAGATCAGTTCATATGTGCCGGTCTTGAACGTGTCTTTGGGCAAGATAGGCGTGTCCGTCCGCCCGTCTGCATTGGTGACCGCACTCGCGATCTTTTGGTGGCTGTCGCCCGATACCCGGTACAGTGTAACAGCGATGCCCTCGGCCGGAACGCCCTTGGCCGTGTCCAGCACATGTGTCGTCAGGTAGCCTTCGGCCATGGCGGATATCCTTCTGCATGCACGCGGTGTTGACCGCCGCGAAACTGGTTCATCATGATGGCGCAGGGCAAGTAAAAAGGCGACACCCGGTAAAACAGACAAGTCTTTCCTGATTTTATTGATAATCAAGCGTGGTAACTATGCGTATCTTGCGCCAGCCGAAGGAAAAAAAATTTAAATGAACCGTTACCCCCGCAATATGTCAGGCCATGGACCGGTTCCGCCCGATGCCAAATGGCCAGGTGGCGCCAGGATCGCAATATCGCTGGTGCTGAACTACGAAGAGGGCGGTGAAAACTGTACGCTCCACGGCGATGCGGCGTCCGAGGCGTTCTTGTCTGACATTCCCGGTGCCGCCCCTTGGCCCGGCCAGCGCCACTGGAATATGGAATCCATCTATGAATACGGCGCGCGTGCCGGGTTCTGGCGGCTGCACCGGCTGTTTACCGGCATGGATATTCCCGTGACCATCTACGGCGTGGCGACGGCTCTGGCCCGGTCCCCTGAACAGGTTGCGGCGATGAAGACCGCTGATTGGGAAATTGCCTCCCACGGTCTCAAATGGGTCGAGCACAAGGATATGTCCGAGGCCGAAGAACGCGCACAGATTGCCGAAGCGATCCGACTGCACAGCGAAGTCACCGGCGCGCGCCCCACCGGCTGGTACACCGGGCGCTGTTCGTTCAACACCGTGCGGCTGACAGCCGAGGCGGGGTTTGACTGGATTTCTGACACCTATGACGACGATCTGCCCTATTGGATCGAGGCGGGCGACCGCGACCAACTTGTCATCCCCTATACCCTCGAAGCCAATGACATGCGCTTTGCCACAGCGCCCGGCTATACAACGGGCGAGCAGTTCTACGGCTATCTCAAAGACGCCTTCGACACGCTTTACGCCGAAGGGCAGGCGGGCGCGGCCAAGATGATGTCCGTTGGTCTTCATTGTCGGCTGATCGGCCGCCCGGGCAAGATCGCAGGTCTGAAGCGGTTTCTCGACTACGCCCAAGGGCACGAAGGTGTGTGGTTCCCGCGCCGCATCGACATCGCGCGGCACTGGGCTTTCACCCATCCTCCCCACCGGTTCGAACGGCCAAGCGGCATGGACAAAACCACCTTCGTGGCCCGCTTCGGCGGGGTTTTTGAACATTCCCCCTGGATTGCTGAAGGCGCCTGGGGTCTGGAACTCGGCCCTGCCCATGACACCGCGACCGGGCTGCACAACGCACTTGCCCGGATCTTCCGATCCGCCGGCCGCGCGGCGCGTCTGGGTGTCCTGACCGCCCACCCGGACCTCGCCGGCAAACTTGCCGCCGCCAAGCGCCTGACTGCGGAATCCACCCATGAACAGTCCTCGGCGGGGCTCGACGCGCTGACCGATGCCGAGCGCGCAGCCTTCACCGAGATGAACGAAGCCTATGTTGCCCGACACGGCTTCCCCTTCATCATCGCGGTACGCGATCACACCAAAGCCTCTATCCTCGATGCTTTCACGCGCCGTATTGGCAACGACAGCGACACCGAATTCTCCGAGGCCTGCCAACAGGTCGAACGTATTGCCGAGTTCCGGCTGAAGGACATGTTGCCCAGATGACCAGCCCCTATTTTGCGCCCAAAGGTGGTCTGCCACCCCAAACCAGCCTGATGACCGGGCGCGCGATCTTTACCGAAAGCTACTGCGTCATCCCCAAAGGCTGCTTTTCCGATATCGTGACGAGCTTTCTTCCCGGCTGGGCCAAAACCCGCCTCTGGCTCATTGCGCGCCCCATGTCCGGATTTTCCGAAACCTTCAGCCAATATGTTATGGAAGTATCCCCCGGCGGCGGCTCGGATGCGCCCGAACCCGACGTGGGCGTGCAATCGGTGATCTTCGTCACGGCAGGTGAGATATGGCTGTCAATCGACGGCAAGGAACATGACCTTGGCCCCGGCGGCTACGCCTATATCCCGCCGGGCTGTGACTGGCGGCTGCATAACGGCACGGACCACACCGCCCATTTTCACTGGATCCGCAAACTCTACGAACACGCACCGGGACTGGCCGCGCCCAAAGCCTTCGTCACCTCTGACCACGCGGTCAAACCCACACCCATGCCCGACACAGACGGGCGCTGGGCCACCACGCGTTTCACAGAACCTGACGACCTCGCCCATGACATGCATGTCAATATCGTCACCTTCCAGCCGGGCGGTGTGATCCCGTTTGAGGAAACCCATGTGATGGAACACGGGCTTTATGTGCTGGAAGGCCGCGCGGTCTACAAACTCAACCAAGATTGGGTCGAGGTTGAGGCAGGTGATTTCATGTGGCTGCGCGCCTATTGCCCGCAGGCCTGCTATGCTGCCGGACCTGGCCCGTTTCGCTACCTGCTCTACAAGGACGTAAACCGCCACGCCAAACTCCGCGGCCCCGGAGCTTTTGGCCGATGAAATACCCTGCCCCTTCTTCTGTTTGAAAATACCTCACGGGGGTCTGGGGGTGTGAAACCCCCAGCCTTCCGGCAAAGGAACCGATGACCGAAACGATCCTGACAGAACCGCTGACCACCGCCGCCTTCGCCGCCTTTGGCGATGTGCTTGATGCTTCGGGCGCGCCGGACAAGATCATCAATCAAGGGCTCTGCGGGCGCTATCATGATCGCGCACAGCTTGATTTCGGCCCCGAGGGCCGGGCAGGGCTCTCGGTCTTCAAAGCCGCACCACGATCCTTGCCCTATCAGCTGGATATGGTTGAACGTCATCCTGACGGGTCTCAGGCCTTCATACCCATGTCACCGGACTCGTTCTTGGTGATCGTCGCACCGGATGAAAACGGGGTGCCTGGCCGCCCCCGTGCCTTTCTGACGGCGCCGGGGCAAGGTATCAACCTGCACCGCAACATCTGGCACGGCGTTTTGGCCCCCCTGGCGGAACCGGGCCTTTTCGCCGTCATAGACCGGATAGGAGCCTCACCAAATCTCGAAGAACATTGGTTCGACGCGCCATATCTGGTCGTGTCCGATCCACAATAAGGGCCGATCAGCGGCCTCACCAACCAAACCCCATAGCGGGAACCAGAGGGAGACGTGAAAATGACAGACGCTTCAATAGGAACACCGGAGCAACTCCGGGATCCGGACTATATGCCAGCGCTCGGCAAAGCCGTGCCCTTGGGCATTCAGCATGTGCTGGCGATGTTCGTCTCGAACGTGACGCCTGCGATCATCGTGGCGGGGGCCGCCGGTATCGGTTTTGGCTCTGATCAGGGCGCGCTGGGCTTCCCGGATATGAGCTATCTGATCCAGATGTCGATGCTCTTTGCCGGTGTCGCCACACTCATCCAGACCATCGGCATAGGCCCGGTGGGCGCGCGCCTTCCCATCGTTCAAGGCACCAGCTTTGCCTTCGTTCCGATCATGATCCCGGCCGTGGCCGGACTTGGCACTGCGGGTCTTGGCGGGCTGATGACCGGGGTGGTGCTGGGCGGGATGTTCCACTTCTGCCTTGGCTTTTTTGTGGGTCGCATGCGTTTTGCCCTGCCGCCTCTTGTCACAGGTCTGATCGTGCTGATGATCGGTCTGGCGCTGGTCAAGGTTGGCATTCAATACGCGGCGGGCGGAGTGTTGAATTACAATGCAGCACATCTGCAATCCGCGGCCGGGGCCGCGCGGGTTCCCGTAGAACTCGGCGACCGGGCCACAGGTATGGCGGGTGCTTTCGGAGCGATGAAGTTCTGGTTCCCGGCGCTTGTGGTGATTGTCGTCACCCTTGCGGTCAAGTTTTTCGCCAAGGGCTTCTTGTCGGTTGCGGCGGTGTTCTTGGGCATCATCGCAGGCTATCTTGTGGCGCTGATGATGGGTCAGGTCAATTTCGGCAATGTCGGCAATGCGGCACTGTTTCAGATCCCGATGCCCTTCAAATATGGGTTTGAGCTGAACTGGGCGATTGTGATTGGCATGTGCTTCATGGCTGTGGTGTCGATGATTGAAACCGTGGGCGATACCAACGGTATCACCAAAGGTGGCGCTGGCCGCGAAGCAACGAATGGAGAGATTTCCGGTGCGACATTTGCAGACGGTCTGGGCACGGCAGTTGCCGGTGTCTTTGGCGGCTTGCCAAATACATCGTTCAGCCAGAATGTCGGGCTGGTCGCGATGACCGGGGTGATGAGCCGTCATGTCGTATCGATTGGTGCCGTGTTCCTTATTCTCTGCGGCTTCATGCCGATTGTGGGCGCGCTGATCCGCACCATGCCTGAACATGTTCTGGGTGGCGGTGTGATCGTGATGTTCGGCATGGTCTGCGCCAGTGGCGTGAACATGCTGTCAGACGTCAAATGGAACCGCCGCAACATGGTGATATTCGCGACCGCGCTTTCCATCGGTCTTGGCCTGCAACTGGTTCCCGAAGCGCTTCAGCATCTGGGCCGCACCGCGCAGATTCTGCTGACGTCGGGTCTGTTGCCCTCTGCCGTGATCGCGATTGTGCTGAACCTCGCATTGCCCGAAGATCTGGGCGACTGAGGGTGCCGGACTGAAATGACCGGCGCGGGGATGCCCGCGCCGGTCGCTCGATCAAGCGCGGGTTTGGGGCAGCGCCGCGACCAGACCTTCCAGCGCCAAAGTGATGTCGTGATGACCGTCCAGCGGCTCTTGCGACCGGGCCAAAACCCGCAAACCAACATATTGCGTGATCATGAGGTTCGCCAGCGTCTCGCGGGTCGCGTCGTCTTGCGTGCCGGGAAGCGAAGAGGCGCGAAGAGCCGTATCAAAACCCGCCCGCATCAGGCCCAGCCCTCTTTGCACGGCGACAGCGATTTCGTGATCATAGGAAGCTGGACCAGCTGCGGCTGAACAGAGCAAACACCCCCGCCGGTCTCGGTTTTCAGCGGCCGATGCGATCAGGCGAAACAGACCGGTGATCCGGGCCCATCCATCTTCGGTGTCAGGATCGGTCAGCAATGCAACCGCGTCGGCGACGGCCCTATCCTCATATCGCTGTAAAACGATCAAGAACAACGCCTTCTTGCTTTTGAACGCCTTGTAAAGACTGCCGCGCGTCAGCCCGGTGGCCGCCAGAAGGTCGGGCAGCGATGCGCCGTCATAGCCAAGCGCCCAGAACACATCCAGCGCTTTGCCCAAGACATAGTCAGGATCAAATTCACGAGGTCTGGCGATGGGTTGGCTCCTTTATTACGGCCGTTATATCATTTGGAACTGATAGGTCAACAATTCACGCAAACGTGTATGGAACCGTTTGGTTCCTAACTATATGAAGGTCGGGCAAGACAATATTCCAGATGCGCAGACGCATCCAAACTTCTCGAAAGGAAATACCATGACAAACCTGTTCACACGCACTTTGGGTGCCGCCCTGACGGCTCTGATCTTGATCGCTCCTACAGGGGCTTTTGCGGATGGCGGCACCACGAAAGGCACGTTTGCGGGGGCGAACGACCATGTCACAACCGGCGGCGTGACGATTGTCAAAACCGCAGATGGCGGCGCGGTGGTGATCCTTGACACTGACTTTTCGCTCGACGGCGCACCTGATCCGCGGGTCGGGCTTGGCAAGGACGGCGCCTTTGATGTGGCCGCCGAACTGGGCAAACTTGGTCAGAACACCGGGCTTCAGGTGTTCTTTGTGCCAGCCTCCGTCAATGTCGATGACTACAACGAAGTCTATATCTGGTGCTTGGAATTCAGCGTGGCTTTGGGCGTCGCCCCGCTGATCTGATCGGCGTGCCAATACCGGGACCGGCAGGGCAGCGCTTTGCCGGTCTGACGCTTACCTGCGGCCCATCAACCGCGCCACATCCAGCATGCGGTTGGAAAAGCCCCATTCATTGTCATACCAGCCAAATACCCGGATCAGACCGCCCGCCGTCACATGGGTTTCGGGCAAGGCCATGACAATGCTTTCAGGCCGCGCGCGCAGATCGGATGAGACCAGCGGGCGGTCGGTGCAGCCGATCACGCCACCAGCCGCCGCCAAAACCGCATTCACCTGATCCCGCCCCGGTTTTTCGCGCGTCACAACGCTTAGATCGACGGCCGAGACCGAGGCCACAGGCACCCGGACCGCCGCCCCGTCGATCCGGCCCGCGAGCTGGGGCAAGACCACATCCAGCAGGCGTTGCGCCGATGTGGTGGTCGGCACCATCGACAGGGCCGCTGCCCGGCTGCGGGCGTAATCAGCCCCCGGCGCATCCAGCGTCGGCTGGCTGCCGGTGTAGCAATGGATCGTGGTCATCCAGCCGGTCTCAACCCCCCATTCCCGGTCAATCAGCCGGGCCAGAGGTGCCAGCGCATTGGTCGTGCAAGACGCGTTTGAAACGATGCGGTGCGCAGGCAGCAGCTCATGGTCATTTGCGCCCAGAACCAGCGTCAGATCGGCGGTACCTGACGGCCCTGACACCAACACCCGCCGCGCCCCTGCCTTCAGCCCGGCCTCGGCCACCATACGTTCGCCGCCAAGCCCCGTGCACTCCATCACGATATCGATGTCCGACAGATCAAGCGTGCCCAGATCACGCGTTCCGGTCAGGCGCATCCGGCGGCCATCCACCACCAATGCGTCAGCTTCCAGCCGAACCTCACCCTTCCAGGGCCCAAACGTGCTGTCATATTCAAAGAGATAGGCGGCCATATCCGGCTTGGCGATATCATTGATCGCCACAATCTCCAGATCGGGCGCGCCAGCTCCGCCAAGCCACGCCCGCAGAACCGTGCGGCCAATGCGGCCAAAGCCATTCAGTGCAATCCGAACCGTCATGACGGCCTCCGTTTCCACGCCTTGGTCGGGGAAGGACTAGACCAGAGCGCCCCACCGGTGAAAGGTCAATATTGTAACCGATACAGCGATGTTAAGGGCTGAGCGCAAGCGAACAGCACCCGCGCAAGCGCGTGATCTGGTCCGCGCGGCCAATGTCCGGTTTGATCGCACCGTGCCGAATGCTGCGGGGCGTTTTAGCGGCCGCGCGCCGCCTCATGGCGTTCACGTCAAAGCTGCCGCTATTGCCAAACCCGCCCTTCGGCAGACTTTTCGAATACTGTTTTACCGCGGCGAATTGTTTTGAGCACCTGAAGGTCCAGGATGTCTTGGCCTTGGCCCAAAGGGGATTGGTTCAGGATTGCGAAATCGGCGATTTTGCCCGTTTCAATCGATCCACGCATGTCTTCCAGAAAAACCTGCCACGCGGCATCAATGGTCTGTGCGCGCAAGGCGGCAAGAACCGAGATCTTCTGCCCCCCATCAAGTGGCCTTCCTGACGACGTCACCCTGTTCACCGCGCAATGTGCCAGATGGATCGGGCGTGTCGGTGTGACCGACGCGTCGTTGTGCAGGGTATAGCGAACACCGTGCCTTTCGGCGGACCCGGCTGCCGAAAGGCGCGCTGCGCGTTCGGGGCCAAGGAAGGTGTCATAATGGCGATCGCCCCAGAAATGGATATGGGCCGAGAAAAAACTGACCGTGACGCCAAGGCGCGCCATGCGCTCGAACTGGTCATCGTGAAGCACCTGACCGTGGATGATCGTGTGGCGATGATCCTTGCGGGGTTTGGCCTTTTGCGCCGCTTCCACGGCATCCAGAAACAGATCGGCCCCCGCATCGCCGTTGCAATGACAATGGATCTGGAACCCCATCTCATGCAGCTTTTTGACCTGAGCGTTGAGTTCGGCCGCAGAGACATAGGGCACACCACGCGGCGCATCGGGTGAGATGGGTTTGGCATAATCGTCGCGCAAATAGGCCGTCTGCAACTGAAACGCCCCATCCGCAAACAGCTTGCGCGGGCCAAGTGTGAAATGGGGATTGTCAAAGTCGCGCATCGCATTCGGGCCCTGGCTCAGCTCTGGCTCCAACTCGCCGACAGGCAGGATCATCAGATCAAAACCGGGGTCTTGATCAGCGGGAAAGCTCGCAAATTGCGCCAGTGTTTCGGCGCTGGCCCAGGCGTTTTGACCGTAAGTCAAACCATGGGCCAGATATTCATCACGGGTCTCTGCAAACCCCTGCCAGAATCTGTCGTGGTCGATCAAAAAGTTTGTGTCGCCAAGCTCTCCCATGGCCGAGATACCTTCGATCAGACCGGTCAGGTCGCCCGTTTGCGGATCGCGGCCAAAGCGTCCACCGACGGGATCGGGGGTGTCAGATGTCAGGCCTTGTTGCGCAAGGGCTGCGGAATTGGCAACGCCGTTGTGGCCAGAAGCATGCAGCACCCAGATCGGATGATTGGTCGAGACCCCATCCAGTTCATCGCGGGTTGGCATGCGCCCTTCCGCAATCGCCGTGTTGTCGAACAACACGCCCATAATCCATTCGCCGGACGGCACGGATCTGGCCTTCTCGCCAAGCCGCTTCAGCGCCGTGGCCAGATCAGCGCACCCCCCACGTGGTGGCGAAGACAGATCAACCCGAAACAGCCGAATGAATCCGGGATCGGGAAAATGACCATGCGGGTCAATGAAGGCCGGGATCATGGTTTTTCCCGCAAGATCGACCAGCGTGGTATCGGCTGGCATTTGCGCCCTGAGGTCAGACAGCGCGCCAACGGCAGCAATCTTTTCACCGATGGTCAACACGGCCTCGGCAACGGTGTCGTGCGGGTCCATCGTTAGAATGGGGCCGTTGAAATAAAGGGAGGCTGTGCTCATGACGGGGCTTTCAAAGATGTCTTGGGGTCAGACAGCGCACGCCGTGGCCATTGGTGACTTCCCATTGCGGAACTTGGGTGCAGACCTCGCTTGCCATCGGGCAGCGATCCCTGAATTCGCACCCCGAGGGGCGGTGGATCAGGCTGGGCGGTTCGCCCTTAAGGGCAATGCGGTCAAGCCGGGCATCGGGGTCCGGCTCGGGGTTCGCGCTCAGCAGGCAGTTGGTATAGGGGTGGCGTGGCTCGTCAAAGATCGCCTCGGTCGTGCCTTCCTCGACCAGTCTGCCGAGGTAGAGAATGCCCATCCGGTCGGCGACATGGCGCACGACGTTCAGGTTGTGGGTGATGATCACCATCGACAAGCCCAGCCGTTCGCGCAGATCGTTGAGCAGGTTCAAAAGCTCTCCTTGCACGGACACATCCAGACCCGCCGTGGGTTCATCGGCCAAGATGAGTTTGGGCTCCAACGCCAGCGCTCGCGCTACCCCCACACGGCGCGCCTGGCCGCCGGACAGCTGATAGGGATAGCGGTCTGCGAAATGCGCCGGCAGGTTCACAAGTTCCAAAAGCCGCTTGGCCTCGGCATCGAGATCGCGGTCTTTCATGCCTTGGATCTTGTAGGGTTCGGTGATCAGGTTGCGGATCGTCAGGCGTGGCGACAGCGATCCGGTCGGGTCTTGGAACATCATCGCGATGTCTTTGCGCAAGGGGCGCAAGGCGCGTTCGCCGATGCCGCGAATTTCCTGGCCGTCGAACTTGACAGATCCTGCTTGCGCCGGGGCCAGGCCAGCAATGGCACGGATGACGGTCGTCTTGCCCGAACCACTTTCACCGACCATGGCATAGGTTTCGCCCTGTTCGACGGTAAAGCTGACGCCGGCCAGCACATTGACCGGACCGTAGCTGGTCTGCAGGTCCTTGACCTCAAGGATCGGGCTCATGCCGTGTCCTCCGAATGGTTCAGCCAGCAAGCGGCGTTATGGCCTTCGCTAAGACGGGTCAGCGGCGGCACTTGCGCACAGCGCGCCATCGCCTGATCGCAGCGTTCCCGGAAAATGCAGCCTTCCGGCAG
>JBARVN010000097.1:0-6040 GCA_049646285.1 Albidovulum sp. | reverse complement strand
CGATCTTCCAGGCGGGCGTTGCCACCGGGAAGTTCCAGGGGCTGACAATCGCCACAACACCGACCGGTTCGCGGCGCACATCAATTTCAATACCCGGACGCACGCTTTCGGCCAGATCGCCTTGGTTACGCAGGGTTTCGGCGGCGTAATAGGTGAAGAACTGGCCCGCGCGGTAGACTTCGCCCTTGCCTTCTGCGGCAGGCTTGCCCTCTTCGCGCGCAATCATCGCGCCAATCTCGGCGGCCCGCGCCATCAACTCGGTGCCGATTGCCATCAACACATCATGGCGCTTTTGAATGCCCGCGGCCCACCAAAGCGGCTGGGCGGCGCGCGCGGCGGCAAGGGCTTCGTCAAGCTGCGCGGCACTGGCCTGAGCATAGAGACCAATCAGATCTGAGACATCCGAGGGATTGCGATTTTCAATCTCGCTTTCACCGGCTTCCCAGCGCCCCGCGATAAACAGTCCTGTTTGATGTGCCATACCAGATCTCCTTTGAGTTAAGGCAGCAATAGATTGCAGGCCGCCTTCAATCAATCTTGATTAACTGAAGTTTATTTCATATTTTCTGAACATGACGGTAAAACTGGACATGATGCGCTGCTTTCGCGCGACGGCGCGAGACGGAACACTGGCGGGGGCTGCAGAGTTTTTGGGGCGCACCCCATCTGCGATTTCGATGACACTCGCGCAGTTTGAAGCCCATATCGGCGCACCGCTATTCGCTGGTGAACGCAAGAACCGGCTGACACCGCTTGGGCTGCGTGTACTTGAGGAATGTGACCGTGCGCTCAACACCTTTGATCGCAGCACCGAAGCGATAGACCGGCACGCGCGCTCAACGGCGGGAACGGTTCGGGTTGCGGCTGTGCCCAGCGCCACGGCAACGATACTGCCCATGGCCATCGCCCATTATCGTCAGACACGCCCGGATGTAAGGCTCGAAGTCTCTGACCTTGATAGCGCATCGGTGTTACAGCGGCTGCAATTCGATGAGGCGGACATTGGAATTGTTTCTTCCGGCCACGGCAGCACAAAGTTCGCCGCAGATGTGATCGGCGAAACGCTTGTCACAGACAGGCTTGGCATAGTGTGTCGTGCTGACAGTCCGGTCGCAGAGCACCCATCAGGATGGGACGCGCTGGCAGCAGAACCGCTGATCATGAACCCCCTTTGCGCATTCGTCGATCACCCCGGATTGCAGGCTCTGATCGCGTCCGCCACACTTTCGGCGCCCAATACGATGACGCTGCTGTCTTTTGTGCGCAGCGGCCTTGGCGCCACGATACTGCCCCAGCGTGTGTTGGCAAGCGAACCACCAGGCCTGATCTTTCTTACGCCGGATGACCCGATCGTTGAACGCTGCTTGACGGTTCTGACCCCCAAAAACCGCCCGCCAAGCCCCGCGTCACTGGCCTTTGGTGACGCTTTGCGCGCAGCGGTGGTACAAATTGGCACGCAGTAGTTGAAAATATCTCAAACTGATATTGAACTTGCCCGTTCAGTTATCAGATAATAGGTGATAATCTGCGCACGGGCCTGCGGCTTGGCTGGAATTGACCAAGCTTGCCCGTGCCGACACTGTTTGGGATATTTTATCAATGGCATCGCGGTTCAAAGGCCACAAAATTACGGCCATACTCGTTCTTATTGCTGCCGGACTTTGGGTCGGCACAGGAAAATTCGCGTCCGTTGGCAGCGAAACGGCGCATGCCGCCCAACCTGCCGCTGACGCTGACGTGCCCGTTGAAAACGCGGATGACACCCTGCGCACGGTTGCCGCGATCACCCCGGTCATAACGGATCACGCCAGAGAAATCAGAATTTCCGGCGTGACCGGAGCAGATAAAAAGGCGGTTTTGGCCACGCGGTCCAGCGGTGTGATCGCAACGCTTGGCATATCGCAAGGCGATGTTGTGAGCGCGGATCAGATTGTCATGTCGGTCGAAGGCTCGGATGTAACTGCATCTGTCACCACGGCCGAAGCAACCCTTGCTCAGCGCACGCAAGAGCTGGCGGTGGCTGAAAAACTGTTCAAGACCGGCAATACAGCCGAACTGCAACTTATCAAAATCCGCGCCGACAAAGCGGCGGCAGAAGCCGAGCTGAGTAGTGCCGCCGCTGCAGTTGACCGGCTGAACCTGCGCGCGCCTTTTGCCGGAGTGATTGACAATGTGGACGTGGAGCTGGGCGAATGGGTCCAGACCGGCACACCTATTGCGACGCTGCTGGCGCTTGACCCGATTGTCATGCGCGCCGAGGTGAGTGAGCTGGATGTAGGTTTCGTGGCCACCGGCGACAAGGCCGAGGTGCGGCTGGTCAACGGCACGACATTGCTCGGCACCGTGCGTCACGTGGGGCGCGATGCCTCCGCCCAAACCAGAACATATCCTGTTGAAGTGGTGTTGCCCAATCCCGACCGAATGGTGCCGTCGGGCATGACCGCCGAAGTCAGCCTTTACACCCGGCCCGAGCGGGCGATCACGGTGCCACGCTCTATCATCACTCTTTCTGCTGAGGGTGAGCTTGGCCTTCGCGTGGTCGGCGCTGACAACATCGCGCAATTCGCCTCTGTCCAATTGATCGACGACACGCGACAGGGGCTGGTTCTGACCGGTGTGCCGGACGGAGTGCGCATCATCGTGTCGGGCCAGGATCTGGTGCGCGATGGCGAGAAGGTCATCGTGCAGGAGACCTCAGCACCCGCGACCGGAGGATAATACCATGTCCCTTGTCGACACCGCCATCCGCAACTCGCGGCTGACGATCTCGGTGCTGCTTTTCCTGATGCTCGCCGGGGCTATGGCCTATGTCAGCATCCCAAAAGAAGCTGAGCCAGACATCCAGATCCCGATCATCTATGTCAGCCTCGGCTATCAGGGCATTTCCCCCGAAGACAGTGAACGTCTGCTGCTGCGCCCAATGGAGACGTCGCTAAAGACCATAGCCGGGATCAAACAGATGACCGCGACTGCCTATCAAGGTGGTGGCAATGTGCTGATGGAGTTTCAGGCGGGCGCCGATCTGAAAAAGGCGCTTGATGACGTGCGCTCAAAGGTGTCAGAGGCCAAGCGGGACCTGCCGTCTGGCGCGGATGAGCCTTCGGTGAACGAGGTCAATATATCGGAATTCCCGGTGCTGGTCGTTTCGCTTTCGGGTGATGTGCCCGAACGCATTCTGGCCCAGCACGGACGCGAGCTGCGCGACCGGATCGAAGAAATCCCCGGCGTGCTGGATGCAGCCTTGCAAGGCGTGCGCGAAGATCTTGTCGAAGTGATCATCGACCCGGCAAAGCTGTCTTCTTACGGGCTGAGACCGGACACGTTGATCGCAGGCGTCAGTGCCAACAACCAGTTGATCGCCGCAGGATCAATGGAGGGTGCCGAAGGGCGCTATGCCGTCAAAGTCCCCTCCCTGATCGAGACGGTTGAGGATGTGGCAAACCTTCCGGTCATTTCGAACGGCACGGCAATTGTGCGCGCCCGCGACCTTGCGGCCATCCGTGCCACGTTCAAGGACCCCGAATCGATCACGCGATTGGACGGCAAACCCGCCATCGCCATCGAGGTTTCAAAACGCACCGGCGCCAATCTGATCGAGACGGTTGATCGGGTGAAAGTGGTGACGGAAGAATTCCGCAAACTGCTTCCCGAAGGCACCAACATCTCTTTCAGCCAGGACAAATCAACGTCGATCCGGCAATTGCTGACCGATCTTCAAAATTCCGTTCTGACAGCGGTCATTCTGGTTTTTATCGTCATTCTATATGCGCTGTCGGGGCGGGCTTCGATCTTGATCGGGCTGGCGATTCCGGCCTCATTTCTCATTGGCATCTTGGGTCTGCAACTGGCCGGACTGACGGTAAACATCGTTGTGCTTTTCTCGCTGATCCTTGCGGTCGGCATGCTGGTGGATGATGCGATCATCGTCACCGAATACGCCGAACGGCGCATGTCCGAAGGCATGGACAAACGGGAAGCCTTCTCGATGGCGTCGAAAAAGATGACCGGCCCGGTGATCGCGGCCACTGCCACACGGGTGGCGGCCTTTTCACCACTGCTGTTCTGGCCCGGTATCGTCGGCGAATTCATGAAATACATGCCGATCACCTTGATCGCGACACTCTCGGCTTCGATGGTCTATGCCCTTTACTTCGCGCCAACCTTGGGCGCCTTGATTGCAAAACCCGTGGTAGAAGAGGATCGCAGCCGCGATAGCCTTTACATGCGGTTCGTGGCACGCGCGATCCGCCACCCCATCTTGGTCACCTTAACGGCACTCTCCACGCTGATTGCCGTGCCCTATGCCTACGGTATCTACGGCAAGGGTGTTGAGTTCTTTCCAAATGTGGAACCGGATTACGGCCTGCTTTACGTTCATGCCCGCGGTAACCTGTCCATTGATGAGAAGGACGCGCTGGTGCGTCAGGCCGAAGAACGTATGCTTGGCTGGCCCGGCATCAGCACGGTCTACACCCGCTCAGGTGCGGGTGGCGGGCCGGGCAATGATATCGCCGCCGACGTGATCGGGGTGATCCAGTATGAATTCATCGACTGGCGCGAACGCAAAAGCGCAAATGATATCCTGGCGGATCTGCGGGTTGCCATGAAGGGCATTCCTGGCGTCGATGTTGAAGTGTCGGTGCCAGATGCAGGGCCGCCGACGGGCAAAGCCATCCAGATCCGCCTGTCGGCCAGCAATCCTGCCGGGCTGAATGACGCCGCGCGCCAAATCGCCGATGAACTGGCAAAAACGCCCGAAGTGATCGACATCGATAACGGATTACCGCCCCCGGGCATCGATTGGGAAATTCAGGTGGATCTGTCAGATGCAGCGCGCTACGGAATCGCACCTGGGGCTGTTGGGGCCGTCGTCCAGCTTGTCACCGATGGATTGAAATTGTCAGATTTCCGCCCTGCCGGATCTGATGATGCGGTCGATATCGTGCTGCGTCTGCCCCCCGATCAACGCACTATATCGCATCTTGATCAATTGCGGGTGGAAACGGCCGCGGGCCCGGTCCCAATCGCAAATTTCGTAACGCGCGTGGCGGCCCCAACAACCGGCACATTGACCCGGATTGACGGGCGACGCACCGTGACGGTCAAGGCCAATATTCGGGAAGGGACACAGGCAGATCCGATCCGCAAGACCATTACCGATCGGTTGGCTGCGTCAGATCTGGAGGCCAATGGCATCCGCTGGCAGCTGGCCGGCGAAGATGAAGAACAGGCCGCCGCCGGAGCCTTCCTGGCCAAAGCCTTTGCGGCCGCGATGTTCTTGATCTTTGTAGTGCTTTTGGCTCAGTTCAACCGCTTCATCTCGGTCGGGTTGATCTTTTCAGCCGTGATCATGTCCACAATCGGGGTGTTTCTGGGCCTAATGATTATGGGCCAGCCCTTTGGCATCGTCATGAGCGGTATCGGCATCATCGCGCTGGCGGGTGTCGTGGTGAACAATAACATCGTGCTGATCGATACCTATGACGGGCTGCGCCGGGCCGGTATTCCAAAGGTCGAGGCGATCCTTGAAACCTGTCATGAACGCGCCAGACCGGTTGTCCTGACCGCCGTCACGGCCATTCTCGGGGTCCTGCCCATTGCCTTTGGCTTCAACCTGGAACTGATGAGCCATGAGACAACTTTGGGGGCGCCGTCCACACAGTGGTGGATATCCCTGTCTTCGGCTATCGTGTTCGGGCTGGCGTTTGCAACCGTATTGACGCTGGTGGTAACGCCCTCGCTATTGATGCTGACATCGCGCGACGCATCCGCTGGCCCGCGCAAATGGTTCGGCCTTCGCGCCAAGGGCAAGCTGACGGCTCCTGCAGAATAAACCTGCTCAACAGGCCTCAAGCAAGATCCATCCGGCGGATTTCATGTGGAGCGCACCCGGTGGTGGAGCAGATCGGGATCGAACCGACGACCTCGTCATTGCGAACGACGCGCTCTCCCAACTGAGCTACTGCCCCGCACCTAACTCATGATCATGCGCTGCGCGGAACCATTGTCAAGCTGATGCCACGGCGCGAAAGGAGGCTTG
>JBARVN010000096.1:0-5153 GCA_049646285.1 Albidovulum sp. | reverse complement strand
AGTCAGGATCGCCGGGGCTTCCATCGCGGCAGCAACAGCGACCATATAGCCTTCGGCCGCAATTGCCCGTCCTTCAAGAACCGACGTTGCGGCGACAAAGGTCACGATACTGATCGAGCCGTAATGTGCAGCCACAGCCGCCGCATCCAGCGGCGAAAATTTGGTGAATATCTTCAACAATGCAAAGGCAAGCAGCGGCAGACCGAAGGACAACACGATCCCGGCACAGACAGAGGCAAGCAAGGTCGCATCAACACCATGACCCGCGACGGCGGCGCCACCCTTAAAGCCGATCGCAAACAGCAGATAAATCGACATGCCCTTTGCCACCGCTTCGGGGATGGACAAGTCAGAGCGCGTCGTTGCCGCGAAAAGGCCCAGCACGAACGACAAGATTATCGGCGAAAAAAGGTTTGTACTGGCAAGCGTCAGGATTTCGGACATGGCGAGACTCCGTTACTTGAGGCATTTTTAGCGACAGACTTAGCGCCTTCCAATGCCTCAAAATTCCAACACGATGCTTATGTTCAAAATCTTTGCCGCGCCACAGCCAAACGCGAACCGAAAGCAGACCTTGGCGCAGGTGCAGCGAAATTTCACTGCGCTCCGCATAGCAGGCAGGCCTAGGCGCAGAGGTCCCTTGTAGAACCGTGTCCATCGATGCGTGATCCAGTCAGGACGAACTGGGGGTCAGCTTGCCCCTTTTGGCGGCGGCAGCTTCCCCGCGTTGTAGTCCGCCC
The DNA here is from genome assembly GCA_049646285.1 of Albidovulum sp. Classification (GTDB taxonomy): domain Bacteria; phylum Pseudomonadota; class Alphaproteobacteria; order Rhodobacterales; family Rhodobacteraceae; genus Albidovulum. Next base: position 4,413 of record JBARVN010000096.1, on the reverse strand, counting down.
AGTCTGTAATATCGGGGTAGTGGGTCTTGCGCCAGGCCCGCACGCGCGGGTTCATCTGCCGCCGCCAAAGTGGCGGGATCATCGCAAGGGCTGTCATCGCGGGGTAGCCAAAAGGCAGTTGCGGCGCCGTATCGGCGCCGTAGGTTTGCAACAACGGAAACCGCCGATCCGGTTTGTAGTGATGGTCTGAATGCCGTTGCAGATTGATTAGCATCCAGTTCGAGACTTTGTGCTCTGCATTCCAGGAATGATGCGGCTGCACATGTTCGTATTTTCCATCCGCCAGATACCGCCGCGTTAGCCCATAATGTTCGATGTAATTCACCAGTTCCAACTGCCAGATGGCAGTGAAGGCCTGTATCCAGAACAAGCCGAGGCCCGCCCAGCCGCCAATCGCGAAGGCAAGCGCTAATGCCGCAAGTTGCAGCGCGCCGTAGCGCCAGAAGGGGTTGGTCACATCGAAGGTCCCCCGACCGGCGCGCGCCAACAATTGCCGCTCCGCCCGCCACGCTGAACCCGGCCCTTCGCGCAGCACCCGCCAGAAGGCTCGGTGGAAGCCTTCATTGTAACGCGCTGTGACAGCGTCGCGTGGGGTACCCACATAACGGTGATGCACAAGCAGGTGTTCGCTGCGAAAGTGGCTGTAAAGCACGCATGCCAGCAACAGATCTGCCGACCACCGTTCAAGCCGGTTTTTCTGGTGCATCAGCTCATGCGAATAGTTGATGCCGACAGAGCCGGAAATCACCCCTATGCCGAAGAACAGCACAACCTTTTCCCATGTCACCAGATGGTCTGCCCGGGTCACGTACCAGATCATCCCGTAAAGGGTGATCGCCTGCACCGGGAACCAAATAAGCGTAATCAGCCGGTGCCAGAATAAATCACGTTCGGGGGTATCGGGGTTGGCGTTGGATTTGTTCAGCCCGGCAAATGCATCCAGGATCGAGGTGGCAATCCAGCCGTAAATCGGCAAAAGCCAGACCGTCCATCCCCCATTTACCGCCCCAATGGCCGCAAGCGGGATCAGCACCAGCGAAATCCAGAAGGGCAGGGCCGGGCTTAGGGTGTGACGTGGCTCGGGCGTCGGCATGTGTCCGTCCTGTCCAGGGCTGATGGTGCAAGTCTAACGGTGCCATCGGTGTTGCTCAATCATCTTGGCTCTGTCCCAACGCAAGGTCATGCACTTTGCGCATCACGGTCGGCAGCTTTGACCGCGAGATGTCGGCGCGGGGTAGAAACTGCCCCAAGATCGGATTGGTGCCCATCGGCAGTTCTGCCGTCATCACCTTCAAGATCAGGTGGAAATGCGTGAAGGTGTGGGTGACTTCGTCCGTCAGTTCCCTCCAATTCCCTCCAGCCGGCGGGGTCGCGTCAGGCACATGTTCTGCCCATTCGGTGCCGGGCCAACCCAGCATACCGCCCAAAAGGCCTTTGTCCGGCCTGCGTTCAAGCAGTATCGCACCATCCGAGCGCTGCCCGACAAAGGCTATTCCGCGTCGTGTGGGCTTGGGCTTCTTTGGGGTTTTCACAGGCAGATCGGCAGCCAACCCTTTTGCAAACCCCTGGCATCCGGCGCGCAAGGGGCAGATTCCGCATACAGGATTGCGCGGCGTGCAGATCGTGGCCCCCAGATCCATCATCGCCTGCGCGTGGTCTCCGGGCCTCATTGCGGGTGTCAGTCGCGCCGCAAGCGCCGTCAGTTCCGTTTTCGCCGCCGGTAGGGGGGCTTGGATCGCAAAGAGTCGTGCCGTCACGCGTTCAACATTTCCGTCAACAACGGTGGCAGGCTCGTCAAAGGCGATGGCGGCAATGGCCGCCGCCGTATAGGGACCAATGCCCGGCAAGGATAGAAGCGCATCCAACCTGTCTGGAAAGCGCCCGTCATGGTCATTCGCGACCGCGCGCGCGCATTTCAACAGGTTGCGGGCCCGCGCGTAGTACCCCAAACCAGCCCATTCCCCCATGACGTCTGCGTCTGGTGCCGCGGCAAGGGCGTTTACATCCGGCCAGCGCGAGGTGAACCGTTCGAAATAGGAGCGCACCGCGGCGACCGTGGTTTGTTGCAGCATCACTTCCGACAGCCAGATCCGGTAGGGGTCGGGTCTAACCCCGTCCTGACGTGCCTTCGGGCTTACCCGCCATGGCATGGCCCGCGCATGGGCATCGTACCACTCCAGCAACGCTGCGCTGATTATCTCGTCACGCAATCTTTATGCCCTCCTTGGGCGCAATCTGGTGGGCAAGACCCGCCCTGATGCCTAAGATAGCGTCAGAGTCAGGAAAGGACAGGGATGAGCGTTAATGCGTCTGCGCCCCGTCGCCGCAAACGGGGGTTTGAACCAGCGGCGGGATTGCTGAAGGACCGTGTCCGCGTGGCCGGTGAGGCGCGTGGCTTTGCTGTGGCCCGGCTATTAACCCATTGGCCCGAGGTTGTGGGGGCGGACATTGCCGCCATGGCTCGACCTGTGAAGGTTGGTTATGCGCAGGGCGGCTTTGGCGCGACGCTGACATTGTTGACCACCGGGGCATCGGCACCGCTGTTGCAGATGCAGCTGCCAAAGATCCGCGAAAAGGTAAATGCCTGCTATGGCTACAATGCCATCTCGCGCGTGATGATCACCCAAACCGCGCCCGTGGGCTTTGCCGAAGGGCAGGTGGCCTTTGCACCTGCGCCGAAACCCGCCCAAGCGACCATCGACCCGGCGGTCCGGCGCGAGTCGCAAACACTTTCCGGTGATGTGCATGACCAATCTCTTAGGGCAGCGCTTGAAGCTTTGGGGGAAAAGGTCTTATCTCGGACCGGAATGAAGAAAGGTTAAATCCTATGTCCAAGACCTATATTATCGCGGGCGCCGTGGCCCTTGTTGCCGCCGGTGGCGCATTCTGGATGAGCCGGTCGGGGGATGCGGGCTTGCCACCTTCTTTGTCCACCGCTGCGGTGGCCCAGGAAACTGCAACCACAAGCTCAGAAGCACAAATGGTGCCCGATATGGTGATGGGCGCCCTTGATGCCCCGGTTGAGGTGATCGAATACGCATCATACACCTGCCCACATTGTGCGCGTTTCCATGAAACTGTATTTGATGAGCTTAAGACCAACTACATCGACACCGGGAAGGTGAAATTCGTCTACCGCGAGGTCTATTTCGACAAGTTCGGGTTATGGGCTGGAATGGTTGCACGCTGTGGCGGAGCCGAGAAGTACTTTGGCATTTCCGGTATTCTTTACGATACTCAGCGGGCATGGCTGGAACCGGGCGAACCTGTGGGTATCGCTGAGAATCTGCGTAAAATCGGCCTGAAAGCGGGTATCGGAACCGAGGCGTTGGATGCGTGTATGGCAGATAATGATATGGCCAAGGCCATGGTTGCGACCTATCAGGCGAACGCAACCAAGGACGACGTGACTGGTACGCCCTCATTCATCATTGACGGTCAGAAATACGCTAATATGTCCTACGAGGAATTTGCCAAAACTCTGGATGAGAAGTTGGCGAACTAAACCAGACTTTCGCCGCCTGATTTACAGTCCGAGTTTATCCAGCGCCGCGTCCAGCGGAGCCCAATTTGTCAGCTCAAGCCGCACTGGCAGGCTAAGAACTTTGGGCCGGAAGTCTTCCGGTAGACGGGCGGCATCTTTTTCTGTCGTCACCAACTGGGCGCCTAGCTTGTCTGCTTGGCTTTCCAGTCGGTGCAACAGGGCTGGAGTGAACGGCTGGTGGTCGTCCAGTGGTTGCGCCTGCAAGATATCAGCCCCGAGCGCATTCAACGTGGCAAAGAACTTTTCCGGATGGCCGATCCCGGCGAAGGCCAACACCTTCAATCCTTGCCAATCCATGCCCGTGGGCAGGGGCACCAGTTCACCCGTCAGATGTGGTATGGTGATTTTGTCAGCCCATTGTGCCGCAAAGCCCGCTTGAGCCGTGCCCGATCCGATTGACAGCAGAAGATCCGCCCGTGCCAGTCCGGTCTCCACAGGCTCGCGCAGAGGCCCCGCGGGCATGCAGCGACCGTTGCCAAACCCCAATTGCGCGTCGACGACGATGATCGACAAATCCTTGGCAACACTGGGGTTCTGAAACCCGTCATCAAGCACGATTGCGTGGGCACCCTCCTGCACAGCAGCCCGGACCCCGGCCGCCCGGTCACGCGCTATCCAAGTGGGGGTAAAGCCCGCAAGCAGCATCGGTTCATCCCCGCAATCGGAAGCGCTGTGCTGGCGTTCATTGACCCGGATGGGCCCCGATAGCCGGCCGCCATACCCTCGGCTGACCACATGCGCTGTAACGCCGCGGGCCAAAAGTCTCTGAGCTAGGGCAACCGTCGCAGGCGTTTTTCCGGTGCCACCGGCATTCAGGTTGCCAATGCAGATCACCGGTGCGTCCGCTTGAAACGCCTTGCTCCGACCAC
>JBARVN010000095.1:0-22630 GCA_049646285.1 Albidovulum sp. | reverse complement strand
AACTGGGTATTGGCTACAACTTCGGCAGCTTCTCAGACGATCTGACCGATCTGACGCATGATGACAAAGGCGCATTTGTAAACTTGATCGCCAAGTTCTGACAGGGTTCCGCTAAGGGGCCGGGTTGAATTGTTTGGCCAGCATATAATGCAGCCCTTTATTAATGGCGGGAGATGAAAACGAATTCCCTGAGACGCCAAGTTCACCATTGGTGAAGTGACCATCCTTGTTGAATGTTGTAGCGTCTTTGAAATCAGTTTTCAAAGAGCCCTAGTCCGATGAACATCCGGCAAATGAGATCTTTAGTCGCCGTGGTCGAAACCGGATCCTTTGCTGCTGCCGGTGACCTTGTTGGCCTGTCGCATTCCGCGATCAGCTTGCAGATCAAGGGCATGGAAGAAGAACTGGGCGTCCTTCTCTTTGACCGCACCTTGCGCCCGCCGGTGGCAACCGTTCAGGGGCGCACACTGGCAGAACATGCACGCAAAACCATTGCAATGTTCGATGCCGCGCCAGCAATCGCGAACGGTGACGTCGTACGGGGCCGTTTGACCGTTGGGGCGGTGCCCACAATACTGGCGAGCTTTCTTCCCGCGGCTTTGGGCGAGCTGCGCCTGTTGCATCCTGACCTTAGAATTGATGTGCGCAGCGGAAGTTCTGCGGATATGGCCGAACTCGTTTTGAAAGGGCGCCTGGATGTTGCCCTTTGCACCAAACCTGCACAGCCGCCACATGGGCTGGATTGGCATCTGATCGCCGAAGAGCCCTTTGTGGTTATCGCCCCCCCGGACAGCACCGAGCACGATGACGTCACACTCTTGACGCAACGGCCTTTCATCTGGTTCAACCGGAAAACCTGGGCAGGCGCCGGGATCGAGGCGCAACTCAACGCGCGCAAAATCAAAGTCAATGCAACCATGGAAATCGATTCCCTTGATGCGATTGCCTCTATGGTGCGTGAGGGGCTTGGTGTCTCGATCGTGCCTGTTTGCAAAGGCAGACGCCCCGAATGGGACACTTTGCGCGCAGTGCCATTTGGCGATCCGCCCTATGTCCGCGAAGTCGGGGCGTTGATACCTGCAACCACAGCACCTGATGCGTTGATTGTTGCTTTTCTAAAGGTTTTGCAGTCACCCGATTAGCGTGATTTTACCTCATGTAAAAAACAAAAAATGATCGTTACCGCAGATTTATAAACTCGCATAATGTGACGGGGAAATATTGGACGGACATAAAGAATGTTAGATTCCCCTCATCAAAATGGCTTGTCTTTTGGATTGAGCCCAAGCCAGATTGCGCTTCAGTCCCGCGCAAAACACCTGGCCGAAACGGTTGCAGGGCCCGGCGCGGCGGAAACGGACCGCTCAGAACTCTATCCGGTGGCTTGCGTAAGGGCGATGACAGATGCTGGGTTTATGGGCATGTCTGTTCCAACCACATTGGGCGGACCCGGTGCATCCTACAGTGATGTCGTTCTGGTCGTTGAGGAAATAGCGCGCTGCTGTGGCGTGTCGGGCCGCATTGTTGTTGAAGGCAATATGGGCGCGGTTGGCGCCATTATAGCTTATGGGACTGACGCGCAGAAGAAGATCGCAGCAAAGCATGTTCTGTCTGGAGACAAACCCGCCATTTGCATCACCGAACCGGGCGCAGGCAGTGCCGCAACCGAGTTGGCAACAACCGCAGTGCGCGAGGGCAATACCTGGGTGCTGAATGGCACAAAGCACTGGATCACTGGCGGCGGGGTTTCCAAACTGCATCTGATCTTTGCGCGCGTTATCGAGCACGGCAAATTCAAGGGCATCGGAGGCTTTATGGCCTTTCTGGGCGAAGAGGGCCTGGTGATTGGAAAACGCGAACCCGCAATGGGCTTGCGCGGGATTCCAGAAACGGAAGTGCATTTTCAAAATTTGCGCCTGCCGCTGGATCGTTTGATCACCCCGGCAGAGGGACTCAAGAATAGTTTTGCCGGATTGATGGATGCCTACAATGCGCAGCGGGTTGGGGCAGCAGCGGTGGCGTTGGGAATTGCACGTGGGGCCTTTGAGGCGGCGCGCGATTTTGTGAAGCAGCGTGAACAATTTGGCAGGCCCATTGCCGAGTTTCAGGGGATACAGTGGATGCTGGCGGACATGGCTATGCAAATTGATGCCGCCCGTCTGATGATCTGGCGAGCTGCCGCCAGTGCCGATACACAGATATCGGGTTTTCCTGATCCGATGCTGGCGGCACAGGCCAAGGTTTTCGCCTCTGAAATGGCAGTGAAGGTAACAAATGATGCATTGCAACTGCATGGTGCACGCGGCTATTCGCGGAACTGTCCGGTTGAACGGATGGTCAGAGATGCGCGCATGTTCACGATAGGCGGCGGTACAGCGCAAATGTTGCGCAATCTTGTGGCCAGTAAAGTGCTTGGGATGAAAACACCGCAAACCCGCGATGGTTATACGCGGCTTGCTGAAATGAATGCGTCGAAATGAAAAATACGTTGGTCATGACCCAAACAGCGTCTGAAGTGATCGCCGAACGGTTGCACGATGCCGGATGCCGCCACGCCTTTGGCATTCCGGGCGGCGAGGTTTTGGCGCTGATGGATGCGTTGGATCGCGCAGGCCTGAACATCACGCTGGTCAAACACGAAAACTCGGGTGGGTTTATGGCCGAGGCAACCTATCATGCGACAGGCGCGCCGGGTGTTCTGTTTGCCACAATCGGCCCCGGCATTGCCAATGCCGCCAACGCAATTGCCAATGCATGGCAAGACCGCGTGCCGATGATTGTGCTGACTGGCTGTGTGCCTGCGGTTGAGGCACATACCTACACCCATCAGGTTTTTGATCATGTGAAGTTTCTGGAACCCATCACCAAGGCCAGCTTTCGGGTTGAGGCGGGCACCGCCGGGATCATCATCGACAAAGCCATCAAGATCGCGACCACTGGCCGCCCCGGCCCCGTGGTTCTGGACGTGCCCATCGACGTGCAGCGCGAGGTCAGCGAGGCGTGGATGAAGCCGCGTCACCGTCCCGATGCGGCAATGGCTCCGGCTGGTGAGGCTTTGGCGACAGCCAAAGGTTGGTTGGCGCAGGCGCAAAAACCGCTGGTTCTTGCAGGGGTTGATGCGATCAGCCAAAGGGCCAGCGCGACCGTGGCCGCCTTCTGCACCTCCCACGGCATTCCACTGATCACCACCTACAAAGCCAAGGGCATTATGACGGAGGATCACCCGCTTTCGCTGGGTGGCGCGGGTCTTTCGCCAATATCCGACAAGATCTTATTGCCGCTCTTTAAGGCTTCTGACTGCATCATCCTTGCAGGATATGATCCCATCGAGATGCGTCTGGGATGGCGCGATGTCGTTACGCCGGACCAGCGTGTTATCGACATCACGTCCGTATGCAACACCCATTACATGCACCAATCATCGCTGAACTTTGTGGGCTCTGTCAGTGCGACACTTGCAGCGCTTGGCGCAGCCAAAGAGGCGAGAGCGCATTGGCCGAATGGCGAGATCGCCGCAGCCAAGACCGCGCTAAAGACGGCTTACAGGAGTGACGAGGTTTGGGGGCCAGCGGCGATTGTAAACGAGGCGCGCAAGGCCTCACCCGCGGGCACTGTCGCCACCGTAGACAGCGGCGCACACCGAATTGTGCTAAGCCATGTCTGGGAGGCTGATCATGCAGGCGGGTTGCTGCAATCTTCGGCCCTTTGCACCATGGGCTGCGCCGTTCCGCTGGCCATCGGCCGTAAACTGGCCGAGCCGGACCGTCCGGTCATTGCCTTTGTGGGTGATGCGGGGGTTGAGATGTTCCTTGGCGAACTCGCCACAGCGCGTGACTTAAAACTCGGCATACCCATTGTCATTTTTATCGACGAGCAATTGGGCCTGATCGAATTGAAACAGCGCGGCAGCCAGATGGCAAATCTTGGTGTTGAGTTCCCCGGCACCGATTTCCCGCGTGTGGCCGAGGCCATGGGCGGGGTCGGCGTGGCCTGTCGCGACCGCGCCAGCCTGAATGCCGCAATCACCGATGCCTATGCGCGCAACACCTTTACCCTTATTTCAGCTTTTATCGGAAGGAACGCCTATGATGGCCGTATCTGACGCCGTCACACGCCGCGCGGATTTCAAAGATATTCGGGGGGTTCCCGTCTCTTATCAGGATATGCAGGCGATTGAGGGTCTTGAGCGCGCCGTGATCATGTCGCTGTCGTTTCGCGGCGATGCGATTGCCGTCATCGACAAAGTGCTCGCAGAGCACCCCGGCTTTACCATGGGCTGGCTCTTTCGGGCCGGGTGGCTGACCCAATCCATGGAAACACGCATGTATCCAATGATGGTCGAAGCGCTGGCACAGGCCGAACGTGGGATGGCCTCGGCGAATGATCGCGAAAAGGGCCATTTTGCCGCCGTTCAAGCCTGGCTCAACGGTGATTTCTTTGGTGCCGTCCAGAAATGGGAGGCGGTGCTGACCCAATATCCGATGGACCTGCTGGCGCTTGAACTGATCCACTACACGATGGTGTTGCTGGGCGATGTCCCCGGCCAGCGCGATGTCGTCGCACGTGTGTTCAATCTGTGGGACGAAAGCATTCCGGGCTACGAGTTTGTTTTGGGTTTCTATTCCTTTGGCCTGGAAGAAAACCGCGATTTTTCGCGCGCCGAGGACCTTGCGCGGCAGGCTTTGGCCATAAGGCCCGACAATCCTTATGCGGTGCATACAGTCAGCCATGTGATGGAAATGCGTGGTCGTCAGGCGGGTGGTATCCGTTTCATGAAAGAACGCGAAGCCAGTTGGGGCACCTCGAATTTTGCCAACCACCTGTGGTGGCATACGTCTTTGTATCACCTTGATCTTGAGCAATACGATCAAGTCTATGATATCTTTGACAATCACCTGGATTCCCGACGTAAAGACGGCAATAAATACGAAGAACTCGACGCCGCAGCACTGCTGTGGCGCATGAACCTTACCGGGCAGGAATCCGGCGACCGCTGGGCACATCTTGCCGACAAATGGGAGCCAGCAGCGCAAGATACCCTGTATGCCTTCAACGACGTGCACGCGATGCTGACGTTTGTGTCCGATGGCAGGGTCGAGGCCCAGCAGGCGCTGCTGAATGCCAATGAGCGTTATCTGGAAAGTGCGTCAGACGCCAATGTCGCAATGAGCCGCGAGATCGGGCTGCCATTCTGTCTGGCAATGCAGGATTTCAAGGCCGAGGAATTCGCCTCATGCGTCGATCGCTTGTTGCCTGTGCGCTACATGACTCACCGCCTTGGCGGCAGTTATGCGCAGCGTGACATCATCGGATGGACACTGCTTGAGGCCGCGCTGCGTGCCAAGAAATTTGATCTCGCGCTGGCACTGGCAAATGAGCGGACCGGGATCAAACCAACATCCGCGCAGAATTGGCGTGCTGTTGCGCGCGCGTGCAAAGGGTTGGGTGATCAAGGCAATGCTGATCGCGCGACCGCAAAAGCGCAAGCGCTGATCATGGCATGAACCGAACGGCACCGGATGAGGGGCTGCTATTGGGCGCGTTGGATGACAGTTGATGTATCAAGTAAACGCGAAACGCTTTTGCCGCGCGTGAAAGTTTTAGCGCCATTCAGATTGGTCACCGCGGCTGGCCTCGTGAGCAAACGGCGGGGGCCAACGTTTCTCGAAAAACCGGATGGGTCGGCAATTCAAGTGTTGTCAGCGCCGTCCCGTCTGTAATCAACCTTGCAAGTGCGAGCCCCGCTTGGCGACCCATTTCCCTATGGGGAACATGGACCGTGGTAAGAGGAGGATAGGCGATCTGCGCGAGTTCGATGTCATCAAATCCTATGATCGACACCTGAGTTGGAACGTCAATTCCAAGTTCACGCGCACGTCGAAGTGCGCCCACAGCCAACACATCGTTGCCGCAAAATACTGCGGTCGGCTTTGCCGTTGATGCCATGATGCGTTCAAACGCGGCTGCACCTTCTTCGATGCCATATTTTGTCTCGACAAGCGTCAGATCGTTTTCATTCAGGCCCGCGGCTGTCATCGCGTCCCGAATTCCCAAAGTACGCGCTTCGGCACGATCATTGCGGACCATCTCTGCCGAGATCAGCGCCAGTTGGCGGTGCCCCAACTCAATTACCTTGGCAGCCATGTCACGCATAGCTGACCTGTTGTCAAAGCCGATGGATGGCCGCAGTGACAGCGGATCGAAGGCCCATGTCACAAGTGCAGGGATGCCCTGAGCGTCCAGGAAATTATAGATTTCTTGGGATCGTGCATGGCCGATCAGAAGCAAAGCATCAGCACCGCGCGCAACCAATGATCGTATCTGTTCCTCTTCGATGTCCGGGCTATAAGATGTGCTGGCGACCAACATTGTAAATCCGTGCCGACGCAATTCTTCCTGAAATGCCTGCAAACCCCGCGCGAAAATTGCGTTTTCCATCGTTGGGATGATGGCGCCAATCGTATTGGTGCGTCGTGCCGCCATCGCCTTGGCGCCAAAGTTCGGGGAATACCCCAAGGCAGTGACTGCTGCCATGACTTTTGCGCGCGTAGCTTCGGTAACCTGATCCGGAGAATTCAGGCAGCGCGATACCGTCGCGGTAGACACGTCCGCCTTGGCGGCGACGTCATGAAGCGTTGGGGTCGGGCGTTTGAAGTTCATCGGGTTCCGTGGTGCAGTTTCCGGCAAGCTAACGATTTGGCGGCCAACTACATATAGCAAACTATTGATGAGAGATGTAAAGGCTTGCATTTATGAAATGTAAAGGCTTACATTAGCGTAGATTCGGCTTGGCGACTGGGAGGAGACGCGACATGCCGCTTATCGGGGCGATCATATTGTTTGTGGTTTTTGCTGTGAATGTGGGGCTTGGCTCTTCGTCAAACTCCGCATTCCTGAACGACATTGGCGAGATGCTGGTTCTGTCCGGTGTCGCAATTTTGTTCGTCATAGCCATCCTTCAAAAAGAAGCTGACGCTAACAACTAGCGCGGCGTGAACCTGTCCAGGGAGGACATCACATTGGATAAAGACAACGCACATCTTAACTCGGCTGAGCGCCGCAACTTTTTAAAACTTGCGGGTATGGGCAGCTTTACCGCAGCACTTGTTGCTGGCGCAGCAGGGTCGCTTTGGTCGACAGAGGCTGCAGCGCAAACGGCGAATGAAGAGCGTGAGCGTGAGGATGCCGCTGAGCATACCATGACGATTGCAACCGCCTATGTGCTGGGTGCGACCCGCAGCTACCCGATCATGCAGCTGGACCTGAAAGAGAACATCCAGAACGCAACCAGCGGCAAGGTCTATGTCAAGCTGGCCCCGGGTGGTCAGTTGGGTGCGGGCGGCGCGTTGGTGCAGTCGGTGCAGGGCGGCACAATTCAGGCGGCACAGCACTCAATCTCGAACTTTGCGCCCTTTGCGCCGGTAACTGACCTGATCAACCTGCCTTATCTGTGTGGTTCAAACCAACGTTTCACCAACCTCGTGCATTCTGATGTCTGGGCACAAGAAGTGAATCCCAAGGTTGAAGCCGCCGGCTTTAAGCCGCTGCTTTACATCAACATTGACCCGCGGGTTGTTGCGGTACGCAAGGGTGGCGCAGGGGCTGTTTTGACACCAGGCGATCTGGCGGGCGTTAAATTCCGCGTTCCCGGCTCGGCGATGTTGCAGCAGTATTACCGGATGGTTGGTGCAAACCCGACGCCGGTCGCATGGGGCGAAACGCCTTCGGCCATCAAGCAGGGTGTAGCTGATGCGCTTGATCCGTCTGTGGGTGCGCTTTACGTCTTTGGCTTCAAGGACATCCTCAGCCATGTGACGTTCACCCAAGCGGTGCCCGATAGCCAAGTCTATTCGTGCAACCTTGAATGGTTCAATTCGATGCCAGCGGATGTTCAGGACGGCATCATGGAAGCGGCCGAGATCACCCGCCACCAGAACCTTTCAAAGGTTCCGTCGGCACGCAACTATGCGATGGCCGAGCTGCGCAAGGCGAATGTGGAGTTCCACTCGCTGAGCGATGATCAACTGGCCGAATGGCAATCTGTTGGTGGATACCAGAACGCAGATTGGGATAGCTTCAAGGTCGAGCTGGCCGGGTCGATGGACACCTTCGCCAAGCTGGAAGAAGCCGCAGGCACCATGGGCCGCTACTACGTCCACGACGCTTAAATCACCACGGCGGGTGCGTGTCGCGCGCCCGCCCCATCGGTTTTCGTTCCTTTTCTACCAATCCAAGGCTTGTTGCATGCAGCGACACGGCCATATGAGGGGCTCGTCATGAACATAGTGCAAAGGCTCAACCGGGACGCAGAGCGATGGGCGCTGTTGGTGTTTTATGTGATGCTGGTGATGACCATGGCGGTAGAGGTGCTGCGGCGCGAGGTGTTCGCCTATTCGTCGATCTGGGGCGAAGAGATCGTGCGCTATTCATTCATCTATCTTGCATGGATCGGCGCGGCGGCGGCAGTCAAGGAACGCGCACATATCCGTATCGACGTTGTCATGCACTACCTTGGACCACGCGCCAAGGCGCTGCTCTATATCTTCGGTGATCTGGTGATGTTCGGCGTGGCGATTATCGCGCTCTACTGGTCATGGGAAGCTGTGCACGTGTCTTGGAAGTTCGGGTCTGTAAGCCACGGTCTTCGTGTCTCAATGGTTTGGTTTCTCTTGGCGGTGCCCGTTGGGTTTGCGCTGATGTTGCTGCGCCTTGTCCAATCGCTGTTGCGCGACATGCGCAGCCTTCGTGACGGCACTCCCGTCTACGAAGGCGATAAACTGTTTGATTGAGGGGATCAGAGATGCTGTTTAACACCCTCAATCAAGCGGTCGAACTGGGCTGGGATTTCTATCTTCCGGTTATCGTATTTGTTGTGCTTTGCGCGATGGCGGTGCCTGTGTGGGCGTCGATCGGGGTGACCGCGATTACAATGCTGCTGATGTCGGGCGATCTGCCTCTGGCACTTATCGGCGAAAGCCTGTTTCACGGCATTGACGCCTTTGCGCTAACGGCTGTTCCCTTGTTCATTCTGACCGGTGACGTTCTGGTGCGCACAGGTCTTTCCCGCAAGTTTCTTGACGTGGCCGAAGCCCTTACTCAATTCGCAAAGGGCGGTTTTGGATCTGCCACGGTATTGGTCTGCGGTATGTTCGCGGCAATCTCCGGTTCTGATGCGGCGGGTGCCGCGGCCGTCGGTCGGATGACCATCGACAGGCTGGTCGAGTCCGGTTACCCGCGTCCTTACGCTTGCGCGCTTGTCGCGGCGGGTGCTTGTACCGGAATTCTGATCCCACCGTCGATTGCCTATATCATCATCGGCCTGGTCCTGGGCATATCCGCATCAACGCTGTTTTTGGCGGCGCTGATCCCCGGCATTATGATCTTGACGGCAATCCTGATCACCAACCTCGTTGTAAATCGCATCTACGGATACGAAGGCGGCGGCAACCTGTCGGCGGGAGAGTATTTCAGCAATCTTGGCCGCTCTTTGGCTTCTGGCTGGTATGCCTTTATCGTGCCGGGAATTATCTTCTACGGCATCTTTTCGGGCCGCCTGACCCCGACCGAGGCGGGTGCGACCGCCGTGATCGTCACGATCATCATAGGATTTATCCTTGGCACGCTCAAGCTTGCGGATTTCCCCGCGATGCTCATCTCATCGGCCAAAGTGAATGGGATTATCCTGCCGATCATCGCGTTTTCGCTGCCATTGGCCCAAGCATTGGCCATCATGGGTGTCCCGCAGGGTTTCGTGTATTCGATCACAACGCTGACAGATGATCCAACTCTTCTGATCCTCATGATGATTGGCATCTTGATTGCTGCAGGATGTGTGATGGAAACGACGCCGAACATCGTGATTCTGGCGCCGATCCTCAAACCCCTCGCAGACAATATCGGAATGAACGAAATTCAGTTCTGCATCATGATGATTACGGCATTGGGTGTGGGCTTTATTACGCCGCCACTGGGTCTGAACCTGTTTGTGGTCTCCGGGATAACCGGCGAGTCAATCCTCAAGATCGCATGGCGCGCTGTGCCGTTCGTATTATTCATGCTGGTTGTCGTTTTGATGATTGCATTTATCCCGACGATTTCGACAACACTGCTTCCAGAAATTTACAAATAGGGCTGACGTTACATGGCACGAACCTACCTGAAAAAAGCGACATTGACCGCCCAGTCCGGCGCATCTGATGTACATGACATTGTCCAAAACATCCTGTCTGACATCGAAGCAGGCGGTGACGACAAGGCGCGCGAATATGCGGCCAAGTTCGACAAGTATGACGGAAACATCATCCTGACCAAGGATGAGATCGCGGCCGCCTGCGATCTGGTTCCGCAAAAGCTGAAAGACGACATTCAGTTCGCACACGACAATGTCCGTCGTTTCGCCGAGCTCCAAAAATCGACAGTCAATGATGTTCAGTTTGAAGTCGTGCCAGGGCTGATTGTCGGGCAAAAAGCGATCCCGGTTGATGCGGCGGGCTGTTACGTGCCCGGCGGGCGGTATAGCCATATCGCCTCTGCGATCATGACGGTGACCACAGCCAAAGTCGCCGGGTGTTCACATATCACCGCAACGTCACCACCGCGCCCCGGTGTCGGTGTGGCGCCCGCAATCGTCTATGCAGCCCATATCAGCGGTGCCGACACGATTATGGCGCTTGGAGGCGTACAAGGTGTGGCCGCAATGACGTTCGGCCTGTTTGGCCTGCCAAAGGCGAATATCCTTGTTGGCCCCGGCAACCAGTTCGTGGCCGAGGCGAAGCGAATTTTGTTTGGTCGCGTTGGCATCGATATGATTGCAGGGCCCACCGATAGCCTGATCCTGGCCGATGGAACCGCAGACCCGCATATCGTGGCGACGGACCTCGTGAGCCAGGCAGAGCATGGCTACAATTCCCCGGTTTGGCTTGTCACCGATGACCTCGCTTTGGCCGAAGATGTTATGAACCGTGTCCCGGACTTGATCAACGACCTGCCTGGTGTGAACCGTGAAAATGCCTTTGCGGCATGGCGTGACTACGCTGAGGTGATCGTGTGCGCCGATCGTGAAGATATGGCGGCGTGTTCTGATGAATATGCGCCTGAACATCTGACCGTTCAGGCCGCTGACTTGGCTTGGTGGCGCGACCGTCTGTCGTGCTATGGCTCGCTCTTTTTGGGCGAGGAAACCACGGTGTCTTATGGCGACAAAGCGTCGGGCACGAACCACGTGCTTCCAACGTCACGCGCCGCAGGCTACACCGGCGGCCTGTCCGTCCACAAATACATGAAGATCGTCACATGGCAGCAAGCCACACGCGACGGCTCCAAACGGGTCGCCGAGGCCACCGCCCGGATATCGCGTCTGGAGGGGATGGAGGGGCATGCCCGTTCAGCAGACGTGCGCCTTGCCAAATACTTCCCCGGTGAGAAATTTGATCTCAGCGCCAATGGATGATCCACGCGTTCTATTCGATCTGACCGGGCGGGTTGCGTGCGTAACAGGTGCCAGTGCGGGGCTTGGCCAACGTGCGGCGGTTGTGTTGGCGGCGGCTGGGGCCAAGGTTGTTGGTGTTGCTCGGCGCAAAGAGGCTTTGTCAGATTGGGCGACACGGACCGGGGCCAATGCCGCAGCCGTTTCTGCAGACTTGGCGCAGCGCGACCAGATTGCGGAAATCGCCGTACAGATCGCGGCTCCGTTCGGGCCGCCTGATATCGTGGTTCATGCCGCCGGGATAAACACGCGTGAGGCCGCCGATGATGTCACCCCCGAAGGCTGGGATGTGACCATGAACCTAAATCTTGCGGCCCCCTTTTTCCTCAGTCAGGCCTTTTCGGCTGCGATGAAAACAAAAGGCTGGGGCCGCATTGTCAATTTTGCTTCGCTGCAAACCACCCGAGCCTTTCCCGGCGGCGTCAGCTATGGCTCGTCAAAGGCCGGGGTGGCGCAATTGACCCGCGCAATGGCTGAGGCATGGTCAAGGGACGGCATCACCGCCAACGCCATCGGACCGGGGTTCTTTCCGACCGAATTGACCGGGCCGGTGTTTGCAGACCCCGATCGCGCAGCACGCAACGCAGCACAGACGTGCATCGGGCGAAATGGCACACTCGAAGACATTGATGGGCCGCTCTTGTTTCTTTGCTCGGATGCGTCGGCCTATGTCACAGGTCAAGTCTTGATGGTTGATGGGGGATATACGGCGAAATGAAAGCTCTTGTTTATGACGCTGTTGAAACGCTGGCCTACCGCGACGTGCCCGATCCGATGGCTGGGCCGGGTCAAAGCCTTATTCGCGTTGAGGCGTCGGGAATATGTGGCTCAGACATGCACGCATTTCTGGGCCATGATGATCGACGCCCCGCCCCGCTGATCCTTGGCCATGAGGCGGCTGGCACAATTGTCGGTGGCACGCTGGATGGTGGCCGCGTCACGATCAATCCTTTGGTGACTTGCGGCACCTGCCGTGCCTGCAAATCCGGCCGTGATAATCTGTGCCCTGAGCGGATGATCATATCGATGCCGCCGCGCGAAGGGGCATTTGCCGACTATGTCGTGATGCGCAACGAAAATCTGGTGTCGGTCCCCGATGGTGTGCCACTGCGCAAAGCCGCATTGGCAGAGCCGCTGGCCTGCGGATGGCATGCGGTGCGCCTTGGTGCGGCAGCACTGGACATGCCGTTGGCGGCGGCACGGTGCCACGTTGTAGGTGGCGGCGCGATTGGTGTGGGGGCGGCACTTGCCCTGCGAGCCTTTGGCGCGACCGATATCACAGTGGCGGAACCCAATGCCACGCGTCGAACCATGCTGGATGCGATTGACGGTTTTAACGCCGTTGCCCCCGGCACGGTTACCCAAGCCGATTTGGTCATTGACGGCGTGGGGTTTGCCGCCACGCGCGCCGATGCGACGGCGATCACCTTGCCCGGCGGTGTGATAATGCACATTGGTTTGGGTGAAGGCGCAGGTGGGTTAGACATCCGCCGCATGACGCTGCAAGAGATCACATTTATCGGCACCTACACCTACACCGCGCAGGATTTCCGAGACACCGCAGCCGCCATCTTTGACGGGCGCCTTGGCCCGCTGGACTGGACCGAACAGCGCCCGCTTTCGGGTGGTCAGCAAGCTTTTGCTGATATTCGCGCTGGGCTCGTCGCCGCGCCTAAAATCATATTGGAACCGTCCAATGTATCATAATATCGTTGTCCCCATGGCGCTTGATCACGGAATCGGCGATGCCGCTCTTGATGTGGCGCGCAAACTTCTGTCCCAAGGTGGCACGATCACCGCCCTTCACGTGCATGAGGCCCCGCAAGGATCGGTCAGCGCCTATTTGGATGAAAAAGTCGTGAAAGAAGCCTTTAACAGTGCCAAGGCGAAACTTGAGGCACGTGTCAAAGACATACCCGGCGTCTCTGCGATGATTGTGAAAGGCCACAGTGGACGCAGCATCCTTGATGTGGCGGAACAGAAAGAAGCAGACTGCATCGTGATTGGCTCGCATAAGCCGGGACTGATCGATTATCTGCTCGGTTCAACTGCGGCCCGTGTGGTGCGCCACGCGTCCTGCGCAGTCCATGTTATCCGTAATCCCAGCTAGTCACCTATCCCCGCGAAGGAGCAACCCTTGAACATTGATAAGAAGATCGTGGACGATCTGGTTGCGAATGACGTGTCATTCGTAACGACCGTTCCGTGCAAACAGCTGGCAGGTGTGATCGACGAAGTCGAAGCCCGCCCAGGCATTTTCCACATTCCCTCCAATAAAGAGGACGAGGGCATGGGCCTATGCGCCGGTGCGCATATGGGCGGCAAACGACCAATGATCATCATGCAAAACACTGCGATTGGTGTGACGATCAACACGCTGGCCACGCTGATCCAATACTACCGGATGCCGTTGCCGATGCTGATCTCTTACCGGGGTGAACTGCGCGAACCTGTCGCCTGTCAGGTGGAAATGGCCGTGCACACCAAGGCTCTGCTGGCACAGATGAATGTGCCGACCTATCACTTTCACAAACAGTCGGATGTGGCAGAATTCGACATGATCCTCAAATACACGTTCATGTGCAACAAACCTGTGGCGATCCTGACCGACGCCAACTTTTGGGGAGGCTACGGCGACCAATGATCCGTTCTGAAATCCTGCGCGAGATCGCGCCCATTCTCCGTGACCAACTGGTCGTTTGCAACATCGGTCTGCCCAGCCAAGAACTGCATATGATCGACGATCAGCCCACGAATTTTTATATGCTCGGGACGATGGGATTGTCGTCGTCAATTGGGCTGGGTCTGGCTCTGGTTCAAGACAAGACCGTCATTTCTATTGATGGCGACGGGTCAGTTCTGACCAACCTTGGCACATTACCGACCATCGCCAACAACGTCGCCGATAACTACATCTTGCTGATCATTGACAACGGGTCTTATGGCTCCACCGGGGATCAGCCGACATATGCCGGCAAAAAGACGTCACTGACCGCGGTCGCAAAGGCCTGTGGCTGTGACAATGTGATCGAGGTGCAGGACAAAGATCTGGGCCCGGTGTTGCAAGCCGCCATCGACGGTAAAAAGCAGACCGTCATCGTGTGCAAATGTGACAGCGGCAACATCAAACTGCCCGTGATCACAATGGATCCGGTGGTTATCAAGGACCGTTTCATGAAAGCCGTGGCACGTTAGACAATGGCGTCTGGGCTTCACTCCAGCGCCGACGCGCGACGTATCGCGCGGCAAAGACTGCCGTGGATGGTCTTTGATTATATCGACGGGGCCGCCGGGCTTGAAACCGGGGCCGCGCGCAATCGTGCTGCGTTTGACGCGCTGGAACTGCGCCCTCGTATTTTGCGCAACGTCAGCGATCGGACGGTGTCGGTGCCCCTGTTCGGCCAGGCAGCCAAAGCACCGTTCGGCATCAGCCCGATGGGCATGTGCAACTTGTCAGCGCCCGGAGCCGACATGATGCTGGCGCGGCTGGCCGCACGTGAACAGGTGCCGCTTGGTGTCTCAACTGTTGCCTCAACGGCGATGGAGCCTTTGATCGAGGCCGCCGAGGGCCACGCATGGTTTCAGTTGTATTTCAGCGGCGATGGGACCGGCACTTTCAAGTTGGTCGAACGCGCAAAATCTGCGGGTTACAACACGATCATTCTGACAGTCGACGTCCCCGAGGTTGGCCGCAGGCCGCGCGAATTGCGCCACGGCTTTAAAATGCCATTCCGGATTGGACCGAGACAGTTCGTTGATTTTGCATTGCACCCGCGCTGGTCACTTACGACGCTGTTCAAAGGCCGCCCCGAAATGGCTAACTTTGCGATGCCCGGCTATGTGTTTGACCGCACCGAAAGCCGCGCAGGGGCCGATTGGGATACGCTTTCGCAACTGCGCGATATGTGGCCCGGCAGGCTGGTCATCAAAGGTGTGCTTGATGTAGAGGATGCAGTCGCATTGAAAGCCGCAGGCGTGGACGCCATTCAAGTCTCAAGTCACGGATCGCGACAGCTCGACAGCGCGCCGCCACCGATCACTGCGCTGGCTGAGATCAGGTCTGCGGTCGGAGACAGGTTTCCGTTGTTTTATGACACTGGCCTGCGCAGCGGCGAAGACATTGTGAAGGCTTTCGATCAAGGCGCGCAGTTCACATTCCTCGGGCGGATTTTGCAATTTGCGATTGCCGCCGGCGGAGAAGAGGGCCTTGCCGAGCTTTGGGAGGTCTTGAAGAAAGAGGTGAGTATCACGCTTGCCCAAATCGGCCGAACATCGTTGATCACCCCGGTTGGGGTTGCTGCAGAACTCTGATGCCGCGCGTTCCTACCGCAGATCAAAGTGGTTACACGAGATGAACAACGAAGGTGGTGCCGGTCTGCTTCGATTGATAGTGCCAGCGTCTACGCCACATTGAGAAAGCGCCGTCACCTTCGCATCGTCAACCCAGAGAGTTGCGCCTTGAAAATGCGCGTTTCCCCAGGCGCGTTTCGCGGTACGACACAGTAAGCCCGGCCCCAAGGATCAAGACGATGCCTGCCGTTGACCAGACGTCTGGCAGTGTGTGCCAGAATATCGCCCCCCATAAAACCGCCATCGGTAAAGCAAAATACTCAAATGAAGCCACCAGGCTCGGCGGGCCGTCACGATATGCCATGGTCATCATCAGCCCGCCCACTGCGCTGATGACGCCGAGGATCACGAACAGGAACAGGTCGAACGGCCCCGGCCAGATCCAGCCGCGCAAAAGAAAGTCGGTCGCCGCATTGCCCGTTTCACCAAATCCGCCGCGACCTACTGTGATGCCGACAATCATTGCGAATAGATTGAGCGCGAGCTGGCCGTAAAACGACATAGTTACGGCTTGATCCGTCCGTCCGATTCTGCGCGTCAAGATCTGGCTGAGCGCATAGACGGTGGCCGACAAGACCGAAAGCAGAGCGGCAATGGAGTACGTCGATCCCCCTGGGCGCACGATCATGACGACGCCGAACAGGCCGACCGAAACTGCCAGCCAGCGCCACGGGCCGACCCTTTCACGCAACAAAAACACTGAAAAGACGGTGATCAGGAGCGGTGCAGAATAGTAGATCGCCGTCGCATCCGCGAGTGGTAGGGCGGCAAGGGCCGAGTATTGCGCAGCATTGGCCGTGATCATCAGCCCGCCACGCAGGACATGCATCCAGGGCCGATTTGTTCGCAGTAGATGAAAGCCGCCCGAAGTCATGCGGATGTAGAGCGTCAGCAGCGCAATTGCCACGGAAGAGCGAACCAGCATCATTTCGTGTAAGGGATAAGCACCGCTCAGAAGCTTAAACACGAGGTCGTTGATCGAAAAGGCGACGGCGGCGACGGTTACAAAGATTATGGGGCGAAGACCGCCGTTGGGCGGTGCAAAGGGGGCCACAGGCCCCGTCACAATCGCACCAGCCTGATCATGATCCGATCCCTACATGCGCACGTGATCGGTGTAAGGACGGCAAGGTCATGAAATCCTCCAAAGTTGCGTGCATCTCAATTACAAATCGAAACTGAATATTAATTAATAGCAAACAAATTGCATACTAAGCGACAGCGTTCAGATGATCCGACATTCACTGTGGACGGGCGCATGATCATGTCAGATCAGGTTGTAACACTCCGCAAAGTCGCCTCAAACCAATCACCGTAGCTGCGGTCCACGGCAATTTCATATCCGCTTGCGATACGCCGAATAAGCGCCTTGGTCCCGAAAGCCTCGGTCCAGCTTGCACCGTCAGGCGAGAACGCATCAGGGTGAAGGTCAAGCGGGCTCGCCACCGCCATGACCTCACCAGCCTCAGAGCCGGTCACTGCAAAAAAGGTCAGGGAGTCAGAGATGAGCGTTGTGGCAATATCCGTCGGCGTGCCCCCGCTTGACCGCAAGGCGGAATCGAGCATCTCTTCTTGCGCGATAGGGGCAAGAAGCAGCCAGTGATCGGGCCCGATCCACAACAGTTCATGTCCGTCTTGAGTGGTCAGGCTGTTTGGCCTGCCCGGCAAGGGCGGCAGTACGTCACTGTAGCATTTTGTGATTTCATCAGGCGTGCCCTTCAGGTCGAATGCAGCACGCAATGGCGGGCGCGTGATCGTCACATCATAAGCCATCAGGACCGTAGCCTTT
Organism: Albidovulum sp.; assembly: GCA_049646285.1. Taxonomy (GTDB): domain Bacteria; phylum Pseudomonadota; class Alphaproteobacteria; order Rhodobacterales; family Rhodobacteraceae; genus Albidovulum. Next base: position 5,006 of record JBARVN010000095.1, on the reverse strand, counting down.
CGCCTTTGGGATCATGAAAAACTGGCGCGCAAAGCTCGACCTCGATCACGTCATCGGGCATGCGCACATGCGCCCGTCCGCCGATCCGTGCGCGGCCATCGGCCAATAGCGCAAGGCCCAGCCAGCTATTCGCGGCAGCCGACCAGACGCAGGCGGTGACGAAGCCTTCGGTCGCCTCAGTGCGCCCGCCCGGCGTCAAAGGTGCGCCTTCCACAACTTGGCGGGTCGGGTCGATGGGGCGAAAGCCTACTAGTTCGCGGCGGGCGAGGGCTGTTGATCGGCGCAATTCGACCGAGCGTTTGCCAAGGTAGTCAGGCTTTTTCTTCGACATCACCCATGACATGCCAAGGTCGTGCGGATCGGCTGTCCCGTCGGCTTCATGCCCAAGCGACAAGAAACCCTTTTCGACGCGCAAGACATGGTTGGCTTCTGACCCGATCGGCGCGATGTCATAGGGCGCGCCCGCCATCATCGCCGCTTCCCACAGAGCCGGCAGGTCTCGGGGGCGGACATTCACCTCAAACGACAACTCTCCGGTAAAGGACACTCGAACCACACGTGCAGGCACGCCCAAGACATGGCCGTCACGGAACGACATGAATTTGAAAGCATCAGGGTCAAGGTCGATATCGGTGCCCATCGCGGTGATTACGTCGCGCGCTTTTGGTCCGCAAATTGTGGCGTTAGCCCATTGGCTGGTAACGTTGGTGATATTGACTTGCCAGTCCGGGCGCTCGATCTGAAGCAGTTTTTCCATATATTGCCCGATGGCATCGGCATTCCCCGTCGACGTCGACATGAGGAAGTGATCTCCGGCCAGCCGGAACGACACGCCATCATCAATGATGAGACCGTCATCACTCAGCATCAACCCATAGCGGCCATCGCCTGTCTTCAGCGTTGAGAAGACATTGGTGTAGATCCAATCCAGAAACCGTGCCGTGTCTGGTCCCTTTAATTCGTATTTACCTAAGGGCGTGCCATCATAGATACCGACACCGGTGCGCACGGTGCGCGCCTCGCGGTTTACGGTGTCTTGAAAACTTTCGCCGGGGCGGGGGTAGTAACCCGGTCGGCGCCAGCGCGCGCCCGCCTCATACATCACGGCACCCTTGGCCTTGTGCCACTCTGTCAACGGCGTGTGCCGGTAAGGCAGGACCACCGCCCCCGCACGGTGCCCCGCGATTGCGCCGAAATCAACAGGCGTATAGGGCGCGCGAAAAGTCGTGACACCAACCTCGTCAGGCGATTTTGTTTGCTGTTCGGCCACGGCACCTATGATGTTGACGTTTCCAGTCTTGCCCTGATCGAAGCCCATGCCACCGGTCGTATAGCGTTTCACATGCTCGATGTTCGAATAACCCTCGCGCAGCGCCAGCTCGATATCTTCGACGGTAACGTCGTTTTGCAGATCCAGAAACCGCTTGGCAGCGCGTTTTGGGGCGGGCACGGTCCATAAAGGTTCGATGGCATAGGGCGTATCCTCAGCTTTCGGTGGGGCGACCCCAGGCGAAGCGATACCTAGTGCTGCAAGCGCGGCGGCGCCCATGGCTGCACCTTCGCTCAGTACCGCGCCCAGTTCCATCACACCGTTTGCTGCCCCGGCGGCCAGCGTTGGTTGTACCGGCTCAGCTGGGACGAAGGTTGCAAGCTCTTCGTTCCACGCGATTTTGCCTCGCGATTGCGAGTAGAGATGAACCGCCGGGTTCCAGCCACCTGATATCGCAACGAGGTCGCACTCTAGCGTCCGAACCGCACCGCCCTGAACGGGAGAAACCAAGACGGTGCGGACCCGGCGACCGCCCCGCGCTTCGCGCACGACGTGGCCGGACAGGATGTCGGTGCCCGGGACCAATGCACAGGCGGTGTCGGGGACCACGTCGCGTGAATCGACGATGGCAGAGATCTCGATACCAGCACGCACCATGTCAGCGGCGACGATGTATGCGCTGTCATTGTTGGTGAAGACGACTGCACGTGAACCGGGGCGCACCGCATAGCGGTTAACATAGGCCTGAACCGCGCCGGCAAGCATGACGCCTGGCCGGTCGTTGCCCGCAAAGACCAGCGTGCGTTCGATCGCGCCGGTTGCGGTGATCACCTGACCTGCACGCACCCGCCAGCTTCGCCCGATCAGCATCGCATGTTTAGGCGCGCGTTCGTGGATCATCAGCAGGTTGTGTTCACGGTAGCCCCAGACCGTGGCGTTTTGCAGATGGGTGACGTTATCCATCGCTGAAAGCTCGGCAACCGCAGCAGCGACCCAGTCATGCGCTGGCCCTCCGGCGATCTTCAGTCTACGGTTCAAGAGCGATCCACCGGCTTCGGTGCCTTCGTCTGCCAGCATCACCCGGGCCCCGGCCCGTCCCGCAGTCAGCGCCGCCATCAGGCCGGCGGGCCCCGCACCCGCGATCAGGATATCGGCATGAGCGTGGCGCGCCTCGTAGGTGCCAATGGGCGGCTCTGTCGGCGCCCCGGCAAGCCCCGCCGCGCGACGGATCGAGGGTTCAAAGAGGTGCCAGTTCGGCCATTTGAAGGTCTTGTAGTAAAACCCCGCCGGAATAAAGCGCGTGATCAGCTGATTGATCGCGCCGATGTCGAAGGCTGCAGAAGGCCATGCATTGACGCTACGCGCCTTGAGTCCGCTGACCAATTGAACGGTGGTGATCGGCCGGTTGCCCGATGCCATGTCACCCTCAAGTTCAACAAGAGAGGCCGGTTCTTCGACGCCAGCGCTGACAATGCCACGCGGGCGGTGGTATTTGAAGCTTCGGCCGGTCAGGCTGATGCCGTTGGCCAGAAGCGCCGAGGCGAGTGTGTCGCCGTGAAAGCCAGTGTACTTGGTGCCGTTGAAGTGAAAGCAGATGGGGCGAGATCTGTCGATGCGGCCGCCATCCGGCAGGCGGTGCGGATCAGAAGCCATGACGCACCTCCTCAATCGCATGTGTCACCGTATGGCGACGGATCGTCAGCCATGAACCACAGCCCCTGACATGCCACCAGCGTTCCTCAACCGGTCCCATCGGGTTGGGTGGTACTGTCAGGTAATCGACCCAGGCGTCATCACCCATCACGGCGGGGTCTTCGGGGCGCTGTGGCATGGCTGGGCCGCCATATGCGAACTCACTTTCGTTTCGCTTGCCGCAAAATGGGCAGTCGATAAGAAGCATGGCTTACCTCGCTGTCGTCGTGCCGGTCTCGATGACGTAGTCGAGATGGCGAAAACGGTTGAGGCCGAAGGGTGCCGTCAACGGTTCCGGGCGCCCTGTGGCGATCAAATGTGCAAGGCCGGCGCCCCCTGCAGGGATTGCCTTGTAGCCGCCCCACCAGCCGGCGGAAACGATCAGGCCGGGGATGTCGGTCAGGGACACAATCGGGCTGGCGTCATGGGCCATATCCAGATGCCCTCCCCATTGCCGCATCAGCTTCAATCGTCTGAAGGCGGGAAAGAGTTCGAGCATCGCTGTCACCGTGTCCTCAAAGACCGATTGCTTGATGTCGCGCCGAAAGGACTGGCCCAAGTCGGTCGCGCCGCCGATCACCAGTTCACCTTTGTCGGACTGAGAAAGATAGACGCCAAGATCGGGACAGTTGACGATAACGTCGACAATCGGCTTTACCGGTTCGGAAACAAAGGCCGTAAGGTTGATGGTGCGCAAGGGCAGGCGCAGGCCTGCAGTTTCGGTCAGGGTTGTCGTGTGGCCAGAGACGGCCAGCGCCACTGTCTTGGCCCGAACCGTGCCGCGCGTTGTTTCAACACCGGTTATCGCCCCGTCCGCGCCGCGCAACAGTTTGGTTACTGGCGTTTTTTGATGGATCTCGACCCCTAGCGCATCTGCAGCGCGGGCATAGCCCCACGCCACCGCATCATGGCGGTTCACCGCCGCATCTGTGTGAACGCTGGCACCAAGGATGGGGAGGCGGCTTGCCTCGCCACCGCCGGTCAGTGCGGGCACCCGGCGGCGCAGTTCGGCAATGCTGATGTCTTGATAGGTTGATCCGTAGATATCCATGATCAGACGGCGACGGCGACGGTCGCGCACCATGCCCCAAGTCTGCAGCACATCTATCATCGTGCGCTTGGAATGCATCATGTTGAAGTTCAGATCGCGCGTGAGCCCGTCAAACATCTCGACCGACTTCACGTAAAACGGAATCGATTCGTCACGCATATAGTTTGACCGGATCGTCACCGTATTGCGCGCAATATTGCCGCCACCAAGCCAACCAGCCTCAAGCACAGCGACATTAGTGATGCCATGTTCTTTTGCCAGATAATAGGCCGCCGCAAGGCCGTGCCCGCCAGCCCCGACGATGATTGCGTCATAGTCGTTCTTTAACGCCGGTGAACGCCAAACCGGTTGCCAGCCAAGGTGCCTGCCAAGCGCATGGCCGAAGAGAGAGAGCGCGGAATAGCGTTGCATGATGGTAATTATATTTATCTTTAATTACGAGATTGGCAATGAGAAAATCTCGCGCCGGATCCCTTTTGGTCCAATCCAAGGCTGACGGATGCCGCTTGGCGCACGGCTCGGAATGCTCACACACAGAAGGGAAGCCGCCGGCCTTTGCGCTGTTGCGGCGCCAGCCCGACGAGATCTGGTTAGAAAGATTGCAAACCTGAGTATCGCACGATCAATGCCACCGGCCTCGGCGTTTCATGCCGTCTGTACCGCGCCTACACGCGACGAACCCCTCAAGTCCTTGCTATAGCGTTTCGCGTTAAATGATGCGTGGTGCACCAAGGCAAACGCGAAACGTTTTAGTAAAGCAAAAAGCCAATCACAGACGCGGCCGATTGCCTGCACTGTTCATCCAAGGATCGGCGTCCTGCAAGGCCTGACCCACACGGAACACCCGTTCGTCATCCAGATGCCGTGCGACGATCTGAATGCCGGTGGGCAGCCCATTGCCGCCAATGCCCGACGGCACGGACAGGACCGGGCAGCGGCCCATCATGTTGAACGGGTGGCACAACGTCCAGCCATACATCGGATCGACAACCT
>JBARVN010000094.1:0-2957 GCA_049646285.1 Albidovulum sp. | reverse complement strand
GCTTTTATTGCTTCTGTATTAAGCCAACCCCATTCAGGGCACTTTCGAAGAAATTCCATCGCCAAGAACATGCTTCTGTCCGTAGTCGGCGCAGGGGCCGCCACACCATGCCTTTCTGTGCTGAACCCGGCGGTCCAATCTGGAAAACACGTGATGGCCGGAAGGACCGCGCTCACGACAGTAGAACCGGACTCGCCTGGCTCGCGTCCCGGCGAAGGGACCTCTTCGACCGTGCTGAATGCGCGGCCTTCAGAGCAGTTTACGTCGCAGGTTGTGCATCTCCCGCGCCGAATTCGAATTCCGTTCCGTCGACCCACATTCTGTGCATCAACACAGCCAGTTTGCGCGCCAGGGCAACTTTCGCCCGTTTTGCACCACGCCTTTTCACCAGGCGCAGTGCCCAAGCCTTCAAGGCAGACGGTTTGACGCGCAGCGTGATGATCGCGTTCGCCGCCTCGTAAAGCACCGTTCGGACCGAGGCATCGCCGGCCTTGGTGATATGGCCGGTCATATCGACCTCGCCGGATTGGTATTTTCGAGGTGTCAGGCCGAAATGAGCTCCGATTGCTTTGGAGGATCTGAACCTATGTGGATCATCAACGGCGGCTACAAAGGTCAGCGAGGCAATTGGGCCAACGCCAGGCACCGTCATCAGCCGTTTGCACACTTCGCTTTCCCGGGTCAGGCGCAGCACCATGCGATGCAGCTCGGCCAATTCGCGGGCGAGAGCAGCGCGGGCCTCCAGCATGGCACCGATCACCTTCTCAAGCATCGTGTTCCCCGTGATCAGTTCGCGGAGCCGCGCATCAAACCGGGCCCTTCCGACCTGACCGACCTTCAAGCCGAAAGACCGCAGGATGCCACGCATCCCAATGTCGAGATCGACACGTTTCCGCGTGAGAAGCTTGCGCGCAGTAAGCAACGCCCTGATTTCCTGCGAGTCGGCGGATTTGGCGTGAACCGATTTGAACCAGCCGAGCCGCAGCATCTGGGCGATTCCCCGTGCGTCATTCCGGTCCGTCTTCACCGCCATAGCCGAGATCGCCGCTTGGACATGTCGCGTCTCGAGCAAGACCACGTCGAACCCCTCGGCTTTCAAACCATCGTGAAGCCAGCCAGAAAGCGCCCCGGCCTCCAGACCGATCCGCGCTTCTGAACAGCCTTCATCGCGCAGGGTGCGTCCAAGCGCGTCTGGGTCGCTCAGTGCCTTTAGTTCGCGTAGGATCTTGCCGCTCTGATCCACAATGCAGACGGCGCTTTCCTTCAGCGAAACGTCGATGCCAACATATTTTTCCATTTCAGTTCCTCCAGTTGCCAGTGCCAGTGCCCCAGTATAGGGCGCTACTGGCTTAATACGGCATCTGGAACTCCGAAGTTGGTGCCAAGACCCTCGGCATGGCGAGCTTCTACCTGCGGGCGGTGTGTCAAAACAGGAATCTGTGGGGCGTCGAGGATTTCCAGGAGATCCGCATCCGGCATTCGAAATACGCCGCCTCGCGCTTTGCCCATGAGGCGGCCCCGGCGCTGACGCGGTTCGCCAATTCCTCGCCGCAGGGCTTCGTGAACGGCATCAAGGCGGCGCGGCAGCAGATCGTGGCGCGGACGGATGAGGATCGGGATGATTTCTTGCGCAAGCGCGGCTTCTCTAGGCCCGAGTCCGCCAAGATCATTGAGAAAGTGCTGATGGAAGAAGGCCGCCCGCCCGAGAGCATCTTCGACTTCGTGCAGGGCATCACGCGGCTTGCGCGCGACAAGACCCAGCAAGATGCCCGTCTCGACATGGAAGGGCGTGCGAAAAAGCTTCTCGACTGGGTTGGCTGACATATGGTGGGGCGCCTCGCTGGCGCCCCACTGAAATCGACGTGAAGAGCCCAAACCGTCATTGCCGAAATGCGCGGCTCGATACCTGAATTGAGTTCTTGGACGGGTCTTTGGAATTAGCAAATTCATACCCACCGGCCTTGTGGATTTTGCCAAAATCGAGTCCGTTAGCTTTGGCAACTTCGCAAAAGGCCATTACGTCCTCAACGTCGAACACGAGCTTTACCAAAACCTGGCCTTCTTTCTGATTTGCCGCTGCCGGGTGCAAAAGCAGTGCCATACCCGAGTCTTGCGCCCTTAGCTCGACCACACGGTCGTGGTCAGCCCGTAACACCGAGAAGCCGAAGTGCTTGGCGTAAAAGTCCGCCATCTGATCGATCCTGCTCGTGTAGATTACCAATCGCCCGAGTGATGCTGCCATTTCTGCGCCTTCGAGAAGCTCCGATTGAGGATACCTTAGCACGACAATTTAGAGATGGCAGCTTTGTCCCGTATTGCTGACGCAGGCTTCAATTTTCTGCCGCCCCTTCGAGGTAGAGGGCGGCGGTTTGGTCTTTGACGGCTGAGGCGGGGAGAGCGGCTTCCCGCGCCGTTGGAGATATTTGCCATGTTTGACCTTCCCCTGCCGATCCAGCCGAGCACGCGTCCGATGGGCCCCGTTCCAAGTGCCTCGACCGTCGCCCCTGATCCCAGTCTGCCTTTCGCGCTGACGCGGATGCACCGGACGCCGGCAGCTCTGATGTCGGGCACCGCTGCCCCCGTGGTCGTTGAGCGTTTCGCGACCTTGGCCGACGCCATGCAGGGGGCGTTTGAGCATGCAGAGGATAACGGCCCCGATGCAGCGCCGCAGCTTCTGGCCATCCTTGATTGCGACCAGCGGCTGGTTCTTGCGGGGGCCGCCAGTCATGGCGCTGTGGCTTGGTGTCACCCTGTCGCCAATGCTCTTGAGGCGCGGGCCGTTTTGACCGAGGCGGTTCAACTTCGCGCCCAGGCTGGCCGCGCCACTGATTGGCACGAACCTGAACTGGCGCAGCGGCTGCGTCACCGTGCCGATCTTCTCGATGCCCGCCTTGTCGATCCGCTCTGGCGCGCCTTTGCCGCCCGGGCGCTGCAGGTCGCGGCGTGACGCCCGAGAG
>JBARVN010000093.1:0-50196 GCA_049646285.1 Albidovulum sp. | reverse complement strand
GCCCGGGTGATCCGGAGTTGTTGACGCTGAAGGCCGTGAACCGGCTTCAGGCCGCAGACGCGGTCTTGTTCGATGACCTCTCGTCAGGCCCGATTCTGGCCCATGCGCGCGAAGGCGCCGATCTGGTCGGCGTCGGCAAGCGTGCGGGCAGGGCCTCGCCCAAGCAAGATCACGTCAGCCGGTTACTGGTTGATTACGCACAGGCCGGTGCCAAGGTGGTTCGGCTCAAATCCGGCGATAGCGGTGTGTTTGGGCGACTGGAGGAAGAGGTCACCGCCCTGCGCGACGCAGGGATCGGATATGAGATCATACCCGGTGTAACTTCGGCTATGGCTGCTGCTGCTGCTGTGGGCATTCCGCTGACAAGACGGCTGACGGCACGTCGGGTTCAGTTTGTAACCGGGCATGATGTGACTGGTGCGCTGCCTGAAGACATGAATTGGGCGGCGCTGGCCGATCCACAGGCCACGACCGTGATCTTCATGGGCAAACGTACATTTGCCGAGTTGTCGCAACGCCTGCAACAGGCGGGTCTGTCTCCTGATACGCCCGCACTTTTGGCTGAAAGCGTGTCTACGCCTGCGCAAAAGCTGGTGCGCGGCACATTGGCGACGATGGAGGCACTGATTGCCGCCGAGGCCGCTGATGGCCCCGCCCTGATCCTGCTTGGCCCGCTGATGGAGGATAAATGACGGGTATCGCCGTTACGGTTTGCCGGTCTTGTGCGGCAGGGCAGGCAGGTCTTGCGGCTGAGCTTCGCAAGGCCGCAAATGCCGCGGAGATTTATTGTACCGTCCGCGAAACGGATTGCATGTCCGGCTGCACACGCGCCTCGACGGTAGCGGTTCGGGCGAATGGCAAAACGGCGTATCTCTTCGGTGAGTGCAGCACGGATGAAATTGCGAATCTTCTGACCTTCCTTCAGCTTTATGCAGCATCCCCTGATGGCAATCTTACCGACGCGCGCATGATCGGGACGTTGCGGGAAAAGGCCATCGCCCGCATTCCGGGTTGATAGGTCGTATTCAGCACGTCCAAGGACGCAAATCACCTTGACCCCTGCCCCTGCATACTGGCACATGGGACCTGCATGGTTTCCGAATGGCGCAGAGCGTCCGGAACTAAACGGGAATGGGGAAGGGTGGACCAAAGGCGGCACCCAAGACCCCAACCGCCCCCGCGACTGTATGCGGCGAGCGGCTTTCCAATAGCCACTGGGGGAGAGCCTCCGGGAAGGCGGAAAGCGCGCGTTGACCCGCAAGTCAGGAGACCGGCCATGCATGAAGGCAACGCGAACGCCGTCGGGTGTGACGGCAAGGAGAATGAAATGAACGCGACCCACCAATCTGCCGCCCAAACCTCGACCGGTTTGATGTCTATCCTGTTCGTCGCCCTGATCGGCGCAACGGTGCTGTTCGTGGCAGGCCACGCCCAATCGGCGACCTTGCATGATGCAGCCCATGACATGCGTCACGCGACCGGATTTCCCTGCCACTAAGGCGGGCCAAACGGTTCACACATGATTCAACGTATGCTGGCCGGCGGGCTTATCGCCGGCTTTGCAGCGGGGCTGTTCGCGGCACTGCTGCATTTCGCGTTCGTGCAGGAGCTGATCCTTCTGGGCGAGCAATATGAAACAGGTGCTGTTACCCATTTCGCCGGATCCGGCGAGGCACCAGAAGCATCGGGACACGACCACGGCCATACAGATGCCGACGGCGCGCATGATCATGGCGATGGTGGTGCCGAGCCCGCGTTCAAGCGGAACACGCTGACGGTGCTTTTCACCGGGCTGATCTATGCGGGCTACGGGCTTTTGCTGGTTGCGGGTTTTGCACTGGCTGAACATTTTGGCCGCACCATCCGGGCGCAAGACGGTATCCTTTGGGGGATCGCCGGGTTTGCCGCATTACAGTTTGCCCCTGCGATGGGGCTGGCGCCCGAACTTCCCGGCACGATTGCGGCCGATCTGGGCGCGCGTCAGATCTGGTGGTGGGGTACTGTCCTTGCCACGGGATCGGGTCTGGCCTGTCTGGCTTACGGCCGCAGCCTTGTGCCGTGGGTGATCGGCGGTGCGCTTCTGGCGGCTCCGCATGCGATCGGAGCGCCCGAGTTGGGTGAATACTATGGCTCTGCCCCACCAGAAGTCGCCGCCGCGTTTTCGGCAAGGGTTCTTGGCGTCGGTCTGGCCGTCTGGACCGTGCTTGGCTGGTTGGCCGGGCAGTTCTGGGCGCGCGGGTCTGAGTGATGGGGGCTGACCTATGAAACCGGCCCCGCACGATGGACTCGCGCGGGGCCATCTGCCATCTGAGGGACTATGATTGAGCTTCTTCTCATCGGCATCGGCACTGGCAATCCGGATCACCTGACGCTTCAGGCGATCAAGGCGTTGAATTCAGCCGATCTGATTTTGATCCCCCGCAAAGGTGAAACCAAGGCCGACCTGGCTGAGCTGCGACGGTCGATCTGCGCCGATGTGGTGACCAATCCGAAGACGCAGTTTGCCGAGTTCGATCTGCCGGTACGTGACCCCGGCATTGCTGATTACCGCGAACGGGTGGATGCCTGGCACGATGCGATTGCCATGGTCTGGACAGACACTATTCAGGCACAAATCGGCAATTCCGGCCGTGTAGCATTGCTGGTTTGGGGCGATCCTTCGCTCTATGACAGCACGCTTCGCATCGCCGAGCGCGTGGGGCGCATCTTGCCTATGGAGATGACGGTGATCCCCGGTATCACCTCGCTTCAGGCGCTGACGGCAGCACACGCTATTCCGATCAATGAAATCGGCGCGCCCTTTACCGTGACCACTGGCCGCAAATTGCGCGATGAGGGGTGGCCCGAAGGTGTGGATACATTGGCGATCATGCTTGACGGGGAATGTTCGTTTCAGACCGTTGATCCCGCCGGTGTGACAATCTGGTGGGGTGGCTATGTGGGAATGGCCGAACAGATCACCCTTGCAGGGCCGTTGGATGAGACCGCGCCAAAGATTATTGCTAAACGGGCGGCTGAGCGTGCCCGTCATGGCTGGATCATGGACATCTATATCCTGCGTCGGGGGTAACGCGATCAGGCCTTGCGGATTGTATCGCCCGGCTGCAGCACTGGGGTCAGCTCAACCGTTTCGCCGCCCACAAGGCCACTGTCTGACCGGCCTGCGATGATGGCGGCGGCGCGTTTGCCGATTTCCTTGCGGCAGGCATCCATCGTGGCCAGCTTGCGGGGCAAACCATCCAACAGATCAACGCCATTAAACCCGGCAAGGCCCAGTTTGCCCGGCACATCAATGCCTTCGGCAAGGCAGTAAAGCAACCCGCCCGCACCGATCATGTCATTGGAATAATAGATGAAATCAAGATCCGGGGTGCGCTTCAAGATAGCCGCAGTCATCTCGCGGCCTTTTAGCAGCGCCGAGCCGCCGGAATAAAACTCGCGGTCAGCAAGCTCAACGCCGGCCTCTGCCAACCCGGCCTCAAACCCCTCCATGCGTTTGCGGGCGCGGTGATCATGCGGCATCTTGGTGCCAAGAAAACCAATGCGCTTGTAGCCTGCGCCAACGATGGCCCGGGCCATTTCCAAGCCTGCGCGCCGATGTGAAATGCCAACAACGGAATCAACGGGGGTGCCGTCGACATCCATGATTTCGACAATCGGAATCCCTGCATTTTGCAGCATGAGCCGAGAGGCGTCGCTATGTTCAAGTCCGGCGATGATCACACCAGACGGGCGCCATGAGAGCATTTCGTAAAGCACGGATTCTTCACGTTCAGCCAGATAGTTGGTTACGCCAAAGACAGGCTGCAAGCCGCTGTCTTCAAGCTCCTCTGATATGCCGCTCAGCACTTCAGGGAACACTAGGTTCGACAAGGATGGCACCACAACAGCCACCAGATTGACGCGCTGGGAGGCCAGAGCACCGGCAATTTTGTTCGGTACATAGCCTAGCCGTTTGGAAGCCTCCAAAACACGTTCACGGGTGGCGTCGGACACGTCGCCCCGATTGCGCAACACCCGGCTGACGGTCATCTCCGATACGCCCGAGGCTTCGGAGACATCGCGAAGGGTTAGGGCCCGACGGTTGTCCGGCTGTCCTTTGCTGCTCACGCACGTACTCCCATGCTTGTTGCTTGTGTCTTGATTAGCCGCAAAGCTGGCCCTTGTCCAAGCAAAGACGCGCAGATGCCCCGTCTCTTACCTGCTCAAAGCACGTATCGGCTGAGATCGGCAGAGCGCGACAAATCGCCAAGGTTCTTTTCAACGAATTCGGCATTTACAATCACAGTATCACCGGCACGGTCCGGGGCCGCGAAAGACAGCTCCTCAAACACCCGCTCCATGACCGTATAAAGCCGCCTTGCGCCGATATTTTCGATGCTGCGATTGACCTCGGCCGCGATGCGGGCAAGGGCGCCGATACCGTCTTCGGAAAAGCTGACGCTGACGTCTTCGGTCTGCATCAGGGCGGTGTATTGAAGCGTCAGGGCATTGTCGGTTTCCGTCAGGATGCGCACAAAGTCTTCTTCAGTCAGCGCGCGTAATTCCACCCTGATCGGCAGGCGACCCTGCAATTCGGGCAACAGATCCGACGGCTTGGCAATGTGGAACGCGCCGCTTGCGATGAAAAGGATGTGGTCGGTCTTTACCGGCCCGTACTTGGTGCTGACGGTCGTACCTTCAATCAATGGCAAAAGATCGCGCTGCACGCCTTCGCGGCTGACATCAGCGCCGCGCGCCTCGGCCCGTGCACAGACCTTGTCGATCTCGTCGATAAAGACAATGCCATTTTCCTGCACCGATTCCAGCGCGATGGCTTTGACGGCGTCATCATCCAAAAGCTTGTCGGCCTCTTCCGAAATAAGGGCCTCATAGCTTTCGGCAACGGTCAGCTTTTTACGCACCGTGCGCCCACCAAAGGCCTTTCCGAAGATGTCCCCAAGGTTCATCATTCCCATGCCCTGCTGCCCTGGCAGTTCCATCATTGGCATCGGGCTTGACGTGTCGGCCATCTCCAGCTCGATTACCGTATCGTCCAATTCGCCTTTTTTAAGCTTGGTCCGAAACATCTCGCGCGTTTGGTCGCGGGCATCCGTGCCTGCAATCGCCTCAATCACCCGGTCTTCGGCGGCCCTATAGGCACGGGCCTTGACGTCTTCGCGCATCCGTTCACGGGTTTCGATCATCGCGGCATCGGCCAGATCACGGATGATCTGTTCGACGTCGCGACCGACATAGCCGACTTCGGTGAACTTCGTCGCCTCGACCTTGATGAAGGGCGCTCTGGCCAGCTTCGCCAGGCGCCGCGAAATCTCCGTCTTGCCCACGCCAGTTGGGCCGATCATCAGAATGTTCTTCGGGTAAACCTCGCCGCGCAGGTCATCTGACAGTTGGTTGCGCCGCCAACGATTGCGCAAGGCAACGGCGACGGCGCGCTTGGCATCATTCTGGCCGATGATGAAGCGGTCAAGCTCAGAGACGATTTCGCGGGGGGTCAGATTGGTCATGAAGACTCCGAATATGGCGGAAGCTGGTTTTTGCCGGGGAAGTTGGGGAGTGCGCGCATCAGGCCCGCGCGCATCTGCACCCACCATGTCCCCAGGACAGTGAAGAAGGTTCCAAGGATGATCAGGATCTTGGCCCAGTCCATCGCCCCGGCATAGCTATCGCCTGCGACGGCCCAGTAGATCACTGCACCGATATAGGCGATGCCCGCCGTCAGCATCGACCGGCGGTCGATGATCAGCGCGATCAGGGCGAAGATCAGAAGGGCTGCGGTCGTCGGCAGGATCGCAGCCGACCCGCCCCCGCCATAAAGGTTGCCCGCGATTGAATTCACTAGCGCCGCCCCGGCCAGCAGATGCAGCCAGAACGCCGTCGCCGAATGCCGCCCGATGCGGTGCGGGTCCTGCATGTCGAACCACATCGCGCCAACAAAAGCGCCAATGCCGAGGACGAATGACGCCAGTGTCAGATTGGCGCGTGGCGCAAAGCTGCGCGCCCAGCCTTCGATATCGTCGATCGTGCCGACGGGATTGTACCGCGTGAACAAGGCATAAGTGGCCAAAAGCGCGAAGATGCCAAAGACGAACATCGAAAACGGCAGCCGGAACTGTTTGAACCAGACCAGAACCGCCCCCGCCGTCAGCGCGGCCGAGGCAAAGGCGACGCCCTTCAGCCCCATATCCATCTGGCTGAAAACGGTGAAGAACGACACGTAAAGCCCGCTTGCATAGGCGCTGACCAGCACCATCGAGGGCAGATTCATCCGCCGCTTCAGGGTGAAATATCCGGCCAACGCCCAAGCGGTGATAGCGATGATCGCCGGGATCAGGATCAGGATGAACACCCCACCAAGGACGCCGAGCAGGATCGCAAGACCCGCCAGCAGGATCGCAAGGCCGGTGGCGATGAAAATCTCGGCAAAGCCCCGGAAGAACTCGAACGGCTCATCCTCGGCGGGCAGGGTTGCGCGCTTGCCTGCCCGGTCGTGGGCGAGTGCGGTCAGACCGGCGGCCTGCGCCTCGGTGACAAGGCCAGCGGCGACCGCGGCGCGCAGATCGGCTGGGCCGAAAGTTTTGGGGTCCTCAACCACGGATTGTCTCCACCGTCAGATTGCCATTTGTGTAGACGCAGATATCGGCGGCGATGGCCATGGCTTTGCGCGCAATCGCTTCGGCGTCCAGATCGGTTTCCATCAGTCCCCGCGCGGCGGCCAGTGCGAAATTTCCACCTGATCCGATGGCGGCAACGTCATGTTCCGGCTCCAGCACATCACCGGCACCGGTGACGACCAGAAGGGTCGTTCCATCCGTCACAATCAGCATGGCTTCAAGTTTTTGCAGATACTTGTCTGTGCGCCAGTCTTTCGCCAGTTCAACACAGGCGCGCATTAATTGGCCAGGGGCGGCCTCAAGCTTGGTTTCAAGCCGCTCCAGCAATGTAAAGGCATCTGCGGTTGATCCGGCAAAGCCACAAACCACGTCGCGCCCACCGGGGGACAGGCGGCGCACCTTGCGTGCCGTGCCTTTGATCACTGTTTGGCCAAGGCTGACCTGACCATCGCCCGCCACCACAACCGAACCGCCACGCCGAACACCAATGATTGTTGTTCCGTGCCAGCCTGGGAATTTGTCATCCGCCATCACACCCTCCGACTATCTTGTCCTATATGGCGCTGCAGGTCGTTGCCCGCAACTGTGGACGCAAAAAGGGCGCCAAACGGCGCCCTTTTTCTTACTCGCCAGTCTAACGATCAGATCGCCGAGTTTATCCAGCTTTGCAGAGCGGCCTTGGGGGCTGCCCCCGTCTTGTTTGAAACAACTTCTCCGCCCTTGAACATAAAGAGTGCCGGAATACCGCGCACACCCATCTGGGCTGGTGCATCGGGGTTTTCATCCACGTTCACTTTGACAATTTTAACCTTGCCTTCGTATTCGGCAGAAAGTTCTTCCAGTGCAGGGCCGATCTGCTTGCACGGTCCACACCATTCGGCCCAGAAATCCACCACAACCGGGATCGTGGATTGCCGAACCTCGGCGTCAAAGGTGGCGTCAGTAACAGCTACGGTGGCCATTGATATTCTCCAATTCGGGAAGCGTTGCAGGAAAGGTATGGATGCCTTGAGGTAACGTCAAGGTATGGTGGTCGATTGGAGGGCTAACCTCACGATATCGCGATCAAGTCGCATCAGTTGGCCCGTGCGAGTCCAAAGTATTGCGGTCTCGACATGCTTGTCGGGGTAGATAGCCTCTAGCATTGCGGCATAGGCGCCCATCTGGCGAAGCAAGCCATCAGGTACTAATTCTGGCCGGTCTGGAACCAGGGCATTGGATTTGTAGTCAACCGCCAGAACATGCGTTTCGGTGACCACCAGCCGGTCGATGGTTCCGTGCATGATGCAGCCTCCCAATACATCCAGCCGCGCTGTCAGTTCCACTTCGGCCAATGCGCCGGGAACCAACAAAGGGGCCATGTCGGCCGACGACAGAACCTGACTGGCTTCGGTCAAAAGCGGCTCTATTTCTGCCGGTTCGGCTGGGTCTTCGCCGTCCAGTAGCAAGGCGTCCGCGATCCGGGGCCATTCGTTTGTGGGCCACAGAGGCAAATGCTCCAGCAACAAGTGCAGGTGCGTTCCACGCCGTTTGGCGCTGTCCTCATCACGCCCTGAATCGCCGGGCAGGGCCTTTGCCCCCCCAAGGCCCGAGGGTGACAGCACCGTGACCGTGTCGGGTGCCGCAGGGGCATCACGACGCGCCCAATCGGGCGTCAACGTGCGGCTTGCAGCATTGGGCGCGGTCGGGAGAGCATTTGTAGGCCAATCGCCATGTGAAAACCGTTTGCCGGGGCCAAATTCAAAAGGGCCCGCGGTTTCTGCCCCGGCTTTGGTCAAAGCCTCATCGACAATGCTGTACCAGCTTTCCGCGCCCTGGCCCACGTCGCCGGCCCCGCAGGTGATCAGCCAAGCCTCCGCCCGTGTCATCGCGACATATAGCAACCGCATCCGTTCTTGTGTCTGCTTGTCTTGCATTTCGGATCTGGCGCTGGCGATGCGCGCCGGGCTTTCATCGACTTTGGTGCGCCAGACGGGCAGCCCGTCGATGCGGTAAATCTCATCCTTAACGTCATCCCTGCGTTTGGCGGTATCGGGCAGGATGACGATGGGCGCTTCAAGCCCTTTCGCGCCGTGAATGGTCATCACACGTATCGACTTTGAGGCAGAATCGAGCCTTCTTTTGATCTCAAGATCGTCTGTTTCCATCCAAACCAGAAAGCCAGTCAGACTGGGGATTTCAACTTGTTCGAACGAGAGCGCTTGTGCCAGAAGCGCGTCAATGCCGTCTTCGGCCTCGGCGCCAAGCCGTCCGATCAATCGCCTGCGACCATCGTGGCGCGTCAACATGCGTTCAATCAGATCAAACGGGCGAAGGAAGTCGGCCTGACGCCTCAGATCGTTCAAGACGGCCAGCGTCTCGGCAAACTCGGTCGTTCGTTCGCGCAGCGCTGTCCAAAGATACGTCTTGTCGGCTCTGCCATGCGCCAAATCGTATAGCTGCGCTTCGTTCCACCCGAACAATGGTGAGCGTAGGGTTGCGGCCAGTGACAGATCATCTTCGGGCGTGGCCAGAAAATTCAACAGGGCGGCGATATCGCGCACCGCCAGTTCAGCGCCCAGTTTCAATCGGTCGGCACCGGCCACGGCAAGATTGGCCGCCTTGCAGGCGCGGATGATCTCATGAAAAAGGTCTGACCTGCGTTGTACAAGGATCAGAATGTCGCCTTCATCCACTGCCTTGACGCCGTCACGGGTCGGCACCTGAACGCCGGTATCGATCATGGTGCGGATCTGTGTGGCGATATGTCTGGCCAGAACCATCGTTTCGTGATCGCCCGGCAGAATGTCCACCGGGTCGAACCAGTCCCGGTCTTCCGGCTTGTCGGTTGGAGGGATCGCGGACCACAGATCGACACGCCCAGGCAGATCCGATTTGAACGCGATGTGTTTCAGCCCACCACCAAGTCCCCGGTTCACGCGCTCATCAAAGGCAAGATCCACGACCTTCAAAATGGCCGCCGACGACCGGAAGGAATGGGTCAGAAGCAATTCCTGAAATGGCGTGGCAAGCGCATCATATTTCGCCCGGAAATGGGCGCGCATGTCTTCAAATGCGCGCAGGTCAGCCCCTTGGAAGGAATAGATCGATTGTTTCATGTCGCCGACGACAAAAATTGTCCGTTCTGGCCCGCGTGCGCCCTCTCCTGCAGTAAACTCCTCGGCCAGTCGCTCGATCACCTGCCATTGGGCGGGGCTGGTGTCTTGTGCTTCGTCGACAAGGATATGATCAAGGCCGCCATCAAGCCGGAAGAGCACCCAGTTTGCGACAGCACGGTCCGACAAAAGGGCGGCTGACCGTGTGATCAGATCATCAAAGTCCAGCCAGCCTGATTGCGCTTTGCGCGCGGCATATCGCGGCAGGAACGCGCGGGCGAACCGGTGCAGGGCAAGGGTACGGTCTGCAGCTGCAAGCGCCAGCCGCTTGTCGCGCGCATCCTCTACCCGCAGCATCAACGGCTCAAGCCGGGGCATCAGGTGGGTGCCGGATTTGTCACTGACCGCCTTGGTCGGAAACTTGCCAATCTTTGCGGCATAGGCCCCCGCCTTGGCGGCGGCACCATAAAGGAACGCGCTTTCCAAAACGGGCACATGCGCGGCAGACGGGCTGAGCAGATCAAGAGGGGCGAGCTTTACGCCTTCTTTCACGTCATTCGGCCCGCTGGCCAACAAGAGCGGCACAAGTTCCGCGATCAGCTCGGCTTCTCCGCCCTGAAACACTTCGCCCAGCAAACTGGCGACCGAATACCCCGGCGGCAGGCCAAACAGGGCCAGCGCGTCTTCCGCTGTCAGCTCATCGGAAAAACCGTCACTATGCCGGCACAAAGTGCTCAAAAAACCGGACAGATCATCACCGGACCCAAGGGCGGCAATCCCGTCGAACGCGGGGATGTCATCGCCTGCGGCCAGTTCTTCGACAATCTCTTGGCGCAGGAGTTTTGCGGCGCGATCATCCATTTCGGTGAAGTTCGGCGAAACACGCGCCTCAAGCGGAAAGCGCCGCAAAAGGGCCGCGCAAAACGAATGGATGGTCTGGATCTTCAGCCCGCCGGGCGTCTCAATTGCGCGCGCGAACAGGCGTCGGGCTTTGGCGAGTGTTTGGGCGTCTATGGCCCCGTCAACGCCCAGATCCTCCAGCGCGTGCCGCAATTGCGGTTCGGGCAGCATCGCCCAATGGCCCAGCCGGTCGAACAGCCGGTTCTGCATCTCGCTGGCCGCGGCCTTGGTATAGGTCAGGCACAAGATGCGCTGCGGTTCAGTACCGCCCAGCAAAAGGCGGGCCACCCGGTCGATCAGAACGCGGGTCTTGCCAGACCCTGCATTGGCGGACAACCAGACTGATTGTATGGGATTGGCCGCGCGCACCTGCGCTTCGCTGGCGTCGTTGCGGATCATCCGACATCCTCCGGTGCGGGGGTGTCGCCCATTAACCATTCGCCAAACCGTGCCAGGTGATCGAAGTCGCCGCGGCGGCGTGTCTCAAAGACGGCACGGCGGGCTGTGTAGCCGGTGCTATGACGGGCATAGGCCGAGATCAGGCGGTGCAATTCTGCCCAGGCTTCCGTGGTGATGCCCTCGTCATCAAGGCCAGGCTTTTCGTCGCCATCCCCGCCCAGTTGAATATAGGTTGTCCCGGCAACGTTGACGGGCCCCACAACCTGAAAGGCGCCACGCTCTGCCATCGCGGCTTCCAGCACCAACTGCTTGTTAAAATACGTCTGTTCCTTTTTCGTGGGTGGGGCGCCGGTTTTATAGTCGTATATGTGCACACGGCCATCACTCAAAAGATCGATACGGTCAGGTTTTGCTGTCAAGGTAAAGTCAACGCTTTTCAGTGGAACAGACCCGCTTTTTTCAAGCAAAATTGGCGTTCCCAACGCCTGCCTTTGTCGTTCCGACGCGACAAACCCGCCGGCGATCCGCGCCAGCTTTGCCAGCCACATGCGCTGGGCACTCGGCCACGGTATGTCTTCGGATAATCTGATTTCCGCCACATGCAGCAGCCGGCTTTGTGCGGCGGCGTCTGTTTCATCCTCGGGTCGGTCGCGGATGAAATCCTCGACAATCTTGTGCAGTACTTTGCCACGCACACGTGCGTCGGGTTCGGCCCGAAGCGGATCCAACCGCCTTAGCCGTAAGATGCGTTCAGCGTAGATTTGATACGGGTCGCGGATTAGTGTCTGAATCGCGGTGACCGGCAGGGATGTCGGTCGCGCCGATACCGGTGGGCGCGGGGCCGGGCGAAGGGCACGACCGGTGCAATGGGCCGGTTCGGGCGCGTCAATGGCACGCGCATGATCCAGCCAGACCTGCCCACGGTCCTGCATGGCCTGCAACGCCATCTGGCCGCCTTGATCGGGCAGGCCCTTCATCAGATTTGTCAGTCTTGCCAGCCACCGTGACGGAACGGTCTCGGCCTCGGCATTGCGGAGGGCGCGCGACAGGATAACGCGCGGGGCCGCTGCCGCTTGTTGAAAATCATGCGCCGACAGTCCGATACGTCGTTCGGGCAGCAACAGACCGGCCTTTTGGCGCATCTGCCGCGACAGCCAAGGGTCGGGTGCGGGACGTTCAGGCCAGACCCCTTCATTTAGCCCGGAAAGTATCACCAGTTCGGCGCCCTGAACCCGCGCCTCGAGCGTACCCCAGACCATAACGCCGGGGTGCACCACCTCACTGCGCCGCACGGACCCGTCGCGCAGGATCGCGGAAATAAGGCTGGAATATTCATGCGTGTGGACGGTGCCGCCGTATGAAGATTCGCGGCGCAGGCCCTCCATCGCCGATTGCGCAACGCACCCAGCCTCAGTTCGCCAAAGCTCACTTTGCTCTGCGTGGCCGCCTGGGCCAGCGGCGAGGCATTCACACAGGAATAAATGTGTCTCTATATAGGCTGCAAGAGGGGCGGCGCCTGTAGTTTCAACACCATCCAGTGCCTGCCCAAGCCACTCTGCCCAGGCAATTCTTTCTGGCTCGCCCTTGGCCCGCGCCCATGCGGTCAGATCGGCAGCTGTTGGGAAGGCAGGGCCATAGCGCCGCAGCTTCAGCTCAAGATCTCGGGTAAAGCGCAAGTGGTTGCCGCGATCCCCCGCACCGGTGGCCGTCAGCGGGTGCTTTAGCAAGATCAGCAGCGCCTCTGTTGAAAGCCGCCGTCCAAACAACCCGGCCACATGGCGCAAGAACCGGCCCGGCGCGGTTTGCGCCAAAGGTTCGCCTGCACTGTCGTCGGGTACGATCCCCCATCGGCCAAGGGCTGCTGCAACCCTTCGGGTCAGCATGCGGTCGGGTGTGACCAATGCAACGGTAACGCAGGTTTCCGCTGCGTGGCGCATGCAAGCAGCAATGGCCTGAGCTTCGTCGCGTGGCGATGGCGCTTCAATAAGGGTCCAATGCTGGGTCGCGGGTTCAAGATGGCCAAGATTTTTGCCTTCGCTCATCCACTGGTCGGTCACTGGCGCTGGGCGCAAGGCAAGTGAGATAAGCCGGTTGCGGGCCGGATCCGGCGCTTCGCCGATGGGCCAGCGGCGAATATCTAATGGCGACACGTCCAATGCGTCGGTCAGACGAAGAAACCGATACTGCGGATGGTCTTCGCCTGGCATGGTGCCCGCAGAAAGACCGTTCCAGGCGGTTTCATCCATATCAAAGTCAACACCGGGCAGCACCACCGCGCCTTCAGGCAGTGCTGCCACTGCTTGCATGAATGCAAGAGTTGCGCCCCGCGATCCGGTCGATCCGGCAACAATTATTGGATCCGTTGGCGGCGCGCTGCGCCAGCGTTCGGCCAGTGCGTCGACCATCAGGCGTTGTCGCGCCTCGGCATCCGGGGCGGCGTTTTCGGCAAAATAGCGGCCAATGATCCGCAGGAATTGAAGACTGCGTTCCCAGTGTTCGGCGTGGTTTTCCGAAAGATCAAGCTGCTCGAATGCCTCTGGTTGAACGGCTTCGCCCTGCATTTCATCCATCAACCGCGCAAGACTGTCGGCCAGATCATAGACGGCGGTTCCTGCGGCAAAATCCGGTTGCTGATCAACAAGTCCTGCGACCAGACGCGCCAGCTCAAGCCGCCTGCGCAAGGGGGGAATGGCCGGTGGCAGCCCGGCAAGCGGATCGCGGCCCAGATCGGTGACCAGCCGCAGTTTTGGTAAAAAGCGCGCGCCCCGTTCATCAAAAAGGGCGCGCACGCGGCGCTGCATCCGTGCCGTGTTCAGATAAAGCGTCACGCGCGCCATGGCTTCGGGCGGTGAATCGCGCGTCCGCGCGATAAGGCCGTCTACCAACGCCATCGGAAAATCTGTGCCGGGCGGCAGCCCAAACAGGCGCGGACCGGGGCAGGGATCAAACATTTGCGGCCTCATGCAACAGTGCTTCGGCAAGCGCGATCGCCGGCGGGTGCCCGACATCGCACCAACCTCCGCTATGAACTGTGCCGAAAAGCCGTTCTTCGGCCAGCATGGCATCCCACAATCGGTTCAGCGAGAATGTTCGGTCAGATATCTGTGCAAGCCCCGTGGGATCGAGGATCTGAGCGCCGGTATAGACAAAATCCTGCCCTCGGGTCAGCCGGCCATCCGCGTCCATGGCAAAATCCCCTGCGCCTTTGTGACCGGTCGCCAGATGCCTGGGAACTATGTGCAACAGCCCTCCCATCGGGTCGGGGTCCCACGCGGTTCGCAGTTCGACAAGGGCATTTGCGCCGGTCCACACCGCATCGGTGTTAAGGGTAAAAACCGGTCCGGTGCCAAGCAGCGGAAGCGCGTTTTTTAAGCCGCCTCCGGTATCAAAAAGCGTGTCTGTTTCATCAGAAAAGCAGATATTTCGCCCGGCCAGATGGGCGCGGATCTGATCGGGCAGATAGTGGAGGTTGACGACTATCTGCGCAATCTCAGCCGCGTCGATGAGCTCCAGGGCGTGATCGATCAGCGCCTTGCCTGACACCTCAATCAAGGGCTTTGGCCGGGTCTGGCTGAGTGCGCCCATGCGGGTGCCCAATCCGGCGGCAAAAAGCATCAAGGCGTTGGGTGGCGACCGCATTGTGCCTTGATCCTTTCAATTCGCTCTTCAGTGGGTTCGGGCAACCCTTGCGCAACCGCATCCGCCAAATCCGTCAGATCCGGGTGGGCGAGGTTTCGGTTTAGACTGTGCCAAACCCGAGGCATGAAGGCCAGATAATTGGGTTTGCCGTAATGCAACGTAAGGCGGGCAAATACCCCGAGCAGCCGCAATGCCCGCTGGGCACCGAGCAACGCATATGCAGCCATAAACTGATCTGCATCCACCCCGGTTGCAGCTGTGTACCGTTCGATCATCGCGGCTTCGGTCTGAGGGGCCAGGTCACGGCGCGCATCTTGCAGCAGAGACACAAGATCATATGCGGGATGCGCGATGACGGCATCCTGGAAATCCAAAAGACCAAGCCGTGCCGTTCCCGACCGTTCGGGCAACCAGATCAGGTTTTCCGCATGAAAATCCCTTAGGCACGTGACTTGAACAGCACCGGCAAGCTTGCCGTAGTGTGCTTCTATGAGGTCAGGCAGAGCACTTGCCGCGGAATTCTCTGTCGCATTGACCCCAGGCAGATACCAGCGCGGTGTCAGGCGGACCAATTCCGCCAATGCGGGGCCGTTCAGATGGGTAACAAAGTCAGGGGTATCGTGTCGGTGTAGATCGACCAGAAAATCGGTTGTGGCTGAGTAGAGCATGGTTTCCCGAGCAGGTTCAGCCTCAACCAGACGGGCCAGAAGCGCGTCGCCAAGATCCTCGAGCAAGAGAAACCCGGATGTGTGATCCGCGGCAAGCAGGGCTGGTGCAGAAAACCCACGCCCTATCAGCCATTTGGCCATTCGCGTGAAGGGCCATGTGCTTTCGCCATGTGCTGGGGGCGCGTCCATCAAAATGGCCGATGCTTCACCAACCTGCACGCGTTCATACCGACGGGATGAGGCATCTCCTGCAAGCGCGATGCGCTTTGCATCGCCCCAACCGGCACTACTAAGAAATTGGGCCGCTGCGGCTTGCCGATCAGTCACAAGCTGTCTCGATCCGCATCGAAAAACCATCAAGCCGCCCTGCCCAACGCGGATCGCTGGCGTAGAACACCGCTTGGCGTGCATCGCTGTGTGCAGACGGTGACAGAGTTATCAGCATGGCTTGGGCGGGAACAGAGCGCCCCAACCGGTCGGGCCACTCGACCAGACAGATCGCCTGATCAAAGGCCTCTTGCAGTCCCAGTTCTGTCGCTTCGTCCTCGGATGTCAGCCGAAAAAGGTCACTGTGCCAGATCTCCACATCGTCCAGCGTATAGGTTTGAACAAGTGTGAACGTGGGTGAAGGGATGTCTTCAAGCCGGTCTTCGGCCAAGAGCCGTGCCCGGATCAGGCATCTGCAGAAATGGGATTTTCCAGCGCCGATCGGTCCGTCCAGCAAAATGACATCACCCGCGGCCAGCAAAGGTGCAAGATACTCTGCCAGCGCGCAGGTATCTTGTGCTGTGGGCAGGGTCAGGCAACCCAACACTGGAAAAGGAACGATGCAACTCATGCGGAGACTTTTACCGCTCCGGTGGGTGCCCGCAAGGGTGATGCGTCAGGGTCAGGCCTGAATGTGCTCGGCTGCAGATACGCTTTCGGTGCTTTTTCGAGAGCGCCGGAGACGACGGACGGCGGTGCGCTCGCACGGCAGGCGTTCAAACCCGACTAGAGTGGCACCGCCGGGTAGCGGCGCGCAGCGGACGGTCAACGAAGCACCGCTCAGCAATTTCAGATCGGCAGTCCATTCTGCACGTTCGTCAATTGCGCCGACGAAATCCCGGATTTCGCCAAATACCGGGCTGGGTAAGGCCGCGTGCTGCCAGATCCGAGTCGATTCAGTGGCGGAAATGGTGCTGAGCGTCGCTGCGGTGTCCACCTGCCACAGCGTCTCATAGGCGGCGTTTGTCATGACCAGTTCACCGGCGGGTGAGAAAACGGCTATCGCCTCAGCGATCGTATCCACCACTGCCTGACCAAGCTCTATCTCTGAACGAAAGTGGCGTGTCAGGGTGACTTCGGCACTGATATCCTCGATCAGGAATGCCACAGCGCCGTCAGGGTGGGGTCGCCCGCTGACGCGGAAGGTTTGGCCAGAGGCGAGGTTCCATGATTCTTCAAACAATCCCGACGCTGCCGCATGTTCCAGCTCAACCATCTTCTGACGCCAGCTGCGATAGTCTTTGGGCTCCGGGATAATACGCGCTTCGCGCAACCGGTCGAGAAAGGCAAAAAGTGTCGGGCGCGTTGACAGGAATTCGGCGCTGATTGTGGTCAGATCAACCAAGGCCGGATTGAACAGCGCAAGCTGCCTCTGCCGGTCAAATATGGCTAATCCGATTGGCAAATGCGCAAACGTTTTTGTCAGCGTTTGAACAAAGTCTCGCAAGGAGGTTTCAGCACGCACTTCCTTGTCTGCGGGCAAGGCAAAATTCAGGCTGCCTTCTCCACTTGGAAAATGATGCAATTCAAACCAGTGGCATTTCCCTTCGTCGTCAGATTGTAGCTTTTGTCGGCGTTTGTGATCAATTGAACCAGTTGCGACCTGCCCAAAAAGTGCCGGAATAGGCCATGTCAGCTCGTCCTCTGTCAGGCCTTTCATGTCCATTACGCAGTTCAGATACGCATGGTTTGCCCAGACAACGCCGCCTTGATTGTCTAACCGCCAAACCAGGATCGGTGCGGCACCCAGGGTTTCGCGCAGCGACAACAGTTCTTCCTCCTGTGCGCGCTGACTTAGTCCATCAATCAAGACACCTTGTCCTTCTGCCGACATATCGATGAGGGTAAGTCGCGCATGATGCCCCAGCCATTCGGCCCGAAGCCTCAGATCTGCATCTGACTTGCTTTGCATGTTCAACTCGGCCTCGTCGGCAAGCGCGGATATCCTGGTCTCAAACCCCTCAAATCGCGGCGAAAGATAAGAACACAGCCTGTCCCATTCACTTCCTTTGCCCGGAATTGATCTGAGCAGTGACCGGGCCGTGTTTGTGGCGTCGATCAGGTCATGATCTTCGAACAGAAAAATTGCCTGTTCGAGCGGCGAGTCAAAACTCGCCAGATTTGGTTTCGGTTCGCGCCGACGTGTAAGCGCGTATAAGATGAGCAGGGCGATCAGCGCGGCGGCAATCGACGCGGCTACAACCATCGCCGCCAGTACAAGCGGTGCAATCATAATCAAATCCGTTTTCCCACAGAGGTCTGCGCCCCCTGATCTCAACGTTCATCTAATGAGTTAATGTGCAGTTAATATTGCAACCTTTGGGAGAATTTGCGGCAACGCCAATGCGTTTAACCACCAAAAGGCTGGTTTTCTCCTAGCCCGCCGACATGCGTCATCTCAATCCGGTTGCGCGGCCAAGTAACGTTAACCACCGCTCCGCAGCGTTCAGGGCGTTCGTTTTCGGCCAGAAATGGGTCGGCCGCATTTGCAAAAACCAAACTGGCACCCGTGCGCTCTAACAGTGTTTTCGCTATGAAAAGACCAAGTCCCATGCCCTCATACTCTGGCCTTTGCGCCCGATCATCGTCGCGGCGGCGGCGAAACAAGGGGTCCCCTATGCGGCCAATAAAGTGCGTCGGGTAGCCGGAGCCATCGTCTGCAATGCGGATCCGTGCAGAATGTTCACTGACCTCTGCGTCGATCCAGACAGTGGCGTTCGAAAAATCGACTGCGTTCTGGATAAGATTCCGTATGCCATGAATGATTTCCGGGCGGCGCAGTATCGAAATCTGGCGCCCACTCTGCTTAGGTTCGTCCCCAAGGTTGAAATGTAGCGTTTTGCCACGGTTCTGATGTGGTTCGGCTGCCTCTCTGATCACAGCAGAAAAGGGCGCAGATCGAAGATGCAGATCGTCTTTTCCGGATTGCCCCATTGAGCGAAGTATGTCCCGACATCGGTCCGCCTGTTGGCGGATCAGCTCTGCATCGGCTTTAAGCTCAGGGTGCTCGGACAGCTCACCCGACAGCTCGGTGCTCACAAGTTTAATCGTCGCCAGTGGCGTTCCAAGCTCATGGGCGGCGGCGGCCACAACGCCACCCAGATCGGTCAGTTTCTGCTCGCGTGCAAGCGCTGCTTGTGTGGCAAGCAGGGCGGCCCCCATCGAGTGGATTTCTGATGCAACACGACGCGCATAAAGGCCAAGGAACACGACGCCAATTACAATGGCGAGCCAGAAGCCAAACCCGAATATTTGTGGCACCATAATAGGCGCGCCATTGCGTACGTGCAAAGGCAGGTGGACAAACGCCACGAGTGTGACAAGGGCGATCGTTATCGCACCAATGAACACTGTCGCACGGGTTTGCAGAGCGGTCGCCGCGATCGTCGCCGGCGCCAGTATCAATAGCGCAAAGGGGTTGTTCAGCCCGCCAGTTAAATAGAGCAGCAGTGCCAGCTGCGTTGTGTCAAACAGCAATGTCAGCGTCGCTTGCCCTTCCGTCAGGCGTTTGTTTTCTGGGAATGCCAGTGACGCGACAATGTTGGCCACAATCGCGGCACCCACAACCAGCAAGCACCACGCAATGTTCAACTCGATGTCGTAGTACTTCCACGCAACGAGGATTGCTGTGAACTGACCAAAAACCGCCATCCAGCGCAAAAGAACCAATGTTCTGAGGCGGACCCAGTCGCTATGGGCGATATGCGCAGAAATATCCGACAATGCCGATCCAGTGTTTTTTGGGGCCGGTTGGCGCAATTCGGGTCCTGTTGTCGCATTCCGGCAGTACCGATTGATACTCGGGCCGGGATGCGCGATCAATGCTGGTGTACTGACAAGGAACAATCTGATGGCGATTTCGACAAAAACCTATGCGATTGCCGCGACTGCGCTGGCCGCAATTGCAATGGTCTCAATGTATCAGTTCGCGCAGTATAAGGGGTCGGACCGTTTTGCACCGTGTCGTGCCAGTAACATTTCTGGCGGGGCTGCAACAATCGGCGGCCCGTTTTCGTTGACGGATGAGAATGGCCGCAGAGTGACCGAGAAGGATGTATTGACCGGACCAAGCCTGGTCTACTTCGGCTATACTTTTTGTCCGGATGTTTGCCCGACAGACACGGTGAGAAATGCCGAAGCCGTCGATGCCCTGGAGGAACTGGGCTATGACGTCACGCCGATCATGATTTCGGTTGATCCTGGTCGTGATACACCGGAGGTCCTGAAGGAATGGACCGACTATATCCACCCGAGGATGATAGGCCTGACCGGCACGAGCGAAGAGATCAGCGCCGTCGCCAAAAGTTACCGCACGTATTTCAAGGTACCGGATCAAACCGCTGATGAGTACTATTTGGTTGATCACGCAACGCAGACCTATCTGATGTTGCCCGATATCGGTTTTGTTGAGTTCTTTTCAAGAAATGATACGCCCGAAGATATCGCGCGTCGTTCTGCGTGCTTTATAGACGCGGCGGCGGGCTAATTTGACCGGCGTTGCAAGACGGCCTAGATCTAAGACGTCCGATTGGAGTGGTACATATGGCTGAAGATAATATTGCTGAAATCGGGCCGGATCGCAGCCTGCTTTTGGTGGATGACGATGCGCCGTTCGTGCACCGGCTTGCGCGTGCCATGGAGAAACGCGGGTTTGAGCCTGTTACTGCAGAAAGTGTTGCGGAGGGCCGATCGATTGCGCAAAATCGCCCTCCTGCTTACGCAGTTGTTGATCTGCGTCTGGGTGATGGGAATGGCCTGGATGTCGTTGAAGTCCTCCACGAACGCCGCCCGGATTGCAGGGTTGTCATTCTGACAGGCTACGGAGCTATCGCAACGGCCGTTGCTGCCGTAAAAATCGGCGCGGTCGATTACCTGTCTAAACCTGCTGACGCCAATGACATTACCAACGCTTTGCTGACGCGCGCCGATGCGCTGCCGCCACCGCCAGAGAATCCGATGTCTGCCGACCGGGTTCGCTGGGAACACATTCAACGGGTATATGAGCTTTGTGATCGTAATATTTCAGAAACTGCCCGAAGATTAAGCATGCATCGCCGCACGCTTCAGCGGATTTTGGCCAAACGTAGCCCAAAGTAGATGTTTTTACTTCTTACTCAGTGTTCATATTGCCATTTTCGGACTAGATCTAGTAACCAGCCGGAGCTTTCGTGGAAATAGAAGGAACACAGTTGTGAATGTCGATTTTGACAGTCTGACGCTTAAAGAACTTAAAGACTTGCGCAATCAAGTCACTAAAAGAATCGACGGATACGAAGATCGTAAAAAGCGCGAAGCGCTTGCCGCCGTGCAAGAAAAAGCCAAAGCGCTGGGTTTCAATCTGAATGAACTGATTGGTGATGGCGCAACCAAGAAGAGAAAACCCGCAAAGGCGAAATACGCCAATCCTGCAAATAAAGCTGAAACCTGGACTGGTCGCGGTCGCAAGCCACGTTGGGCAGAAGCTGCCTTGAAGGCCGGTAAATCGCTTGATGATCTGGCGATCTAAGCCGACTTGTGAAGCCAACGGATCACCTCACGGGCCGCTGATCTAAGCGGACCCGGAGGGGTGACGATATAGTACCCTGGCCCTTCGTCGGCGGCTTGAAACGCCAGGCGCAAGTTACCGGTTTTCAGATCATTTTCGACCAGTGCAGCACTTGACACATGTAAGCCATAGCCTTGTCGCGCTGCCGCCAATGCCAGCTCCTCGGTCGCAAATTCGGTGATCTGAAGGTCATCAGGATCAAGTCCTGTGCAGCAGGCAATCCAACTCCGCTGCTCAGGCCAGTCAGGTTCCAATACCCAAGGCAAGGCTGCCATTTGAGACGGTTCAAGCGGGTTCTCATTGGAAAAAAGTTTTGGCGCACCGACCACCACATACTGCGCGGAAGCGAGATAGGCGGCATCGACTGCAGGCCATACCCCCATACCAAAGCGAATTCCAAAATCAATCCGTTCTGCCCTGAGATCGAGCAGATTGGGATCAGGGCGCAGCGATACAGGGATATCCGGATGGGCGGCCCAGAACCGTCCCAGGCGCGGCATCAGCCAGTTGCTTGCAAATGTCGGCGTAAGGGTGATGGTCACTGGGCGATCCTGAGCACCTGCCCGAAGACTATCCACTGCCGCCTCGATACCGCCAAAGCCGTCGGTAAGGGCCAGTGAGAGCGCCACGCCTTCTTGCGTCAACACAAGTGCGCGGCCCTCGCGATGAACAAGGGACATGCCCAAATAGGTTTCAAGAGCGCGGACCTGCTGCGCCACAGCGGCATGCGTAACGTTCAGCGCCCGGGCTGCGGCACTGAAGCCGCCCAGGCGACCGGTGGCCTCAAAGGCCCGGAGCGCCGATAGCGGCGGATAGTGAAGCCAGTCTATGGATGGCATATGATAGCTCTGCTTACATATCAGAAATTCAATTGACTCTGCTTATACCAATATAACGGCTAAAAATATCCAATGATATCCTATTGGAGGACGCCGCTATGCTACAGATACTTGCAGATACCTTCCGCATCGCAACGTTTCAGCCACCCGTGACGCCGCACCACCGGCCTGATCCTTGTCATGATGGGCGACAGAAGCGCAGATGGCTCAAAATATCGGGCATTCACCTTTAAGCGAAGGCTTCAGCCATAAGCCTTGCATGAACAGCTACAAATTCTGCGCGCACGTCGACAGGTGCGCGCAGATGGATCTTAAGGTCGTGGACGATCTTCTCATCCGGTGCACCAAAGAAGCGGTCAGCTTCGGCGCTGGAAAACCCTGCGATCTGGACGGCCTCAAGCCATGCCGAGATACGGTCGGCTGTCTTGATCGCCTTCTTCATCGGTGCGGGCAACACTGCGGGCAGGCCGAACCGCAAATGGATTGCCGCCGTCAGCCGGTCATCCAGTGCCCCGTAGCCAGGGCCTACGGCCGCTTTTACCGGGCTAATCATGTCACCGATCACATATTCCGGGGCATCGTGTAAGAGGGCAGCCAATCTCCACCGTGCAGCCACACCCCGGTTGATGCGCGAAAAAATTTGCTCGACCAGCAGTGAATGCTCGGCCACGGAATAGGGCCAGTCGCCGACTGTCTGCCCATTCCAGCGCGCGACAAACGCCAATCCGTGGGCGATATCTTCGATTTCAATATCCATTGGTGTGGGGTCGAGTAAATCAAGCCGTCTTCCGGAAAGCATGCGTTGCCATGCGCGGGGTTGCTTTGGGGGCATATCTGATTGTCCTCGTGTCTGACCCAATGCGCCACATTCTGCTCAACTATATCCGCTTGGAAGCGATTGCGCGGCAAGAGTTTCAGGCGCCCCACTTTCGTTCTACGCACAGAAGGGCGGCACCGATCAGAACATTGCTGCCAAGCATCCACTAATAGTGCAACCTGTCAGCGGGAACAACACGATGAGACAAAGTGTGGGCGGTGTTCATCCGCCGATCACTGACAGAAATCCAACCTCCAACGGTCGAATCAATGTATCAGTTCATGCCATGACACCGGTTGATAGCCGCCAGATCGAACTGCTTCGCGTGTTCTGCATCACGGCGATGATGTGGGTGCACGTCAATCCGGGGATATCGACACCCACAATTGTTAGTTCGGGCGAGTTTCATCTGGTTGGCACGATTTTAGGCAACAGCCTCGGCCGGATCAGCGTGTCGCTGCTTAGCTTCGTCAGCGGTTACCTGCTGTGGCGTAGCGTATCCAGCCAATCGTTTCTCGATTTGGCACGACACCGGTTTCGCAGCGTATTGGTGCCGATGCTGGTCTGGAGCGCCATTTTTATTATCTTGGCTGTGTCAAAGGGTGCTTTGGCTGGTCGAAACGCAAATGCTGTTGTCGGTCTTGAGCCTGATTATTGGTCCTTTATCAACGCCTGGACCGGGATCGGTGGCGCAACCGCCAACTTGTCGCTGTTTTTCTTGCGAGATCTATTTGTGGCCACCCTGATTGTCAGGCTGCTTGCGCCTGTGATCCACAGCTATCCTCTTGTGGCTTTGGCACTCGCGCTCTTCGTCCCTTCGCACGACCTGCTTGCGCCCGTAATCTTCCGCGACAGTATATTACAGTTCCTATTATTCGGGGCGGTTGCGGCGCGAATGGAGGTCACATTTACGGGTCTATCCCGGCCAATTATGGCTATTTCTATCGGAAATATCCTGACACTCGCGGGGGTCGCAGCGCTGGACTGGCAGAACATTCCCGGTCTGGCGGATTTTCACATACCGCTGCTGATGCGTCGCCTGGGTCTGTGCTTTTTGCTGTTGGGCGTAACGGGTATGTTTTTGCGGCTTTTCCCCAATACGGTGGTGATACGGTTCGGCCGGTTCAGCTTTTTGGCATATCTGATGCACGTGCCGATGATGGGGGTATTGTGGACAGTCTGGCAAAACGCCGTCGGAGATGGGGATGATCAAAGCTATCTGATATTTTATCTAGGTGCTCCCATAGCCGTATTTGTATGCGCTGCAGTCTTGGACAAAGCTTTGGACGCCGCGCCGGATTGGATGCAGTTTGCAATGCGCGGTAAGAAAAAGAGCTTAAGCCACGGATACCCAATGCGCGATCAGGCTATATTGGCAGGCGCAGAACGAAGGCAGGAGTAGCTGCCAACAAATCTCGCAAGCGGGTGTAGACCTTGCGCGGATTGTGAAGACCAACTGCAAATGATACTGGGGCGCAAAGACAGATATTGTGAGGAACTACAGATGCCGACGGATTACATAGTCAAAGATATCGCTTTGGCCGCTTATGGCCGCAAAGAGCTGGACATTGCAGAAACCGAAATGCCGGGTCTGATGGCCCTGCGAGAAGAGTTTGGCAAATCCCAGCCACTCAAAGGCGCGCGGATCGTCGGTTCACTGCATATGACCATTCAAACCGCCGTTTTGATTGAAACGCTGACGGCCTTGGGCGCGGATGTGCGCTGGGCGTCTTGCAATATTTTCTCAACCCAGGATCACGCAGCCGCAGCGATTGCCGCGGGCGGCACACCGGTGTTTGCGGTGAAGGGCCAGACACTGGTTGAGCATTGGGATTATCTCGATCGGTCCTTCCTGTTCCCGGAAGGCGCCAACATGATCCTGGACGATGGCGGCGATGCCACGCTTTATGTTCTTTTGGGCGCGCGGGTCGAGGCCGGAGAGACGGGCCTGATCGAAGTTCCGACCTCGGAAGAAGAAGAAGCGATCTTTGCCCAGATCAAAAAGCGGATGGCTGCAAGCCCCGGCTGGTTTACCAAAGTGCGCGAAGCGATCAAAGGCGTGTCCGAGGAAACCACAACGGGTGTCCACCGCCTTTATGATCTGCACAAGAAGGGCCAGCTGCCGTTCCCGGCTATTAACGTGAACGATAGTGTCACCAAGTCGAAATTCGACAACAAATATGGCTGCAAGGAATCGCTTGTTGATGGCATCCGCCGCGCCACCGACACGATGATGGCCGGTAAAGTGGCCGTGGTCTGCGGATACGGCGATGTTGGCAAGGGTTCAGCCGCGTCGCTTCAGGGTGCAGGCGCGCGCGTAAAGGTCACCGAAGTCGATCCGATCTGCGCGCTTCAAGCAGCAATGGACGGGTTCGAAGTTGTGGTGCTCGAAGATGTCATCAACAGCGCCGACATCTTCATCACCACGACCGGCAACAAGGATGTGATCCGCATCGAGCATATGCGCGCGATGAAGGATATGGCGATCGTCGGAAATATCGGCCATTTCGACAACGAAATTCAGGTTGCCGCCCTGAAGAACCACAAGTGGACCAGCATCAAAGAACAGGTGGACATGATCGAGATGCCGTCTGGCGCCCGGATCATTCTTCTGTCGGAAGGTCGCCTTCTGAACCTTGGCAACGCCACCGGCCATCCCAGCTTTGTGATGTCGGCAAGTTTCACCAATCAGGTTCTGGCGCAGATTGAGCTTTGGACCAAAGGGTCGGAATATGTGCCCGGCGTTTACATCCTGCCAAAGCATCTCGATGAAAAAGTGGCGCGGCTGCATCTCGCCCGGATCGGGGTGAAATTGACAGAACTGCGTGCCGATCAGGCTGACTACATCGGTGTGCCGGTCGCGGGCCCGTTCAAGTCGGAACATTACCGCTACTGATCGACCGGCCCGAAAAGTCCTGTTTTCAAGCTTATTTCAGCCTCGCCGACACTCTCGGCGGGGCTTTGTTCTGCCATTTCTTCGGATCGGCGGATTTCTTTTTGCCTTTCCCCCGTTAACCCCGCTATCCTCCGCTATGGGTGCAAAGCGCCCGAGTGTTTTAGTAAATGATCCAGCAGGGGACATACAAATGGGAAAAAGAGACGAACTGATCGCGAAATATGCCGACGATCTGAAAAGCAAATGCGGGATGGCGCCGGACATGGCGCTGTTGACCAAAGTAACAATTGGCTGTGGCCCGTCGATCTATGATGCCGACGCATCCACCGTCGCAGGCAGTCAGGCATCCGAGCTTGAGACCGTCAAGAACAACTTCTTGATGAAGAAGCTTGGTCTGGCGGATGGCCCGCAACTGATGGCAGCGATCAATTCAGTGATCGAAACCTACGGTAAATCCGAGCGCAACAAGTATCGCGCAGTGGTTTACTACATGCTGGTGAAGCATTTCGGCAAAGAGTCCGTCTACGCGTAAAGCCTGAACAGGGGCGCTTGAAGAATTAGGCGCCCCGGTTCATTGGTTAACTGACCGTTCCCATAAATCATTGGTTTTGAGTGGTATTGTCGGCAGACGATGCTTGCCCGAATCTACCTGCACGCCTAGGGTCATCTCAACAGGCTAGGATGGCCGAGACCTTACAGTTTCACACGGTGCAGGGGTGCACGCGGGGTGGCAAAGGGTCCCGGTCGGATATGCCGCCGGGACCCTTTCCTTTTCTCAAAAAAGCGTCAGAACCGTACCGATGATCGTGCAGCCGATCACGGAATACCCGCCGTCGATCAGGGTCAGCGTGAAAGGGCGGTCAGCATAGGCATAGTTGGTGACAAGCCAGGGGGCTGCAATAAATGCGCCCAGCCCAAAACCCGACATCAACCCTTTGCCGACGGTATCAACGCCGGCCATGCCGAACATGTGCCGCATCATCCCCGCAACAACGATCACCGCAATCGCTGATATGATGAAAGGCGCAGGGCTTTTGTTCAGCGGCTGGCCGCTTTCGTCGCATGCAATACCCGACGCTGCGACCCAAGGCTTGGCCAGCGACATGTACCAAACCGCACCAAACGCATAAGCTGCTACAGCTGCTGCGATCACATTGATGAATTCCATCTGAACCTCCGTAAGTGTCCGTGACGTGAGGCATCATGCAAAACGGCAACGCAGCCGTCTATAGTCCACCTAAAGCACAGACAATGTCCCACTCCGCCTTGGTCACCGTCTGTACCGACAGGCGCGTGTTCTTTACCAACGCCATTTCTGTCAGGCGCGGGTCTGCTTTCGCCTCTTCCAAAGTGACGGGACGCAGCAATGGTTTGATGGCTTTGATATGCACGCAATCCCAACGCGGATCATCGGTGGTGCTGTCGGGCTGGCTTAGCGCAGATACCGCGACAATGCCCACAACTTCCTTGCCGATGTTTGAGTGGTAGAAAAACCCCAGATCGCCGATCTGCATGGCCCGCATGTTGTTGCGCGCCTGATAGTTGCGAACGCCGTTCCATTCTTCGCCCGCCTCGCCTTTGGCAACTTGCTGGTCCCAGCTCCATGCGTCGGGTTCGGACTTGAAAAGCCAATATGCCATTAGCCGATCACCTTTTTCCATTCCGTCACAGTCACGCTTTCAAACAATTCGGCGGCTTTGTAGGGATCACCTGCTGCCCAATCCTCAGCGGCTGAAAGGCTGTCAGTGTCCAGAACG
Organism: Albidovulum sp.; assembly: GCA_049646285.1. GTDB lineage: Bacteria > Pseudomonadota > Alphaproteobacteria > Rhodobacterales > Rhodobacteraceae > Albidovulum. The sequence goes on along the minus strand of JBARVN010000093.1, from coordinate 22,760 downwards.
ATGAGTGAGCCGCACATTTGCCCGGCCTCGACCAGCGGTCCGGCCATAGCAACGATGCCGGTTTCCTCGATATAGGCCAAATGCGCCGAGCGTGTATCAACGCGCGTTTGAAGATGGCCTGGTTTGTCACGGCAGATAACGGCGAAAAGCATGTTCATTCCTTCCTGAGGGGGCGAGAAAGCAGAGCTGACACCGCATCAGGAACCGACACGGTTTCATCGACAAGCGCAGCAACCATTGCTGCAATGGGCAGGTCTATTCCATGTTTTTTTGCGAGCATGGTGACGGCTTTTGACGTGGCCGCGCCTTCAACTGTGGTTGATGTGTCGAACGCGGCGGCAGACCCAATGGCATAGCCGTAGCTGTAGTTGCGCGATTGCTGGGATGTGCAGGTCAAAACCAGATCGCCAAAGCCCGACAGGCCTGCAAGGGTCTCGGCCTGCGCGCCAAGGGCGATCGCTAGCCGGTTCATCTCGGCAAACCCGCGGGTCATCAATGCGGCACGTGCGCTTTCACCCAAACCAGCCCCCATCACCACGCCTGCGGCAATGGCGATGACGTTTTTCAAGGCACCGCCCAATTCAGCCCCGATTATATCGGTGGACCGATAAAGCCGAAGGACAGGTGTTGCCAATGCGGTTTGTAACGCTGCACCATGTGCATCATCGGCACAGGCCAGTGTCAGGGCCGTGGGCAGACCGCGTGCAATATCGGCCGCGAAACTCGGGCCCGTCAACAAGGCGGGGACGGCGCTTGGGCAATTAGAGTTGATAATTGCGGAGGCACCGCGCCCGGTATTCAGATCAATCCCCTTGGCACATCCGACCAGTGTCTTGCCGTCCAGAAGCCCTGCATGTTGGTCCAACAGGCCCGCCAGCTGTTGCATCGGCACCGCCAGCAGGATCACCTCGGCGTGTGAAGCCACTTCGATATCGGATGTGGCTGTGATCGTTGCGGGCAGTTTGATGCCCGGCAGCCGGGCGGTATTGCTGCCCGATGCGGTCATTTGATCTGCCAATCCACGATCGCGCGCCCATAACACAGGCTCTGATCCGTTTCGCGCCAATGCCACAGCCAAAGCCGTGCCGAATGCGCCGGCCCCGAGGATGGAAATGCTCATGCCTTGGCCCCCTTCTTGCCCGAACCAATCAGCGCGGGTTGGGTGGTGTCAAGCGGCCAGCGGGGCCGCGCCGCCAGATCCATTCCGTCGATCAACCCCAGCCGAAACCGCTCGATGCCCGCCCAGGCGATCATTGCAGCATTGTCGGTACAAAGCGCCAGCGGGGGTGCCGTAAATCCAACGCCGTTCATTTTACAAACAGTCTCTATTGCGCCCCGAATAGCCGTGTTTGCCGCGACTCCACCGGCCACAGCCATAACGGGATGGGCAGGCGCCAGATCCATGTATTCAACGATTGCGCGGCGGGACTTCTCGGCCAGAACCGCGGCAACAGCGGCCTGAAATCCGGCGCAAAGATCGGCGCGGTCCTGTGCGGTTAGTCCACCCTTGTCAGCCACAATCGTATCGCGGGCCCGCAAAAGGGCTGTCTTGAGACCGGAAAAAGACATGTCGCAGCCGGGCCGGTCCAGAAGCGGGCGCGGAAAGGCGATGCGTGTCGCATCGCCGCCGCGCGCTTCAGCCTCTACCGCAGGACCGCCTGGCTGTGGCAGTCCCAACAGCTTTGCCGTCTTGTCGAAGGCCTCGCCAGGGGCGTCGTCGATGGTGCCGCCCAAACGCGTGAAGCGGTCGGGTGCTTTGACGATCAGAAACTGACAATGCCCGCCAGACACCAGAAGCATCAGATACGGAAATTCCAACCCGTCTGTCAGACGGGGCGTCAGGGCATGGCCCGCCAGATGGTTGATCCCCAGCAGTGGCAGGCCGGTCCCGGCAGAAATGCCTTTGGCACACATGACCCCGGCCAATACGCCGCCGATCAAACCCGGCCCCGCTGTTACAGCGACGGCATCCATCGTGCGCAGGGTCATACCTGATGCCGCAAGCGCTTCTTCCACGCAGTGATCGATCTTTTCGGCATGCGCCCTTGCGGCGATCTCAGGCACCACGCCGCCAAAGGGGGCATGAAGGGCGGCTTGCCCCAGAACGACAGACGACAAAATCTCTCCGTGGCCGCCCGCAAAACGGACGACCGCCGCAGCCGTGTCATCGCAGCTTGATTCCAGACCAAGGATCGTAATCGTATCGCCCATGTCTCTGCCGGTTGCGTGAACTCCACCCGGCAGGTAACACCAGCTGAACCGTCGTACAATCCCGAGGGGGCCAAGGCATGAACCGCGCCACTTTGCTTCTAACCCGACCTGAAGCACAGTCGCTCCGCTTTGCCGATGCGTTCAGGCAGCGGTTCGGATCAGAGTGGCCTATCGTGATTTCTCCGCTCACCCGTTTTAAGCAGTTGAATCCGGATCCGGTTCCCAAGGACATGACGGATCTCATCTTTACCTCCGAAAACGCTGTCAGGGCCTATGTTCATCTTGGTGGCAAATCGTCTGGCCAGGCTTGGTGTGTTGGCGAACGCACGGTTCAGGCGGCCCGTAGTGCCGGGTTTTCCACGCGGTCAGGCCCCGGTGATGCTGCAGGGCTTGCGCAGATGATTGTGGCGTCGGGCGCTGGGCGAAAAATGCTTTGGCCGCGCCCCGTGCACGCAGCGTTTGATATTGAAAAAGCCCTGAATTTGGCAGGAATAGAGACCATTTCTTTGATTGTTTATGATCAGGTCGCCTGCAATCCTATACCAGATGCAATTGCCCTGATGACCTCATCAACCCGTGTTTTGCTACCGTTGTTTTCGGCACGATCTGCCAGCATTGCAGGCGATGCCTTCGCTGACGCCAAAGCGGCGATATGCGTTGCTTCAATCAGTTCTAATGTGGCCGCGGCTTCAGCAATGCTTCCTGCAAAACATCGCATTACAGCCGCCAATCCGGATGCCATTGGAATGCTTGACGCGCTGGCGATGTTCACAGGCGCAGACAAGACTGCTTGAGGCCGGAGGCTGCACACACTAGATTAAAGATGTGGCCGGGTTTGAGGGCACGACCGTAGGTGGTTTATTAGGGGGACGTTGCCGGTGGCCAGAGCGCGTAAGACTGAGACGAAGGCCCAAGGCGACGTTGTGGCCGAACCTGAGCAGATCGACACCCCGGACCCTATGTCTGTGCCAGATGAGACAGACCCGACGGACAACACTGATGTAGAACCCGTCACACTGGATGAGCCGTCAGCGTCGGAACCAGAGCAGGAACCCGAACCGGCGGCAGAACCCATTCCGGGTGTCACCCCTGCTGCACCACGACGGAGTATTTTTGTGCCCTTGGTGTTGGGCGGCACTGTTGCGGCCGGGCTTGGCTTTGGTGCTGCGACGTATGTATTGCCGGGGCTTTTGCAGCCTTCGACGACTGCGGTTGAAGTTGCGGCACTGGCTGAAGAAAATGCAGCACAAAGTGGTCTGATTGCCGGGGTGTCCAAAGACATTGAACGCCTGAAATCTGATCGATCCGACGCCGAAGGCATCGCATCTTTGGCAGATCAACTCATAACGATGTCCGAAGAGATACAAGAAATCCGCCAGGCTTTGATGAAGATTGAGGATCGGTCGGTGCTAGATTCCGCGACCGTGGCTCAGATGTCGGAACGGTTGGCTGTGATTGAAAAGCGCCCCGTAGCCAGCGGAGAAGCCTCCGCCAGCGCACTTGAGGCATTCGGGCGCGAAATGGCTGATCTACGTGATGAGATTGATGCGCAACGCGGCCTGACCGAAGCCACGCTGGTGCAGATTGATGAAGTGGCTTCCGCTGCAACCTCAGAGATGAAAGCAATCGCGGCTGAAGCCAATCAGCTCCGTGCAGATGCAAAAGGCACTGCGCGTCAGGCAGCCGGTGATGCGGCACTTAGCCGGCTGCGCGCATCGCTTGATAGCGGCGTCGCGATTGACACGATCCTTGCTGACCTTGCTGCCGCAGGTCAGGAGGTTCCCGAAGCTTTGCTGGAACAGGCACAAGGCGTGCCAAGCCTTGCTTCTCTTCGCGCATTATTTCCCGCCGCGGCGCGTGATGCGTTGGCTGTGTCGCTTCAGGAAACGGCTGGTGATGGCACTTGGGACAAGATTGGCGCATTTTTACGCAGTCAGTCTGGCGCGCGGTCACTCGGCCCCCGGGCGGGGGATGACCCGGATGCGGTGTTGTCGCGTGCCGAAGCGGCGCTGAAGGCAGGAGACCTTGCCGGGGCCGTGTCGGAAACAGCGGGACTGCCGCCACAAGGGCAGGCACGGATGGCGGAATGGGTCACATTGGCACAGCGCCGAATGGCCGCCGTCAGCGCCGTTGAGGCGTTGACAAAGGTAATGGAGTAGTGCGGCGATGATCTGGTCCTTTACAAAAATTGCTCTTTTCATAGCTGCTGTTGCGGCATTGACCCTTGGCGCAACTGAGCTTGCGCAAACCGGCGGCGGTATCCGCATATCCCTTGCCAATATAGAGTTCACTTTTGGGCCGGTTCAGACCGTGATTGGCCTGCTGTTGCTGACCTTGACCCTGTGGCTGGTTCTCAAGCTTGCAGGATTTCTGGTCGCGACGCTGCGCTTTCTCAACGGTGACGAAACAGCCATCAGCCGCTATTTCGATCGCAACCGCGAACGAAAGGGGTTTCAGGCTCTCTCCGAAGGGATGATGGCGATTGCTTCGGGCGATGGCCGGGTTGCGATGTCACAAGCCGCGAAGGCCGAAAAGTATCTGCGCAAGCCAGAGCTTACCAATCTTATCGCGGCGCAGGCCGCTGAACTGACAGGCGATACCAAGCGCGCGACGGAGGTCTACAAACGTCTCTTGGCAGATGACCGCACGCGATTTGTCGGTGTGCGGGGCTTGATGAAGCAAAAGCTGTCAGAAGGCGACACGGACACAGCGATGAAATTGGCGCAAAAGGCCTTTTTGCTCAAACCAAAGCACGAGGATGTGCAAGATACGTTGCTCCGGCTTCAGGCGTCGCATGGCGATTGGACAGGCGCGCGGCAAGTGCTTGGGGCCAAGCTGAAATATGGTCTGTTGCCGCGCGACGTTCATCGCCGTCGAGATGCCGTGTTGGCCTTGCAAGAGGCCCGCGAAGTTTTCTCCGACGACGCGAGTATCGAAGCGCGCGAAGCGGCCATAAATGCCAATCGCCTTTCCCCGGATTTGATTCCGGCAGCGGTGCTGGCTGCCGACGGCTATGTTCAATCTGGCAAGCCCAAATATGCTTCAAGGGTGCTTAAAAAGGCATGGGCTGCTCAGCCGCATCCTGATCTCGCAGCCGCCTTTGCACGGATTGAACCGGATGAAACCCCTGCTCAACGGCTGAAACGATTTAACGCCCTGCTGTCTGCCCGTTCAGACCATGAAGAGGCCCGCCTGTTGCGCGCTGAGCTTAGCATTGCCGCCGAGGATTTCCCCGCGGCCCGCCGGGCGCTGGGTGATCTGAACGACACGCATCCCACCGTTCGCAGCCTGACGATCATGGCCGCAATTTCCAGAGGCGAAGGAGACGACGATTCCGTCGTGCGCGGCTGGTTGACGCGCGCTTTGACCGCAAGCAGAGGGCCGCAATGGGTGTGTGACAAGTGCCATAACGTTAACGCAGACTGGGCACCAACCTGCGAAGGGTGCCAAGGGTTTGATACGCTCAGCTGGCGCGAGCCGGATGTCGCGCCCACGCAAATCGCCAATGGGGCTGATATGCTACCCCTGATCGTTGGGCTGCCCGAGGTGATAGAAGAACCACTGACGGAGCTTGAGGTTGCGGCTCCGGATGTGGATGACGCAACGATCCTTGATGAAGAAGTCGGCTACAAGAAATGAGATGATCACGTTTCCAGCGGCACATCCCTGTCGCGCACCGAGAGGATCGGCCCAGAAATACCGCGCCCATCCGAGCGGCCGGTAGGGCTTGACGAAGATTTAGCACAGCAATAGTAGGATCCTACGCCGCTGTAGCTCAGATGGTAGAGCACGTCATTCGTAATGATGGGGTCGGGGGTTCGAGTCCCTTCAGCGGCACCAGATATTTCAAGGGGTTAGCGGCACAATCATCGCTAACCCCATTTTCGTTTTCGAGAATTTGCAGGTGAACAGCGGCTTGCCAAGAAGTGCAAGTTTGATCCACTCAGGGCGATGGTGGCCGCAGAAAGTCCGCTAATTTTTACCAGTATCTCGATCTTGGATTGACCCGATTCACTCAATGACTCACGATTATCGAATGACCGGGAGAGAAAATGAAATGCTTGCGGCAGCTGAGTCAAGATCAGATCGCGCTCTTGAAACTGTTAAGCTTGTGCTGGTCCTAGAGTTCAAGCAGCAGCAGTATCCAGATACACTAAAGGCATATTTTCGGGAAGTAGTTCAGCAGACGATGGCACTGTTGAAATCACCTTCAGAGTCTGCCTCTACAACTTTGCCGGAAGCGGTTTCGCTAGCTGTGCGGCTGTCGTCGAATGATGAAATTCGCGCAGAGATTGAACAAATCTTGCAACAAAATGATATTGATGCCGACAAAGCCGAGACGGCATTGAGCAACTTGGAGGCAGGATTTGACCTCAGTAGTGAACGGCGGCGTAAGAACCTGCCACCGGGGCGGAGCAAAAGTCGTCCATTCGGTGCCGCGCCTTGGGGCGTGATGTGTCAGTCGATCTAGCAGCGCGCCTGTCAGACGTTCTGTTCCGAAGGTTTCCGTCCACTCTTCGAATGGCAGGTTGCTGGTGATGAGTGTTGATCCGCGTTCGTAGCGTTGCGAGATCAGCTCGAATAGGAGTTCAGCGCCCGTTTTGCTGAGCGGCACGAAGCCCAACTCATCGATGATCAACAAGCTGACCTTTGCGAGCTGGCGTTGTAAACGCAGCAGGCGCTTTTCGTCATCCGCGCTCCACGACCTGTGCCAAAGCGTCCCGCTTAAACTCATCCGTGAATCTAGTGACCTTGTTCATACCCGTCTCTCCTTGGTTCCAAAATTACCAAGCAAAGCGTCTACACATCTAGGGGCAACTCAATCAGCACGAATATGTCCGACGTAACCGCGCGAAGCCCTATCTGCGGGGCAGTTTTGCCGCTAAACGACCAGCCCGTGAACCGTAAAGTGCTGAGGGAAAAAAGCTGCCGCTGCAGTAAAAGTTGTGCGCAACGCCTCGTCCAGCCCGTAGGGTTTGGTCATGGTCATCATGTCGAACCAAATCCCTTCAGTGGTGATCCGCAAAACGCGGGCTATACGCACGTGATCACGTGCCACGCCATTTTCCTGATCCAGACGCTGGCACAGTTCCTCTAACGTCGAGGAATAAAGGTCGTCGTTTGAACCGCACAGGTCCTGATACATCGGGCGGCATTGGGACTCTCCCCAAAAAGCGCACCAAGCTGACAGTTTTGACCGGGTGCAGATCGCCGGATCAAAATCTGCGCGCAGTATTGCGTCAAGCTGTTGGGCGGGTTGCGGTCCGGCGGAGCCAAGAGCGGCTGTCCAGTTTTGGCGGTATTCCTCGGCCAGATAGGTCAGGGTTTCCGTCAGTAGTTTTTCTTTCGTCTCAAAGTGGAAGTTGACCAGCCCATGCGACAAGCCGGCATGACGTGCAACATCCGTCATCGTGGTGCGCGAATATCCACGCGCCGCAATGGTTTCAATAGTTGCGTCGATCAGTTGCTGACGCCGTGCTTCCCGGCTGAGTTTGCGGGGCACAGTTGCCGGAGTATCGGGGTTGTTTTCGTCCATTTCATCTCCGAACTGTGACGCAGAGTGACCCTGACATGATAGGGTGCGAATGAGTCATCGCGCACCATCGCGACTTTCTAAGGACTTCGCATGCCTCGTCAAGGTTCTGATTGACAGATCAGTCAAAATCTGGATGAATGATCGTACATTGAACCGGATTGAGCTTGATCCCCCATGAATCGGGTGATGACCGTCGAACAGGACATCTTTATGCCACTCGCGGCTAGAAAAAATCTGACCAGATCAGACAAACAAAATCAAACAGAGCGGGCGCGGTTTCCGTTGGCCGACTCTTCAATCTTTCGGGATTGGGGCGATGGCTGTCTGATGAGTTTCATGCGTGGCAGGGACAACCTATTGGGTGCAGCTGGCGGCCTGATGGGCGTGTTGAATGCGGCGGTGCGGGTCGCCGTTCTGTCATTGGAAAATGCTAAGGCCGAGACCTTCGCATGAGCCAGCACAACCCGCCCCGTTCTCCTCTCTTGGATCACTGTCCGGCAAGTTTGCCGAAGCGGTTCTACCGTGACCCGGAGTGGTTTCGAAATGAGATGCGAGCGATCTGGGCCAATAATTGGATCTATATCGGTCGCGTCACCGATATTGAACCCGGCACAATGCGCCGAAAAGAGGTTGCAGGGCAGAACCTGATCCTTTGCCGTGATGCAGTGGGCAGTGTGACCGCCTTCCACAACACCTGCCGTCACCGAGGTGCAGAAGTTTGTTCTGTGGACGCAAAGCCAATGGGCAAGCTTATCACCTGCCCCTATCACGCATGGGCCTATGGTACGGATGGGCGGCTGGTTTCGGTCGCCCATGCAACCCCTACTGCGGATTTCCGCAAAGAAGACCATGGGTTATTCCCAGTTCATCTACATGTTTGGAACGGCTTTCTTTACCTGTGCCTCGCGGACCACCCACCCGAATTCAAACCCGATCTTGGCATTCTGGCTTTGGACAATTGGCCAATGGCAGATCTGATCACCGGTCATAGCTTGGTTAAAGATCTGGCCTGCAACTGGAAGATTTTTTGGGAAAATTACAATGAATGCCTTCATTGCCCCGGCATTCACCCAGAGCTGAGTGATATGGTGCCGGTCTACCGCAAAGGGATCATGGCTGCGAATGAGGCCCCGGATTGGGTGCCGGGCGCAGACCCCCAAACGCTGAAAGACGATGCCAAAACCTGGACCATGACCGGCGCGCCATGTGGACCTGAGTTTCCCGACCTAAGCCCGGATCAGCGCGCGAACGGGTCAAATTTTGTGACACTCTACCCATCGGTATTTGTGGTAGCACATGTCGACTATGTGCGGGCCGTATCGCTCACGCCGCTCAGCCCAGAGCGCACGCGTTTGACAGCTGAATGGTTCTTTGCGCCCGAAACACTTGCTCAACCCGGCTTTGACGCTGCTGACGTTGCCGAGTTTGCCACAATAGTGCTGAATCAAGATGCGAACGCTTGCGAGATGAACCAGCGGGGCCTTGGCTCGGACCGATTCCGACAAGGCCGGCTCATGCCGCAGGAATTCGACATTCACCATTTTCATACATGGGTGCTGTCTCAGATGGGTATGACACCCGGAGAAATATCATGAACAAAAGCATAGCGGCCCTTACCGTACCCAAAACCTGGGACCGGCGCGGTCTGCCCGGCTGGGCCTATCATTCTGACGCGCTGTTTGAGCTGGAAAAGACCGAGGTTTTTTTAACCCACTGGCAGATCGCAGGGCACACCAGCGATGTGTCTGCACCGGGCGATTGGCTTACATTCGATTTGATGGGTGAACGCGCGTTGATTATGCGTGGGCAAGATGGAAATGTCCGGGCGTTTCACAATCTGTGCCGCCATCGCGGCGCGCGGTTGGCGGACGGCGCTGCCGGGCACTGTAAGAACGCCATGGTCTGTCCGTTCCATGGCTGGGTCTACAATCTTGACGGCTCACTTCGGGGGCCGTCGCGTCCGGAAACTTTCGGTGAGATGGACCGCTCGGAATTCGGATTGAAACCGATTGAAATGGAAATCTGGCACGGTTTCATCTTTGTGCGTTTTTCGCCCGGCCCACAGCCATCGGTCGCCACGATGATGCAACCCTTTGATGCCGAAGTGGCTGCCTACCGCGCTGATCAACTGCTGCCTGCGGGCTTTGACAGCTGGAGCAAGTCGACCCTTGCCGTAAACTGGAAATCTGTGCGCGATGTCGACAATGAAGGCTACCACGTGGCCATGGCGCATCCGGCGCTGCAAGATCTGTACGGGCGCACCTACCGCGACATTTCCTATCCTGATGGCCTGTCGTATTCGATTGCCGAGTTCGGAGATACATCCGGCCGGCTTTGGTCGGTGCGGAATTATCTCAAGCTGACCAGCGCGCCAGACTGGCTGCCAGATCACTTGAGCCGCGCCTGGACATATTACGGGATCTTCCCGAATTCCGTGATCGCCTTCACACCGGAAGGGGCGCAGTATTATCAAGACATCCCTCTGTCGCGCGATAAAACCCAACTCTCCGGGCGGATCTACCGGCGCGCCCATGAAACCCGCCAAGATCGGGCGGCACGGTATCTGGCCAACCGTATTGATCGCGATACGTCAGCCGAAGACCAGCAACTTTCAATCTGGTCCAATGAATCGATGAAATCGAGCGCCTTCGAAAACTTTCACCTGTCGGATCTGGAATACGGGGTGCGCACCCATCATGATCAATTGCGAAAGGTCCTGCCGATCGTGGCACTTGATGCAGCGCCCCCAGAAGACAAGGTTGCATCAATAAACGAAGAATTGCGTAGCGCTATCGCAAATTCTGAACAATCATAAAAATTAGCGCCGTCCCAACAGAGGAAAACCGCGATGACCAAATTGACACGCAGAACCACTCTCACTGCAATCGGTGGCGCCTTGGCGCTGCCATATGTGCGCCCATCCTGGGCGCAATCCGGTACCGTCAATGTGTATAACTGGGCAGATTATATCGGCGAAACGACGCTGGAAGATTTTGAAGCAGCAACCGGCATAGGGGTAGTCTACGATACCTACTCATCCGCTGAAGAGGCGCAGGCCAAAATGTTGGCCGGATCTTCGGGCTATGATGTCGTGGATCATGCGGGCATCGACATGCCACGCGCCATTGCTGCAGGGATTTATGAAAAGCTCGATAAATCGATGCTTCCGAATTGGCAAAACCTCGACCCGGAAATCCTGCGCATTCTGTCGGGTTGGGATGAAGGCAACCAATATGGAATGCCCTACATGTGGGGATCCGTCGGGTTTACCTTTAATGTCGATATGGTCAAGGAACGCATCCCCGATGCGGACATGTCCTCGATGGATCTGATCTTCAAGCCGGAAAATGCGGCCCTTCTGGCCGATTGCGGCATATCCATTCTCGACAGCCCAACCGACATCATGCTGATGGTGCTTAAGCATCTTGGGCTTGATGGTGACACGACAGATCTGGCCGATTACGACAAAGTGGTCGAAGCGTTTAAGCCGATCCGCCAGTACATCCGCACGTTCGATAACACCAACTATCTGAACGCGATACCGAACGGTGAACTTTGCGCAATCAACAACTGGTCGGGCGACTATGCCACCGCCGCAGGCCGTGCGGCCGAAGCTGGGGTCGAGATCAATCTGGCCTATTTCGTTCCGAAAACCGGCGCACCCGCCTGGGTCGATTGCATGGCAATTCCATCTGACGCGCCGAACCGTGACAATGCCTATGCATTCATGAACTACATGATGGATCCTGAGGCTGCAGCGGGCTGCACTAACTACACCTACTACGCAAACGCCAACATTCCGGCACGGGAATTCGTTCTGCAAGAAATTCTGGACGATCCGGCGGTTTATCCCGATGCCGAGACGATTGGTCGGATGTGGGCGCCGAAACCCTTCAGTGAGGAGCAGGACCGGGCCATAACCCGTGCATGGCAGCAGATCAAATCAGGCTGAGTCTGATCGGATCACCTCATCGATAACTCTGACAGAGAGACCGCCATGCCCAGTTTAGCCAACGCCGCTACCGCGGCAGAGCCGTTGCAATCCGTTTCATCTGAAACGACTACGAAGGATGCCCCTTTTATCCGCATTGAGGGGGTGACCAAGCGGTTTGGCACGTTCACGGCGGTCTCTTCTGTCAGCCTCGAAGTTCGAAAGGGCGAGATATTCTCCCTTCTGGGCGGATCCGGCTGCGGAAAAACCACACTGCTGCGCATGCTCGCAGGCTTTGAAGACCCGACCGAAGGCCGGATCTTCATCGACGGGCAGGATATGACCGATCTGCCCGCCTATGAACGCCCCGTGAATATGATGTTTCAATCCTACGCGTTGTTTCCCCACATGACGGTGGAAAAGAATGTGGCCTACGGTCTGAAACACGAAGCGATGACTCCGGCCGAGCGTAAAGACCGGGTGACGGAAATGCTTGCGCTTGTGCAACTCAGCGATTTCGCGCACCGAAAGCCGCATCAGATTTCCGGTGGGCAGCGTCAACGTGTGGCGCTGGCCCGTGCGCTTGCGCGGCAACCAAAGCTGTTGTTGCTTGATGAACCTCTGGCCGCGCTGGATAAGAAGCTGCGCGAACATACGCAGTTTGAACTGATGGACATTCAGGAAAAGACCGGCACGACATTTATCGTCGTGACCCATGATCAGGAAGAAGCGATGACATTGTCGTCACGTCTTGCGGTTATGGATCGCGGTGAAATCAAGCAAATCGGCACGGCCACCGATGTCTACGAATACCCGAATTCGAAATTTGTGGCCGGCTTCATCGGCTCGATCAATTTCTTTGATGCGACGGTACGTGAAATCCGCGGCGATATGGCCGTGGTCGACGTGCCCGATCTGGGGGGCACCGCCGAGGCCCGTACCACCCCGGGTCTTGGCCCCGGCCAATCAATCACGTTGGCGGTGCGGCCCGAAAAGCTGGTGCTGTCGCGGGCGCAGTCTGACCAAACCAACACCTTTGCTGGTGTTGTGCAGGATCTGGCCTATTTCGGCAAAGATTCCCTCTACCGCATCGAATTGGCTTCGGGCCGTATTTTGTCGGTAAGTTCGGTCAACGCGCGACGCGGCGGCGAGAATGAGCGGGTGGCGGATTGGGAAGATGCCGTGTGGCTGTCCTTTGATCCGACGGCCGCCATCTTGCTGAAGGAATAGGGCATGGCTGCAGCGCACCACGACACGCCCTTTCAACGCTGGTTCAACCGCAAAGGCTGGATCAGGATCACAATTGCCACGCCCTACCTGTGGCTGATCTTTTTCTTCCTTCTGCCCTTCGCCATCGTTCTGGCGATGAGCTTTGCAACCCGTACCCCCACGGCTCCGCCGTTTTCTTTTGGGGGTGAACATCCGCTTTTGAACACCGAGCATTACCACCGGCTGGTGACGGACGATTTGTATATTCGCGCGTATCTCACTTCGATCACCAACGCTGCCTTTGCCACGATCATGTGTCTGTTGATCGGCTATCCGATGGCGCTGGGCCTGACGCGGGTGTCCAAGTCCTGGCGCAATATTTTGTTGATGCTGGTGATCTTACCGTTCTGGACCTCATTCCTGCTCAGAGTGTACGCTTGGATGGGGTTGATGGGCACCAACAGCTGGTTCAACAAGCTTTTGACCGGGGCCTATAATGCCATGGTGCCAACGGAATGGGCGCTGCGCTATATCCCGATGATGAACACCAATTTCGCGGTGGTTCTGGTGACTGTCTATTCCTACCTGCCGTTCATGATCCTGCCGCTTTACGCCAATCTTGAAAAGCTGGACATGACGCTGAATGAAGCGGCGATGGATCTTGGATCACGCCCCTCCAGAGTGTTTCGGGATATCACGCTTCCGCTGTCGATACCCGGGATCGTCGCGGGCTCCATGCTGGTATTCATCCCGGCCTCGGGTGAGTTGATCATTCCCTCACTTGTGGGGTCTTCTTCGCGCCCGATGATCGGGCGGGTGATCTCGGACGAATTTGCCAGTGCGCGCGATTGGCCGATGGCCTCGGCGGTGGCGGTCGCGCTGCTGCTGCTTCTGGTCGTGCCGTTGATGATTTACACTTATTACGACGGCAAGGCGCATGAAAAAGCCAAGGAGGGTGAGGCATGAACCGCCGTCCCGTCTTCTTGATTACGATGCTCTGTTTTGGCTTTGCGTTCTTTTACATCCCGATCCTGTCGATGATGGTCTATTCCTTCAACGGTTCGCGGTTGGCGACGGTCTGGGGCGGTTTTTCGACGAAATGGTATGTCTCCCTTCTGTCGAACCGGCAGATACTCGCCGCGGCGATCCTGTCGCTAAAAATCGCGCTGGTCAGCGCCAGCATGGCGACGATCCTTGGAACAATGGCCGGGATAGCCCTTGCGCGGTTCAAAAAGTTCAAAGGCCGGACCCTGTTTTCCGGCCTCGTCACCGCCCCCTTGGTGATGCCCGAGGTGATCACGGGTATCGCCTCGCTTATGCTGTTCATTCTTATGGCGGAATGGATTGGCTGGCCGTCGCAGCGCGGGTTTACCACGGTGACGCTGGCGCACATTACGTTCTCAATGGTGTTCGTAACGACAATTGTCCATTCGCGGTTGGTCGAAGCGGATGTCTCTATAGAAGAAGCCGCTATGGATCTGGGATCGCGCCCCTGGCAGGTCATGAAGGACATAACCTTGCCGGTGATTTCCCCCGCGATCCTGTCAGGCTGGCTCTTGGCTTTTACCATCTCTCTGGATGATGTTGTGATCACCAACTTCACCACGGGTCCGGGCGCAACGACCCTTCCCATTCTGATCTGGTCTAAGGTCAAACTGGGCGTCACGCCCGATATCAACGCACTGGCCACGATTACTGTGGTGATCGTTGGCGTTGGTGTGACCATCGCTGGATGGCTATTGAACCGGTCGGACAAAAAGCGCGACCTTGACGCACAAATGGCCTATCAGGCGAACAAATGACGCCGGAAGATCACTGCGCCCATATCGACCTTCGCGCACCCGTCGGTGTGCAAGGGTCCGGGCGTCAGCGCTACGCGGCAGCCATGCATTTTCACGCCTCAGGGCAACTGTCAGATGCCGCACTAGAGGTGTTTCGGATCTGTTCAGCCCGCGATAGCGAAGATCCAGCCGATCTATTGTCCCAGCGCGGGTTGATCCACGACCTGCCGGCCAGCCCAGACAGCGACGGTGCCGCTGTCTTGCGGGTCGTCATCGCCGAAGCAGACCGCTATTTGGCCGGGTTGCCCGGGCCGGGCATTGCCGAGGTCCGGACCCTGATTGAACACTGGCGCTCAGGGGCGGTGACGCCGCAATCCGGCCCGCCCAACGCGACGGTTGATGCGTATCTGGCACCTGCTTTGGCCGATCTGCGCGGAGGCTATCCAGCCTTGGCACAGTCCATGGTCGAGGCTTCGCCATATCTCAAATGGGTGACCTATGACATCTATCCCGCAAACGAGATTGGCCCACAATTCTTAAACGGCCACGCCTTCGCAGCACTGATCGGTGAAGACGGTGCAGCGATCGAAGCAGATGATTTTGAACTTGGGTTTTTTATGATTGCCCCCAATGTGCTTTACCGCGATCACGCCCATCCGGCCCCGGAATTATATGCGCCACTTACCGGTCCGCATGGTTGGCGTTTCGGGGTTGATGCACCATTGATCGTTAAGCCAGCGCATGAACCGGTATGGAATGAACCACACATGCCACACATGACGAAAACCGGATCGGTTCCGTTCTTGTGCCTCTACAGTTGGACGCGGGATGTGAACTCGCCCGCAAAGGTCATACTGGCCCCGGATTGGGCAGAGTTGGAAGCAATTCAGATCAGCGACGAAGGGGCATAGAATGGAAGCGGAAGGTGGAGAGCTTTATCACAGCCGGATGATAGGCATGCTTGAGGCGATCTGGGGTGAAGGCTTTCTCTCGCCCGGTGGGTCCGAAGAAGTGGCGCGTTTGGTTGAGGGTACCAACTTCACTGGGATGCACGTGCTTGATATCGGCTGTGGTGCTGGCGGCATCGATGTTGCCCTGACGCAGAACCACAACGCAGGCTATGTTTGCGGCATTGACGTTGAAGACACTGTTTTGGCGCGTGCCAGAGAGCTGATCGATCGCAAGAACCTGTCGGCACGGATCGGCTGTTTGAAAGTTGCACCGGGGCCGCTGCCATTCCCGCCAATGTCCTTCGACATTGCGTTTTCCAAGGATTCTATCGTCCATATTCCTGACAAACATAGTTTGATGAGTGAGGTTTTTCGGGTGTTGAAACCCGGCGGTTGGTTTGTTGCTTCGGATTGGCTCATTGGGCACGATAATCCTCCATCGCCCCAGATGGCAGCATACATCGCCGCCGAAGGGCTCGATTTTGGCATGGCTTCACCGGGGCGGTACCGCGATGCCATGGAACAGGCGGGCTTTACCGGAATAAACATCACCAGCCGCAATGCTTGGTACCGCGAAACTGCCCGCGCCGAATTGGCCAGGCTGAAAGGCCAAATGGGTGATGCAGCGGCACAAGAGGTCGGGCGCGAATTCGTGGATGATAACATCGGTATCTGGACTCGGATGATCCCGGTGCTGGACACTGGCGAGCATTGTCCAACCCATCTTCGTGCCCAAAAACCTGCGTGAACACTAGTGAGCAGCGCCAAAGAGCAGGTTCAAACTGGCTTCTAGGTGCGTCTTCGGCGTTGTTTTGGAGTATTTCGTAAATGTGCGTATCTGCACATATTGCGTGCGATGCCTCTTGCATATCGAACTTCCTCCGATTGCCACGGCTTCGTGACAGACCCGACGGCTTTATACCTGTCGGGTAACCTGACTTTCAAAGTAAAAACAATATTTTAAAGCGACGGCTCGCATCTTGGTGAGGGTATGAAATCTTATAGGAAACGACCGGGAACCTGTGTGTGACTGGATGCGAGTGGCTTGTGATTTTCAATAGTGCGGCTTGCCGCCCATGTTGGTGTCACAGGATCTGAAAAGGTCCACAACACCGCAATAACCAACACACGCAACTGAAAGGAACCGCCATGAAACGCATTCTTCTCTCAACCGCTCTGATCCTCTCTGCCGCTGGCGCTGGCTCAGCTATGACCTCGGCTACTGAGCTTAGCCCTGTTGACCGGTCCGTAGTCGAAGGTCTGGTGCCGACTGCTGACCTGGACAATCTGACCTCTGACCAAGCGAATGCCATCAGCGGCATTCTCTATGGCGGCGATAGCAATCGCAGTGCGCAAATCCGCGCAATCTTGAACTGACCGCGGCGACGCTCGCTTGAAGGGGCGTTCGCATTGCGAGCGCCCCTATTCGATTGCATTAGTCACAAAGTGATCACGAGATGCGGACTTCTTTGTAACGGACTTGGCGTTGTGGCCCGGTTCGGTGCACAAAGGTGGGAATGAGAACTGGGGATAGCATGACGGCAATCACATTCAATCAAGACCAGCCGGAGGCGTGCTTGTGAAAAAGCCGATCCTTTTGGGACTGCTTGTCCTGCTTATTGCTGCCCTCATATTTTACATCCGACGTGATCCGCCTGATCTCAATATGCTGCGGGACCGGCTTACCCACTTGGATGAATGGCGCATGGAGCGGCCGTTTGTGGTCGCCGCCTTGTTTTTTGCCGCATATGTCACTGTGACAGCACTTTCGCTGCCCCTTGCCGCGTGGATGACGCTTGCGGCAGGCGCCTTGTTCGGGTTCTGGACCGGCCTTCTTCTTGTATCATTTGCCTCAAGCATCGGCGCCACGCTGGCCTTTTTGACCGCCCGCTATCTTTTGCGGGATTGGGTGCATGAAAAGTTCGGTGACCGGCTGAAAACCATTGATGACGGAATTGAACAAGATGGGGCTTTTTACCTTTTCACCCTTCGTCTGATCCCGGTTGTCCCATTCTTTGCCGTCAACTTGCTAATGGGGCTCACGCCGATCCGGGCGCTGACGTTCTATATTGTCAGCCAGATTGGCATGCTGGCGGGCACTGCGGTGTTTGTGAATGCAGGCACTCAGCTTGCTCAGCTTGAAAGTGTCTCGGGTATTTTGTCCGCACCGCTGATCTTGTCCTTTGCGCTTCTCGGTATCTTTCCATGGATAGCAAGATCCATCCTATCCTTGATCAAACGCCGTAAGGTCTACGCGAAATGGGCACGCCCAACCCGCTATGACCGAAACCTGATTGTGATTGGTGCCGGGGCTGCGGGTCTCGTCTCGGCCTATATCGCTGCGGCAGTCAAAGCGAAGGTGACGCTGATTGAAGGCCATAAGATGGGCGGCGATTGCCTGAACTATGGCTGTGTGCCGTCAAAGGCCCTGATCCGGTCCGCTAAGTTGGCACATCAGATGCGCCACGCCGATCACTACGGGTTAGAGTTGGCGAAACCTGAGTTTTCGTTTCGCAAAATCTTTGAACGCATTCACGCGGTCATCGCCGACATTGAACCCCACGATTCCATCGAGCGCTACGAAGGTTTGGGTGTTGAAGTGTTGCAAGGCCATGCCAAACTGATCGACCCTTGGACGGTAGAAATCACTGACGGGGATGGCAAAACCCAACGTCTGACGTCCCGCGCGATCGTGCTGGCCACCGGCGCCGCGCCGTTCGTTCCGCCCCTGCCTGGGTTGGATGACGTCGCGCATCTAACCTCTGACACGCTGTGGAACGAGTTTGTAAAGCGGGATGCACCACCCAAGCGGCTGGTCATTCTGGGCGGCGGCCCTATTGGCTGCGAATTGGCGCAAAGCTTTGCGCGGCTGGGATCTGATGTCACCCAGATCGAAATGCTGCCGCGGATCATGATCCGAGAGGATGAAGAGGTTTCTGATCTTGCCAAAGCGGCCTTAGAGGCAAGCGGTGTGACTGTTCTTACAGGACACAAGGCGCTGTCGTGCGGTGTCGAAAACGGCCAGAAATGGATTGAGGTCGAAGCAGATGGCCAAACCAGCCGTATCTCGTTTGATGATCTGATCGTGGCCGTTGGCCGCGCTGCCCGGCTAACGGGCTTTGGTCTGGAAGAGCTTGGCATCCCCACGTCCCGCGTCATTGACACCAACGACTATCTCGAAACGCTTTACCCGAATATCTATGCGGCAGGCGATGTGGCGGGGCCTTACCAGTTCACCCACACCGCGGCACATCAGGCTTGGTTCGCCAGCGTGAATGCGCTTTTCGGCACGTTCAAACGCTTTCGCGCCGATTACAGGGTGATCCCATGGGCCACGTTTACCGACCCGGAAGTGGCCCGCGTCGGATTGAACGAACAAGAGGCGCGCGAACGGGGCATCGCGGTTGAGGTCACCAGATACGGCATCGACGATCTGGACCGCGCAATTGCCGATGGGGCTGCACATGGCTTCGTCAAAGTGCTGACCCCGCCGGGAAAAGATAAGATCCTTGGGGTGACAATTGTCGGCGAACACGCAGGCGACCTGTTGGCCGAATTTGTCTTTGCGATGAAGCACGGGTTGGGGTTGAAGAAAATTCTCGGCACGATCCACACCTATCCGACGCTGGCGGAAGCGAATAAATTCGCCGCCGGAGAATGGGCCAAAGCCCATGTGAACCCACGCATTCTGGCCATTTTGGAATGGTTTCATGCATGGCGGAGAGGCTGATGTTTGATCGGCACCTTTTGCCCATACTCCGCCCGATCCTGGATCGTCCTGCGGGCGCGCTTGTGGCGCGGGCCGTGACCGCAGATCAAGTTACGATGGCGGGCTTTGGCATTGGGGTGATGGCTGTGTTGTGCCTTTGGTCCGGTGCGTTCGCGCTGGCGCTGGTGCTGGTCCTTATGAACCGCGCCGCTGATGGGCTGGACGGTGCGGTGGCCCGGTTGACCGCGCCGACCGACCGGGGGGCATTTCTCGACATAGCGCTGGATTTCGTATTCTACGCGCTGGTGCCGCTGGGGTTTGCTCTGGCAGATCCAGCGGCGAACGCCTTGCCGGCGGCGATCCTGATCGCGGCCTTTGTCGGCACAGGATCCAGCTTTCTGGCCTTCGCAACCATTGCCGCAAAACGAGGGTTGTCGGCTGATGCCTACCCGTCCAAGGGCATCTATTATATTGGCGGCCTAACTGAAGGTGCAGAAACCATCTTCCTGTTCATTGCCATGTGCCTTTGGCCTGCTGCATTCCCGGCTCTGGCCATCACTTTCGCAGCCCTATGCGCGCTCACGACGGTGGCACGGTGGCATCAGGGCTGGACGGCCTTCGACCCAATGACCCAAAAATAATCGCAAAAAGGGAGAACCTATGCGTCTTACCACCCTAGCCACATTGGCCATCACGATGTCTGCGCCGGCTTTCGCTGCCAGTTGGGACGAAACCGTCGCTGCCGCGCGTGGCCAGACCGTATATTGGAATGCCTGGGGTGGGGATGAACGTACCAATGCGTTCATCAACTGGGCCAGCGGTGAACTTAAGGCGCAATACGGCGTCACGATCCAGCAGGTCAAACTGACAGACACGGCCGAGGCTGTCACCCGCGTCATTGCTGAAAAAGCCGCCGGTCAGGTCGAAGATGGATCCGTTGACATGATATGGATCAATGGCGCCAACTTTTTGTCGATGAAGGATCAAGGGCTGCTGCACGGGCCGTTCTTGTACGATCTGCCCAACGCGAAATATCTTGATCTGTCCGAAGGTGCCGCTGCCGTCGTCGATTTCACCATCCCGACCGAGGGGTACGAATCCCCTTGGCGGTTGGCCAAGTTCGTGATGACACATGACAGTGCCCGCGTGGCTGAGCCACCGATCTCTATGGCCGCGCTATCGGACTGGGTAGCGGCCAATCCGGGTCGTTTTACGCATCCGGCGGTTTCCAACTTCATGGGCGCGACATTTCTGAAACAAGCGTTGATCGAACTGACGCCCGACGTATCAGTGTTACAAGTGGAACCCACAGATGAAGCGTTTTTGGCCGCATCAGAGCCGCTTTGGGCTTGGTATGATGCCTTGCGCCCGAACCTCTGGCGGTCAGGCGAAACCTTCCCCGAAAACGAAAGTGTCTTGCAGCAGATGCTGAATGACGGCGAGGTTGATTTTGCTATGGCCTTTGACCCCGCTTCTGCGGCCGCCGCTGTTGAGCAGGGTCTACTGCCTGAAACGGTGCGCAGCTATGCACATGAAGGCGGCTCAATCGGCAACATCAGCTTTGTGGCAATTCCGTTTAATGCGGCGCACAAAGAAGGCGCCATGGTTGTGGCCAACTTCCTGTTAGATCCCGCAACGCAGGCCCATGCGCAGGACATCACCGTGCTGGGCAGCTATTCGGTACTCGATCCGGCGAAGTTGGGCGAAGCCGAAAGGGCGGCATTCGCCGCCTTGCCCGCATCACCGGCCCTACCGTCAAACGATGCCCTTGGCAAAACCTTGAATGAGCCGCATCCGGGCTGGATGACCCGCATCGCCGAAGACTGGGCGAAGCGCTACACAAAATGACAGCGCGCGATGGCCGGATCCTAAGGCTCATTGTTCTGTGCATGGTGATAGCTGGGCTTGTACTGCCTATCCTTGCTGGGCTTTGGGAGACGGGGCGGGCCGGATTTGGCCTGCTTCCGGCCATTGGCGCAAATACGGTTTCGCTTGATCCCTGGCGCCAGCTTTTCGCATTGCCGGGTTTCTTGACCAGCATTCGCCTTACGCTTTGGACCGGGTTTGCATCCACCGCGTTGGCTTTACTGCTTGCTGTTGGTTTTGCGGCGGCGATGTATGATCGTTTTGGGCTGAAGGGCGGCGCGCGACTGCTGACACCGTTTCTTGCCGTGCCGCACGCCGCGGTGGCAATCGGGTTGGCCTTCCTGATATCGCCTTCGGGATGGATTGCCCGGATGCTAAGCCCGTGGCTGACGGGATGGGTCCGTCCGCCTGATCTTGCCACGGTAAATGATCCTATGGGGCTGGCACTGATCTTGGGGCTCTTGATCAAGGAAGTGCCCTTCCTGTTGCTGGTTATCCTTGCCGCTTTGTCGCAATTGCCGGTGCGGCGGTATCTGGCAGCGGGGCGGGCGCTGGGCTACGGGCGTGGTGTGGTCTGGATCAAGGTGATACTGCCGCAGCTATATCCGCTGATCCGATTGCCGGTTTATGTGGTGCTGGCCTACGGGCTGTCGGTGGTGGATATGGCGATCATTCTGGGGCCATCCAACCCACCGGTTCTGGCCGTCGCGGTCATGCGCTGGTTCTTGTCTGCTGACATTGGGCTTATACTGCCAGCGTCCGCCGCCGCCCTAGTGCAAACGGCGATCGTGATTGGCGCCGTTGTGCTTTGGTGGCGTTCCGAGCGGTTTTTGGCCTGGCTTGGAAGGCACTGGATCAGGCGGGGCGGGCGCGGCGTGTCGGCTGAGCCGGGCCTTATGGCGGCGGGTGCAGGGGTTCTTGTGCTGATGGCGCTGGGCGCTGCTGCGATGCTCGCGCTTCTTGTGTGGTCTCTTGCGTGGCGGTGGAGCTTTCCAGCGTTTTTGCCCGAAAGCTGGAGCCTGAGTGCCTGGATGCGCCCCGGAATCGGCTGGGGTTCGGCATTGGGAAACACGGTGTTCATCGGGTTGAGCACGACTGCAATCGCCCTGTTGCTGGCCGTGGCCTGGCTTGAAGGCGAGGATCGCGCAGAAATGCCGCGTGCGAAATGGGCTGAAGCATTGATCTATCTTCCACTGCTGGTGCCGCAGATTGCCTTTCTGTACGGATTAAACGTTACACTCCTGCGCGTCGGCGTGACCGGCGGTTCCAGCGCAGTGATCTGGGGGCACGCATTGTTTGTCTTTCCCTATGTGATGATTGCCCTTTCAGACCCTTGGCGTGGGCTCGATCCGCGGTTGCTGCGAGCAGCGGCGGCGCTTGGGGCTGGGGCCACGCGCAGGCTTGTGTTGGTGAAGCTGCCCATCCTTCTGCGCCCGCTGTTGACCGCCGCCGCCATCGGCTTTGCGGTCTCAGTGGCGCAATACTTGCCTACGCTCTTTCTTGGCGCGGGCCGGATCACGACCCTGACGACAGAGGCAGTGACGTTGTCTTCCGGCTCGGACCGGCG
>JBARVN010000092.1:0-21080 GCA_049646285.1 Albidovulum sp. | reverse complement strand
CTACCTGAAAGGGATCCTTGGCTTTACCGACCAGCCGAATGTGTCGTCAGATTTCAACCATGACCCCCATTCCTCGATCTTTCACATGGATCAGACCAAGGTGATGGACGGGCGGATGGTTCGGATCTTAAGCTGGTACGACAATGAATGGGGCTTTTCCAACCGCATGGCGGACACAGCGGTCGCGATGGGCCGGCTGATCTAAACCGCTTCTGTCGATTTCTATCCCTGAAGGGATACTATTGACGCCGAAGCTGAAATGAAGGTCAGGCCTTTGGCAGACATTGTGAACGGATTGCTTGTACGCGATCAGAAAGTGTTGATGGCACATCGCTCTCCTTCGCGCATTAACTACCCCTGCACATGGAGCTTCCCCGGCGGACATGTCGAAGACGGCGAAACGCATGAACAAGCGCTCAAGCGTGAACTATCTGAAGAAATTGGCGTTATTGCGAACTCATGGTCTTTCTTGAAGCGTTTCGTTGATCCAACCACAAATCCGGATCAGCCAGTGACATTCCATTTCTTTGTTGTCTCAGCGTGGGAAGGCCAGCCAACAAACATTGGCGACGAGCACACAGAAATTCGCTGGATCAAGCTGATTGATGCGATCCAGATGCAAGATCTGACTTTTGCTTCATATGTTGAGTTGTTCGAGGCTTTAGGGGCCACCTAAGCCACAATATCTGCGCGATAGCATTGTCCGCGCTTGCGCCTTGTGCCGACCACAATCCAGCAGAAGTGCCTATTTGAACTTCGCCCCAAGCGCTGTGGCGACATCAGGAGGTACGAATCGCGAGATGTCGCCGCCCAACCGGGCAATTTCCTTGACGAGCTTCGAGGCAATGGCCTGACGCCGGGCATCGGCCATAAGAAACACGGTCTCGATGGACGAATCCATCGCGCGGTTCATCCCAACCATTTGAAATTCATACTCAAAATCGGCAACAGCGCGCAAACCGCGCACAATGACGCTGGCGCCCACGTCACGCGCACAGTCGATCAAAAGGTTTTCGAACGGATGCACAACAATTTCGCCGCCCGTCACGGCGATGATCGCGGCACACTCCGCTTCAACCATCGCCACACGCTCTTCCAGCGTGAACAAGGGCCCCTTGTCGCGGTTGATCGCGACGCCGATCACCAAACGATCCACCAGCGCCATGGCGCGCTGGATGATGTCGGTGTGACCTAATGTGATTGGGTCAAACGTGCCGGGATACAGGCCGATGCGCATATGATCCGTCCTTTTCTGCCCCGGAAACCGCGGCGCAACGCAACAATATTGCGCGAGTCAATGCAACCCCCCAGAGGTTGGATTCGGCCCTAGTTCCCCATGATCATGCCTTCAAGGGCATCTTTCTCCATCGCCAGTTCGGACATGCGGGCAGCAACCACGTCCCCGATTGAGATTATGCCAGTCATCACGCCACCATCCATCACCGGCATATGGCGAAACCGTCCGGCCGTCATCTTTTCCAAGACGCTGTCGGCGCTGTCGGTCGGCTCACACGATATCAGGTTGCGGGTCATCAACGCTTCCACCGTCTCGTCCATGCACACAGCACCCCGGCGTCCCAGATCGCGCACGATGTCGCGTTCTGACAGAATGCCCAATGGCACCTTTCCATCAGCCGAGACGACAACAGCCCCAATCCTGCGTTCCGCCAAAAGCCTTGCCGCGTCGGCGATACTGGTGCTGGGTTTAACAGTGATGACTTGTGATTTGGGTTTGGAGCGCAGAATCTGGTGTACCTGCATTTCGCAACCTCCTGATCAAATGGGCCTTTTCCGCAGCGTCGCGCCTTGGGCCGCATCTGTCAAGCCAAGGCTTCCAGCCGCATCACTTCACGCCGCACGCCAACGGCCAGAAGTTCGGCAAAACGGTTCAGCCGTTCGACCCGCCGGTCATCGGGATGTCGGATCAGATAGAATGACCGGGTCAGCGAAATCTGGTCCGGCAAGATCTTGACCAGACCCGGTGCTGCCGACATTGCGAAATCATGCACAACGGCAATGCCCGCACCGGTTCGGACCCAGTTGAATTGCACAGATACCGAGTTTGAGGCCAGCGTAACCGCCGCCATGCCCGCTTCGGTCTGATAGTCCAATTCCTTGTCGAAGATCAGATCCTGAATATAGCCGATGGTGCGGTGGTGTTTAAGATCATCAAGCGTTCGGATCGGCGGGTGCCGGTCAAGATAGCTTTGGGCGGCTGCCAGATGCAGCTTGTAGTCGCTGAGTTTTTGCACCGTCAGATGCCCGGTCGCAGGTGGGCTAACGGCAATGGCCATATCCGCTTCGCGCTTGGACAGATTGAAGACACGCGGCTGGGCTACGATCTGCACATCAAGGCCGGGGTGATCGGCACAGATTTCGGCGACGATCTGCGGCAAAAGATAGTTGGCACTGCCGTCAGGTGCACCGATGCGGATCTGTCCGGTCAGGCCCGGACCGTCACTGCCCACCTCTTCCATGGCACCGGCAATCGCCTCTTCCGCACGCTGAGCATGGGCCATCAGACGTTGGCCTTCAACGGTCATGGTGTACCCCTGCGGCGAGCGGGTAAAGAGCCGCACCGCCATCGCTTCTTCCAGATTTGCGATGCGCCGCCCCACAGTGGCCGGGTCAAGCTTCAGCAGCTTTCCAGCGCCTGAAAGGCTTTCAGCCCGCGCAACCGCCAAAAACACGCGAAGGTCATCCCAATCGGCCATGCAGCCCCCCTTTTGCAATTATGCAAAACGCATTTGGGAAACTGCCTCTTTATCCAGCAAAATTGCAAGGCTATTCTGCACACAGCAAATTGGGAGAGAACCATGAAAGAACTGTCACACTGGATCAACGGCGCATATGTCAAAGGCACGTCGGGCCGCTTCGCTGACGTCTTCAACCCCGCAACCGGCGAAGTGCAGTCCAAATGCCCGATGGCATCGGTCAGTGAAACCGAAGCCGCGATTGCGAATGCAGCTGCAGCGCAGGTTGCCTGGGGCGCGACCAACCCGCAAAAGCGCGCACGGGTGATGATGGCCATGGTCGGCCTGATGAACCGCGACATGGACAAGCTGGCCGAAGCGCTGAGCCGCGAGCATGGCAAGACCATCCCCGACGCCAAGGGCGACCTTCAGCGCGGTCTGGAAGTGATCGAATATTGCATCGGTGCGCCGCAGATGCTGAAGGGTGAATATACCGATGATGCGGGCCCGGGCATCGACATGTATTCCATGCGCCAGCCGCTGGGTGTCGTGGCCTCGATCATGCCCTTCAACTTCCCGGCGATGATGCCGCTTTGGCATGTCGGCCCTGCCCTGGCCTGCGGCAATTCCGTGGTGCTGAAGCCATCCGAGCGTGACCCTTCGGTGCCTCTGATGCTGGCTGAGCTGTTTGTCGAGGCGGGCCTGCCCAAAGGCTGCTTCCAGGTCGTCAACGGCGATAAGGAAGCCGTCGATACGCTTCTCGACAGCGAGACCATTCAGGGCGTGTCCTTCGTGGGATCCACCCCGATCGCGCAATATATCTATGCGCGTGCCACCGCGAACGGCAAGCGCGCCCAGTGCTTTGGTGGTGCCAAGAACCACATGATCATCATGCCCGACGCCGATATGGATCAGGCCGCTGACGCGCTGATCGGTGCCGGTTACGGCGCTGCGGGCGAACGCTGCATGGCGATCTCGGTCGCGGTTCCCGTAGGAAATGAAACGGCCGACCGCCTGATCGCAAAGCTGGTGCCGCGGGTCGAGAAATTGCGCGTCGCCCCCTATACCGATGGCAATGACGTGGATTACGGCCCGGTCGTCACCCGCGAAGCCAAGGAACGCATCCTCGGCCTGATCAACTCAGGCGTTGAGCAAGGCGCGGAACTGGTGATCGACAACCGCAACTTCTCGCTTCAGGGATACGAGAACGGCTTTTTCGTCGGCCCGCATCTGTTCGACAAGGTCACGCCGGATATGGATATCTACAAGCAAGAGATCTTTGGCCCGGTGCTGTCGGTCGTGCGCGCGGGTTCCTATGAAGAGGCGCTTGGTCTTGCGATGGACCATGAATACGGCAACGGCACCGCGATCTACACCCGTGATGGCGACACTGCCCGCGACTTCGCCCACCGCGTCAATATCGGCATGGTCGGTGTCAACGTGCCGATCCCGGTGCCGCTGGCCTACCACACCTTTGGCGGCTGGAAGAAATCGGTCTTTGGCGACCTGAACCAGCACGGGCCGGACAGCTTCAAGTTCTACACCCGGACCAAGACCGTGACCTCGCGCTGGCCCTCGGGCATGAAAGAAGGTGGCGAGTTCCACTTCAAGGCGATGGACTGATCCCTTCGATCCAGAACAGCAAAAGGCGGCCTCTGGGCCGCCTTTTTTTCGATTGGCTATGCTTGACTTAGACTTTGCGACGGCGACTGATCCGCAAGGCACCAAGCGCTCCGACCAGCAGCAAGCCCCCGGCAGGAAGTGGGACCGGCACTGTGGCCACATAAGATACCGTAAGCCCGGAAATATAATATCCCGAAAAGCTGTAATACGCGCCGATACCGAAATTATTTGCCGTTGTCGGCGTGTTGAAACTGTAGCTTGCGGTCGCAATCAGATCGAAGACCTCTTTCAACGGATTGCCGGTGTCAGAACTGAAGAAATCAAAATACTCGGTTTGATTGTTCGCCAGACTTGAAAACTGCACGCTTTCCAATGTCACAGCCCTGTCAAAGCTGAAGATTGCCATGTCATTGCTGCCGCGGCCGTCGATCTGGCCACTGTTGTCGCCTGGGGCGGTCACGCCAATCCCGTTGCCCGCGTAGGAGCCTACATTGGCCGAGCCTGTGATATTCGCGTTGAAGGAATTGTCATAGACAGCACCGGTCACAGTCAATCCGACGCCTTGGTTTGAATAGGTCAATGAATTTTGTACGCCGCTGTTGGCCCCCGTAAAGTCAAACGTCACGGTAGCCGCGTCAGATCCAGTGGCTGCCACTACGGCCAGCGCCAGACCCAAAACCGCATTCCTGATACTCATGTCCAAAACCCTACCAATTCAATTAAGTTAGTCCTTGTCGGACAACTCTGATGAACTTTCCCCTAAGTATAGGCTTTTATTGATTAAAGCCTTGCTAACGGTTCGGATCACCAGCCACTTGGCCCCCATATAGCCCGGACGGCATGTCACCTGCGTGGCTGAAATTGGGCAAATTTACGGTATTGGATGCCTTTCTGGCCTGCGCCATACTCAGGCTGATTGGGCCTTGCAAAACTCCTGCAACACTTGGAATTTAACGCTTGTTCAATTCGAGCCGACCGGAGGGACCAATGGATTTCGCTTTGACTGAGGAACAGCAGGCCATTTTTGACATGGCACGTGCCTTTGGTGCCGAACATATCGCGCCCTTTGCCCATGACTGGGAACGAGATGGCACCATCCCGAAAGCCCTGTGGCCAAAGGTGTCCGCGCTGGGACTGGGCGGGATCTATGTCAGCGAAACCTATGGCGGATCGGGCCTTGGAAGGCTGGATGCGACGCTGATCTTTGAAGCATTGGCGATGGCCTGCCCGGCGGTTGGTTCGTTTCTGTCGATCCACAACATGTGCGGCGGGATGATCGATACATTCGGCTCGGATCAAGCCAAGGCACACTGGCTGCCCGCGCTGGTGTCGATGGAAAAAGTGTTTTCCTATTGCCTGACAGAGCCGGGCTCCGGCTCAGACGCCGCCGCGTTGCGGACCCGGGCCGTGGCGACCCCTTCAGGGTGGGTTCTGAACGGCACCAAGGCGTTCATCTCGGGTGGTGGTTATTCGGATGCCTATATCGCCATGGTGCGCACAGGCCGTGACGGCCCAAAGGGAATTTCGGCTGTGATCATCGAGGACGGCACGCCCGGACTGTCCTTTGGTGCGTTGGAAGACAAGATGGGATGGCGCGCGCAGCCAACGACCCAAGTCCAATTCGACGATTGCACCATTCCTGCCCAGAACCTGTTGGGGGAGGAGGGGCGCGGGTTTTCCTATGCGATGGCAGGGCTTGATGGCGGACGATTGAACATCGCAGCTTCGGCACTTGGGGGCGCGCAAGCAGCCTTGGATGCCACGCTGACCTATATGGGCGAACGGCAGGCCTTTGGACGCACACTTGACCAGTTTCAGGCGCTTCAATTCCGGCTGGCCGAGATGGAGGTCAAGCTACAATCCGCCCGCATCTTTTTGCGTCAGGCGGCCTGGAAGCTGGACCACAAGGCACCCGATGCGACCACGTTTTGCGCCATGGCCAAACTGATGGTCACCGACAATGCCTTTGAGGTGGCCAACCAATGCCTGCAACTGCATGGCGGATATGGATATTTGGCCGATTACGGCGTGGAAAAGATTGTGCGTGATCTGCGGGTGCATCAGATATTGGAAGGCACGAATGAGATCATGCGCCTGATCATTTCCCGCGCGCTTTTGACCGAGAAGACCTGATGGCCGACATATCGATCCGAGTTGAAGGCCGCGCGGGCCGGATCACCCTGAACCGCCCCCAGGCGCTGAATGCCTTGACCTATGAAATGTGCCGGGCCATTGACACCGCCTTGATCCAATGGCGTGCGGATGACGCCGTGGCTCTGGTCATGATCGACGCGGCAGGCGACCGCGCCTTTTGCTCAGGGGGCGATATAGCCCAGATGTATGCAACCGGCATGGCCGGTGACTATGCTTACGGCCGCAGGTTCTGGGCCGATGAATACCGGATGAATGCGCGGATCGCTGAATATCCCAAAGCCATCGTAAGCTTCTTGCAAGGCTTCACCATGGGCGGCGGTGTGGGCGTGGGCTGTCACGGCAGCCACCGGATTGTGGGGGAAACTGCGCAGATCGCAATGCCGGAATGCGGCATCGGCCTGATCCCCGATGTCGGCGGATCCTATCTGCTGGCGCGCGCGCCGGGACGGCTGGGGGAATACCTTGGCACCACAGGCACAAGAATGGGGCCCTCGGACGCGATTTTCGCCGGTTTTGCAGATATGTTCGTGCCCGAAGCGCGCTGGCCTGACCTCAAGGCGCAGCTGATTGCCGACGGCGACCCACACATAATCGCCATGTCAAAGCACGCTCCGGAAAGCCCGCTCAAAGCGCTGTGCTGCGAAATTGATGCGCTGTTTGCGGGCGAGACGATGGGCGATATCTTGCGAACGCTGAACCACGCGGGAACCGCGTTTTCCCAAGGCGCATTGAAAGCGGCAAACCGCGCTTCGCCCTTGGCAACGGCGGCGACGATCGAGATGATACACCGGCTGCGGGGCGCGCCCTCCATGCGCCGTGCATTAGAGATGGAGTACCGCTTTTCGTGGCGGGTGATGGAACATGGTGATTTTCTGGAAGGCATCCGGGCCGCAATCATCGACAAAGACCGAAACCCGCGTTGGCGCCATGAGAGCGCTGATAGGGTGCCCGCGATTGACGTGTCACAAATGCTGATGCCGCTGGGGCCAGACACACTGACATTCGAGGAGGATCACAAATGAAAATCGGGTTTATCGGGCTTGGCAACATGGGGGCTCCGATGGCGCTCAACCTCGTAGCGGCTGGCTATGATGTCACCGGCTACGATCTGGTTGCCGATTGCCCTGAGGGTATAGAGACCGCCAGCAGTGCCGCAGAAGCGGCCGACAGAGCGGATGTGGTGATCACGATGTTGCCCAGCGGTCCTATCTTGCGTGCAGTCGCCGCCCAGATCCGCTCGGTCACCGCCCCCCGGGCGCTGCACCTCGACTGTTCCACGGTGGACGTGGAAAGTGCCCGCGCGGTTGAGGAACTTGGCCGGGTTTCCGGCCTGTTGACTGTCGATGCGCCAGTGTCCGGCGGCATCATGGGGGCAGAAGCCGGCACATTGACGTTTATGGCTGGCGGGTCTGCCGAAGCCTTTGCACGTGCTGAACCTCTCTTCGATGTGATGGGACAAAGTGCGGTTCACTGTGGCCCGGCCGGGGCCGGACAAGCTGCGAAAATCTGCAATAACATGATCCTCGGCGTCACCATGATCGCCACCTGCGAGGCCTTTGCGCTGGCCGACAAATTGGGGCTGGACCGGCAAAAGATGTTTGATGTCGTCTCGACCTCATCGGGCAGTTCGTGGACCATGAACGCCTATTGTCCTGCCCCAGGCATCGGGCCGCAATCGCCTGCCGATAACGGATACAAACCGGGTTTTGCCGCCGAGCTGATGCTCAAGGATCTTCGACTTAGCCAGCAAGCAGCCGAGGCCGCTGACGCGGATACGCCAATGGGGCATCTGGCCGCCCAGATTTATGAGACATTCGTCGAAAGCGAAGGGGGAACGGGTATGGATTTTTCCGCCATGTTGCCCCGGTTTGAAGGGCGCAGGCGCGGCTAAACAGGTTGATCCAGATCAAGGCGGTTTTTGCTCCGAACGGCAACACTGCTGCTGCCCAGCCAAAGTGCTCGGCACAGCGTGAAGGAGAAACGCAATGTTCAAAACCAATGTCGGCACATACGATCGGGCCATACGCATTCTGGCTGGTCTTGGCCTGATCATCTGGTGGTATCTGGCCCCCGGCATGGGGCTGCGCTGGGTGCCGCTGCTGCTTGGGGTCGTGGCCGTTGGCACCGCACTCTTGTCGACCTGCCCCCTGTACACATTGCTCGGGATCAACACGTGCGCGATCAAAAAGGCATAGACTTGGCTCTGGTCAGGTCGGTGCAACTCCGCCACCCCTGAAGGGACAGAGCGATGTTTGATCGCCCTTATGCGCTGATGGACTGACACCAGGCAACCGCCCGGTCGCTCAAGAAGGGTCGCAGTTTCTGGCCGATTTCACGGTGATAAGCTGCCAGCCAATCACGCTCTGCCCCCGTCAGGGCCGATTGGATCAGCATATCCGTCTGAATCGGGACCCATGTCAGATTGTGGAACGCCAGAAACCCATCGCTCTCTTCCGCAATTTCGAACAGGTTTTCGATGCGTATTCCGTAGCGGCCCGCGACATAGTGGCCAGGTTCAATTGACATGACCATTCCGGGCAGAAGGTCGACCGCGCTTACCGGCTTGCCGATACGTTGGGGATGTTCGTGAACGGACAGTCGGTGGCCGACGCCGTGGCCGGTTCCGTGGTCGTAATCCAGCCCCAGATCCCAGAGGGGCCGCCTGCAAATGGCGTCGATGTGATGACCTTGGGTGCCCTTCGGGAACCGCAGCGTGTGCAACGCGTGAAAGGCCTTGAACACGGCAGTATAGGCCTGATCATACCCCTCTGGCCGTTGGCCAAAGGCGAAGCTGCGGGTGATGTCGGTAGTTCCGGTCTCATACTGCCCGCCACTGTCCAGAAGAAAGGGGGCTTCTGGCAGAATGGCGGCATTTCTCTTTGCGGTGGTGGTGTAGTGGCACATTGCGGCGTTGCTTGCCGCTGCCGATATCGGGTTGAAGCTTTCACTGATGAAACCGGGCCGATTGCGCCGGAATTCAAGGATTTTGTCTTCGGCTTCCCGTTCTGTCAGGGGATTGCCCGATGCCGCGCGTGACGGCACCGTTTGCAACAACCACGCGGAAAACTCGGTCATCGCGACACCATCTTGAATGTGGCATGCGCGCAGACCCTCAAGTTCAGTTGCGTTCTTTCGGGCTTTGGTTTGGGTCAGATAGCTGGGCAAAGCGACCACATCTGCGCCAATTTCTTCCAGCACGAGCCGCACTGCGACCGGTGAAAAACCGGGGTCGATCAAGACCCCCTGCCCTTTGGCGACGCTTGACCGGATCGACGTCAGGAATGCACCAGAGGGACGGATCCGGGCTATTTCCGCCAAAGCGTCCCGCGTGTCTGACGCGAGCTTACCGTGGTCGATAAACCAAGTGGTGATGCCGGTTCTATCCACCATCAGAAAGGAGTGCGGGGCCGGGACACAAGGAATGTCATCGCCGCGAACATTCAAAAGCCAGGCGATATTGTCCGGTTGGGTTTCAATATAAAGCTGGGCTTCGTGCTTTGCCATGAAGTCAAGAAGGCCGGTCATCTTATCGCAGGTGGGTTGGCCTGCGAACTGCACCGGCATGGGTTCTACCTGCCCCATTGGCGGTGCGGGTTGATCATGCCAGACAGCATCGATTGGGTTGCCCGTCACACCGTCAAGTGTCGCGCCGACGGATGCCAAAGCGGCCCCAAAGCGATCGTACCATGTCGGCGGCAAATGCATGGGATCAAAGCCGATGCGCCACGCGTCGCCTGCACGCCCCTTCAGCCATGTTTCGGGCGGCTCGTCGAACAAATGGTGGTGGGTAAAAAGCGCGCCAGCGCATTCTTCCCTGACCTGAACGCTGTAACGGCCGTCGACGAAAACCGCGACCTCCTCATGGGTCACAATCGCCAGTCCGGCAGTGCCCGTAAAGCCGGTGGCCCAGGCCAGGCGTTCATCATGTGGCGCGATATATTCGCCCTGATGCACGTCAAAGCGCGGCAGGATAAAGGCGTCAAGATTGCGCTGCCGAAGCTCTGAGCGCAGGGCCGCGATCCTTTGGCCGGTGCGCGATCTGGCGGCGTCAGGCACGCTGGTTGACCTCCTCCGCGAAGTGGCAGGCGACTTCACCGCGACCAGCGAGCGGGCGCAGTTCGGGGATATCCGCCCGGCATCGGTCTTTCGCATGACGGCAGCGCACATGAAAGGGGCAGCCCGCGGGAATATTCAACGGCGAAGGCAATTCACCCTCTAGCTGGATTGCAGCACCCTTGTCATCGGGGTCAATCGACGGGGCCGCGCTTAGCAGCGCTTGGCTGTAGGGATGCGACGGCGCCGAGAACAGCGTCTCGCTATCACCAATTTCGACGATGCGGCCAAGATAGATGACGGCAACACGGTTCGACACATGGCGCACAAGCCGCAGATCATGAGCGACAAAAAGGATGGTCAGGCGAAGCCGTTCTTGCAATTCAAGCAACAGGTTGACCACCTGCGCCTGAACCGAAACATCGAGGGCCGAAACCAGCTCATCGGCGATCAAAACCTCGGGTTCCACGGCAAGCGCGCGCGCGATGGCGATGCGCTGGCGCTGTCCACCAGAAAATTCATGCGGCAGTTTTTGCGCCGAATCCTGCGGCAGACGCACCAGATCCAGAAGTTCGGCCATCCGGTGCGGGATATCTTCGTCGGGGCGCATTTTGTGAACCCGCAGAGCCTCGGACAGGATCTGACCGGTGGTCATGCGCGGATTAAGCGACGAATAGGGATCTTGAAACATCATCTGGACCCGGCGGTTATAGCTGCGGTCCCGCAGGGTTTCGGGATCGAAAATGTCATTT
This sequence comes from Albidovulum sp., assembly GCA_049646285.1. Classification (GTDB taxonomy): domain Bacteria; phylum Pseudomonadota; class Alphaproteobacteria; order Rhodobacterales; family Rhodobacteraceae; genus Albidovulum. The sequence goes on along the minus strand of JBARVN010000092.1, from coordinate 9,805 downwards.
CCCGCGAAACGGATCTGGCCGCCGGTTGGCGTCAGCAGCCGCACGATGCACCGCGCCAGCGTGGACTTTCCGCACCCCGACTCGCCCACGACACCTAGGGTTTCGCCCTGCATCAGCTCCAGACTGACGCCGTTCAGCGCGTTGACGCTCTGCCCCGGTCGGCGCTGCACCACATCCAGCAATGTGCGCGAGACCGGGAATGCAAGGCGCAGGTTGTCGATTTTCATCACAGGGTGGGTCATGCGGCGTCTCCTTCGGACGCGGCAACCGGGTTAAAGCAAGCCGCCCGGCGATCATTCGCGATCTGCTGCAATGCCGGTCGCGACACCAAGCACTCGTCGCTTCTTGCTTTGCATCGGGGCGCAAAGGCGCAGCCTTGCGGAAGGGCTTCAAGGCTGGGGGGCGTGCCCGGCACAGAATAAAGCTGCGTGCGCGGCGCTACGTCTTGCGGCACCGAACGCATCAGACCAACGGTGTAGGGGTGGCGCGGTGCGCGCAGGACCTGACGCACCGCACCTTGCTCGACAATTCTTCCGGCATACATCACTGCGACGTCTTCGCAGGTCTGCGCCACGACCCCAAGGTCATGCGTGACAAGCACCACCCCCATCGACATCTTGTCGGCCAGTTTCAGGATCAGATCGAGGATCTGCGCCTGAATGGTGACGTCAAGCGCCGTGGTCGGTTCGTCCGCCAGCAAAAGCTTTGGGCTGGCAGCAAGCGCAATCGCGATCATCACGCGCTGTCGCATACCGCCAGAGAATTGATGGGGGTATTCCTCAAGCCGGGAGGATGCGGAAGGAATTCCCACCTGGTCGAGCATTTCAATCGCCCGGTCACGGCGGGCTGCCCGGTTCAGATCCGTGTGCGCCGTCAGCGTTTCGGTGATCTGCGTCCCGACGGACAAAAGCGGATTGAGCGAGGTCATCGGTTCTTGAAAGATCATCGCGATCTCATTGCCGCGGATCCGGCGGATGTTGCGTTCGGACATGGCGGTCAGCTCCTGCCCCTGCCAGCGCACCGAGCCTGTCACCTCGCCGTAGCGCCGCGTCAGGCCAAGGATCGAGCGCAGCGTCACGCTTTTGCCTGACCCGCTTTCGCCCACCAGCCCCAGCACTTCGCCTTTGCCAAGCGAAAAGCTGACATCGCGCACGGCAGGCAAGGCGACGCCGCCCCGGGTAAAGGTGGTGCAAAGGTTGGCGACCTCAAGGATGATTTCTTTGCTCATTGTTCGTTCCTCACCCACGAGGCCGCAAAAGATCAGCCATGCCATCGCCAATCAGCGAAAAGCCAAGGCCCGTCAGAACGATGGCGATGCCGGGCATCAGACTAAGCCACCAGGCGGTTGTGATGAAATTTCGGCCTTCCGCGATCAGTACGCCCCATTCCGCTTGCGGCGGCTGCGCGCCAAGCCCCAGATATCCCAGCGACGATCCCAGAAGGATCGCCAGCGCCATATCCGTCATCCAATAGACAACCACCGGCGTGATCGCATTGGGCAGAAGGTGGCGGAAGATGATGCGGCGGTCAGAATACCCCATCACGATGCCAGCGCTGGCATAGTCATTGCCCATTTGCGCAATGATTTCCGCGCGCATCAGGCGGGCATAGTAAACCCAGCCCACCACGGTGATGGCGATATACATGTTGATCAGGCCCGGCCCAAGCACCGCGACGACCGCGATCACCAGAACAAGGAAGGGAAAGGTGATGACCGCATCAACCACGCGGCCGAAGATCATATCGGCTATCCCGCGATAATACCCCACCAAGGCGCCGACGGTCACGCCGATGGTCAACGCAAAGACCGTCGCCAACACGGCCATCTGCATGTTCACCGTATAGGCATGGATCACGCGGGACAGGGCATCGCGGCCCAGCATATCGGTCCCGAAAGGATGGTCCCAGCTTGGCGGCAGACGCACTGCCGTGTAGTCGATGAAGTTCGGATCATAGGGCGAAAAGACGCCCGGCATGACGGCAAACAGGACCGAGATGACGATGATAACCGCTCCGACCAGAAATCCGGGTTTGCGCAGCGCCAAATGCAGGCGGGATTTCTGCGCGGAGGTTGCTGCTGCGTTCACATTGGCAAGATCGGTCATGAAAGGCGCATCCTCGGATCAAGCAGGCTTTGAAACAGGTCCGTCAGCAAGAACACGACCGAGACAAGGACCGCGAAGGTCAGCGTCAGGCCTTGGATAAGCGGATAGTCACGCGCGAAGATCGCCTCTAACATAAGCCGCCCCAGACCCGGCACCGCGAAAACGGTTTCGGTGACCAGAGTTCCGCTCATCAGATTGCCGATGGACAGCCCCAGCAAGGTTACCGTCGAGATCAGGGCGTTGCGCAATACGTGGCGGCCCAGGATCAGGCGAACGGGCAGCCCTTTCGCACGGGCGAACTGAACATATTCGGCATCGAGAACTTCGATGATTGCCGAGCGCAGATTTCGCATGATGATCGCCGATGTATAAAGGGCGACCGTCACCGATGGCAGGAACAGATAGTACAGTTGGCCTGCGAAACCTTCTCCGTGGCCGCCCACCGGAAACCAGCGCAGATGTGCGGCAAGGAAGGTCAGAAGGATCAGACCGATGTAGAAAACCGGCATCGACAAGCCGACCTGAAAAACCGTGCGGATCACGGTGTCGGGCCAGCGGCCCCGGTTCAGGGCGGCCACAAAGGCCAGCGGGCCTGCGATCAGCAACGACAGCGATACGGCAAATGCCGCCAGAAAAGCAGTTGTCGGAAGCCGTTCAAGGATTACACCCAACACCGGCGTGCGCATCAGGATAGACCGGCCAAGATCGCCTTGCAGCGTGTTGGTGAAAAACAGCCAGAACTGCACCAGAAACGGTTCGTTCAGCCCAAGCTTTTCACGAATGGCTGCAAGATCCGCATCCGATGCCTTATCGCCTGCAATGGCCAACGCCGGATCGCCCGGCAGCATGCGCACAAGCAAGAAGATGATGATCATCACCAAAAGGAATGTGGGGACCATCAGCGCAAGGCGCTTTAAAACATACTGGAGTCCGGCCATGGGTCTTTCCCGTCCCTGAAAATCGCCGCCGGACGAACCGGCGGCGACATTGTTTGTCAGCGGCTGACGGTGGCGCGTGAAAAGATGTTCGCACCCAGCGGCGTTTGCACATAGCCGTCGATCACGGACGAAACAGCCACTGCAAACGGTGTTTCATACATGAACAAAAGCGGTGCTGCCTCGGCATAGATTGTCTGCATCTCGGCATATTGCGCGGCCCGGCTGGCCTCGTCCATCTCGCTGCCCGAGGCCTCGAACAATTCGTTGAACCGGGCACTTTCCCAGCCTGTGCCAACGGCGTGGCGCACCGGTGTGTAGCCAAGCCAACCGGTGACCTGACTTGGATCATTCACGTCATCAACCCAGCCATAGGTGTGGATATCGAATTCGCCCGAGCGGTTCTTTGCGCCGCGGGTTGGGCCATCGACCTGTTCGACGACCAGATCAATGCCCAATGGTGCCCACATCTGCTGCAAAGCTGCAAAGATGGTGGCGTCATCGGAAGATCCGGCCAATGTGGTCAGCGTAATCGTGGTGCCGGGTGCCAGACCGGCCTCTTCGATCAGCGCCTTGGCCTTTTCCATATCGTAGGAATACAGATCCATGTCGGTGGCCAGACGCGTCGAAGACGACATCAGAGGCGCCGTCATCGGTTGACCGGCCCCTTGCAAGACCAGACCGATCAGCGCGTCTTTATTGGTGCCATAGTTAATTGCCTGACGTACCCGCACATCGTGCAGGGGGTTCGCCGAGCCATCGGCGCGGGTTTCGCGCGCATTGATCGGCGCATAGATGATCCGCGTGGACGGGTAGAGGTTCATATTGATCATCGGATCTGCGTCCAGTTCGGCCACACGGCTGAACGGCACAAACTCAACCGCGTCAACCTCGCCGGCCTGCAACTTCAGAATCCGGGTCGCGTCGTCGGGGATGATTTCAAAATGAACCTTGTCCAGATAGGGCAGCGGTTTGCCATCCGCGCCAAGCTCCCAGTGATGTTCGTTAGCGCAGAAATCCATCGAAGCGCTTTGCTCAAAGCCGCAAAGATAGAACGAACCCGATCCGACACCGGGACCGCCGGCTGCAAAGATTGCAGCCGATTTCTCTTGATCTGTCGCACCTTCGGCCGCGTCAAATACATCCTTGTTGACGATGGCGGTATTGAACGTCGCCAGCATCGACAGGATCGTCGGATCCGGCTGGCTGAGGTTTAACGTGATGGTGTTGCCGTCGGCGGTAACATCCGCAACGTTGCCAAGCATTCCGGCCCATGGGCCCAGGTCGGGATTGCGGGCCCGCCCGAGCGAATAAAGCACATCGTCAGCATCAAGCGGAGACCCATCGGCGAATTTCAGGTTCTCTTGGAGCGTCAGGGTGACGGTCTGGCCGTCTTCGGAAACCGTAAAACTCTCCGCCAGCCCCCCAACGATGGATTTGCCGTCCTCCGACGACCGCAACAGCGTGTCAAAAATGCTGCCAACCATCCAGATGTCGGGATTGCGGTCGGCATAAATCGGGTCGATCAGCCGGGATCCGTCATAGCGCGCAAAGTTCATGGTCCCGCCGCGCTCTTGTGCCAAGACCGGCGTGGTGAGCGCAGTGGTAAGTGCAAGTGCTGCGACCGTTAAGGTGCGTTTCATCTCAAAAGTCCTCCCAGAACGATTCTTTGTCATGAGGGGACAATAGGTGATTTTTTTAAAAATACTAAAATATTATTTAGTATTGCTGCAAATACAACCTCCAACGCCATGGTGTCGCGCCGAAAATTCTACTATCTCATTCTTTTAAATAGCACTTTTGACAAGACCCAGCCTCAATTGTCGCCATCGTCGACATTGCTCATCGGCGACGTGCTGACCCACAGCTCAACAGATCCAGCCTTACCAAGCACCCGCGAGAAATGTGGCTTGGAGGTGTGATGGTGAATAACATCACCGGGCTTCATGATGAACACTTCTCCATTCAGATGGTATTCGACTTCACCGGCCAAGAGATAACAGAACACCTCACCCTGATGGCACATCTTCTCAGATTCGTGCCCCGCTGGCCGGTGGATGATCTGTGAGTTGATAAGCGCGCCCGGAAACCCCGGACCAAGCTTTTCATAAAACCTGCCTTCTGTGCCCAAAGTATAAGATTGCCGCCGATCTTTTTGAACATACTCAGAATATTTTTCAGGAACACTGACAAGTTGCTCGACGCTGGTCTGAAGTGACGCCGCAATTGACATCAGTGAAGACAGCGAAGGAGAACTGATTCCGCGCTCAACCTGAGAGATGAACCCCGTCGTCAGCTCGGCCTCATCCGCGACGTTTTCAAGCGTCTTTCCAAGCGCCTTGCGACGATGCCGGATGGCGCTGCCAAGCTTCGTTGGTTGCCCTGTTTGTTTTCGTTTTTTCGTCGTCGAAGACATGACCATTACTCCCTCCGGACCGCTGAGCGGGCGCAAACTTTGCGCTGCCAACATAACGAGAGAGATTTGGATGTATACTAAAAATGAATTTAGCTTGGCTATATGGCCATCCGCAGCCGCCCGTTGTTGCATCGACGGTGGCAACGGGGCTGCGCCTTGGAAATATCCCGAAAAGACACCGCCTATGGCTAATTGCTGCCACGGGACCGCCCGGCGTGCATGGCAGTTAACCAATATGGAATATTCTTGCGAGGTAGTGATGCTACACGAATACCAAAGACCGATCCTGACGACGGGCAATGACTCTCTGGCGGCCCTTTTCATCGGAAATCCCGAGACAGCCCGTCGCAAATCCGGACTACGTGACCGGAGCGCCCGCTACCCTGATACTGTCGAGCTTGCGAAGCAACCGGGCCTTCTTTATCGACTGCGCGCCGCTCTGAACGACTAAGACCGCAGCCTGCGAAATGAGCAGACCGGCGCAGAAAAACGAGGGGCTCCATCGCCCACTCACCACGCCCTGGCGCGGCTTTTGCCCGGGCGCACGGTGACATCTGAACACGCCCCCAATGCATAACGCAGGTGATGCGTCTTTTGAGATTTGGGTCTATAGTTGCCCAAACAGCTGGTCGGGGAAGACGTGGCACCACTGAACAAAACCGACCCGCTGTCAATCGATTTCGCCGCCTTGCGGACGCTGTGCTTTGTCTATTCTCACAACTCCTTTTCCGAAGCCGCCGAACTGTTGGACCTAAGCCAATCGACAGTCAGCTATACCATCGACCGGTTGCGGCGCGCCTATGACGATCCTTTATTTGTCCGTGAAGGCGGTGCCATCACCCCGACGCAGCGCTGCGAAGAGATTGTCGCCGCCGCAGAGGAAATCCTAGATCAATATTCCAGCATGGTGCAGCCCACCGAATTTGACCCGTCTACGGCAAAAGCCAACGTGCGGATTTCATCCAACTATTACGAACGCGTCACCGTCCTGCCGACACTGGTCAAGGTCCTTCGTGCGCACGCGCCCGGCATCCAATTGCAGATGCTGCAATCTCTGACCGAGGGTCATGATCAGCTGCGTGCCGGGAAAACCGACATTCTATTGACCCCGATCCCAACCGAAGAAAGCGGGTTCTTCACGCGCAAACTTTTTGGCGAATATTATGTCTGCGTCATGGATCGCAACAACCCGCTGGCACGGGCCCCGCTGACCAAAGACATCTATTGCAACGCCAATCATGCTTTGGTCTCATACGGGGGCAAATGGCGGTCATCCTATCTTGTCGAAGTTGAAAAAAGCGGCCGTTCGATTCACGAAACTCTTACGATCCCCAGCCCGGAAAACCTGACCGGTCTTTTGGCTGGCACCGATATGATTTCAACGGTTCCAAGCCGCATCGCAAACAGGATCACCGATCCGCTGGTTCGCGTCGATTGCCCGTTTTCCGGTGCGTTCAATATCAGTATGTTCTGGACCGCGCGCACCCATCATTCCAAGATGCATCTATGGTTGCGAAGCCTGATCGCCGACACTGTCGCGGAAATGGTAAGATAAAATTACCACATCTAATAATTCGATATGCACTATCCACTTCATCGGGTTGCCCGGTTCTGCCCCGCTGATATGTTGAGCTTGATGTTCTGAACGGGTGCAAGCGCTTTTCTCGACGAAGGCAATGGCGTCATTTTGATGAAAAGATCAATGAATTCAGAGCAGAGCTCCAAATCGCCGCGTGGGTCGCTCGACCCATAGCGGCTAAACGAGGCAGAACACTGCCTGATTTCCTTGGGAGGAACCATGACTGACACATTGAACCGCAGAAAGTTTCTGCGCGGCTCGGCCGTTGTCGGCGCCGCAGCTTTGGCGACACCTGCACTTGCCCAATCCGAGACCACCACGCTTAAGATGCAAGCAGCCTGGGGCGGCGGTATCTTTCTTGAAAACGCGCAGTCCTATGTTGACCGCGTTCATGCGATGGCCGGCAGCGCGCTGAAGATCGATCTTCTGGCCGTCGACTCCGTGGTGAAGACATCGCAGATGCAAGACGCAGTTCACCGCGGCGTTCTGGATGCATGCCACTACGTGCCTGCCTATTGGTATTCAAAGTCAAAGACCGCATCGCTGTTCGGCACCGGCCCTTGCTTTGGCTGGTCCAGCCAGGAAGTGCTGGGCTGGGTCAACTATGGCGGCGGTCAGGAGCTGTTCGATGAGCTGATGGCTTCGCTGGACTTGAACATCGTGTCCTTCTTCAACTCACCGATGCCCGCGCAGCCGCTTGGCTGGTTCAAAGAGCGGATCACCTCAGCCGATCAAATGAAAGGCCTGAAGTACCGCACCGTTGGCCTTGCAGCAGACGTGGTGCTGGAAATGGGTATGTCGGTCGTTCAGCTGCCTGGTGGTGAAATTCAGCCTGCAATGAAATCCGGCCTGATCGACGCGGCTGAGTTCAACAACCCAACCTCTGACCGTGACTTTGGCATGCAAGATGTGTCCAAGGACTACATGCTGGCCTCTTATCACCAGTCGCAGGAATTCTTCGAAGTCTCGTTCAACAAGGAGAAGTATGAAGCGCTGCCAGCAGAGCTTCAGGCGATCCTTAAATATGCATCCGAGGCTGAAAATTCCAACTTCTACTGGCACAACACAAAGCGCTACGCAGATGACCTGAACACCCTGCGCGACGAGCAAGGTGTGAATGTCTGGCGCACGCCGGACGATGTTATGGCGGCGCAGCTTGCGGCCTGGGACATTGTGGTTGACCGTATCTCGGCGGAAGATCCGTTCTTTGCCAAGGTGATCGACAGCCAGAAGGCCTATGCGAAAAACGTCATGGGGTACCTGAATCTCAACCAGCCAGACTACAAACTGGCCTACAACCACTACTTCGGTTGATCTGACTGAAACATGATATAATCCGGGGGCCCCAGACGGCCCCCGGATTTCGATTGCCAAAGGGGGAGGCAAACGTGATCAAGTTCGTGCATTCAGTTGAAGGCCTGAGTATTTGGGTTGGACGCGCCTTTGGATGGTGCATTCTTATCCTGACACTCTCAGTCACTTATGAGGTGTTCGTGCGCTATGCGTTGAACTCCCCTACGGTGTGGGCGTTCGACATGATGGTACAGATGTACGGCGCTTTGTTCTTGATGGCAGGCCCCTACGCCTTGGCACAAGACAGCCACGTGCGGGGCGACGTGCTTTACCGTCTCTTTTCTGTACGCTGGCAGGCGCGGGTTGATTTCTTGCTCTATCTGCTCTTCTTCTTCCCCGGCATTCTGGCCTTGTTCTGGTATGGCTGGGAAATCGCGTCAGACAGCTGGCGCTATAAGGAAGTCAGCTGGAACAGCCCTGCCCGCATCCAGATCTATTTCTTCAAAACGCTGATCCCGCTGGCTGGCGGCCTGTTGCTTGTGCAAGGCGTCGCCGAACTTGTCCGCTGTTGGAGCGCGATGCGCACCGGCGTGTGGATGGACCGGCTGGATGATGTGAAAGAGACCGAGGATCTGTTGATGCACATGGATCCAGACGCGATCCCGGTCATTGTGCCGTCCACAAAATAAGCAGCAGCGTTCGCGAAAGAGAAAATGATGACAAATCCCGAAGTCGCCATCTTGATGCTGTGCATGTTTATCGTGCTGGTGCTGCTTGGCTTTCCGATTGCTTTCACCCTGATCGCCATGGGCGTCGGTTTCGGTTATTACGCTTATTATCAAGGCGGCATCGAAACTTTTTCAGACATATTCAACAACAACATCTTCTACCTTCTGAACCAGAACACCTATTCAGTGATGGAGAATGACACGCTGGTCGCGATCCCGCTGTTTTTGTTCATGGGCTATGTGGTGGAACGGGCCAATATCGTGGACCGGTTGTTCTTTTCGCTCTACATGGCGGCGCGGAACCTGCCCGGCAGCCTTGCGATTGCAGCCCTTCTGACCTGTGCAGTGTTTTCAACAGCTTCGGGGATCGTTGGCGCGGTTGTGACGTTGATGGGCCTTCTGGCCTATCCGGCGATGGCCAATGCCGGATACAATAAATCCTTCGCGTCGGGCGTGATCTGTGCCGGTGGAACGCTGGGTATTTTGATCCCGCCGTCGATCATGCTGATCGTCTATGCCGCCATCGGCAACCTGTCACCCTTGCGCCTTTATGCAGCTGCCGTGTTCCCCGGATTGCTGCTGGCCGGGCTTTACATTGTTTATGTGCTGGTGCGTGTTTGGTTCAACCCGTCGCTGGCGCCCAAGCCCAATCTTAAAGACGTGCCGCCACCATCGAAAATCTACAAAGATCTGCTGATTTCATTTGTGCCGCTTACAGTTTTGATTGCCCTTGTCCTCGGCTCGATCCT
>JBARVN010000091.1:0-2839 GCA_049646285.1 Albidovulum sp. | reverse complement strand
GTCAAAAAGGGCACAGGCAACCTGACCACGAAAATCAACAACTACCTCTCCAGCCAGACGGTTGGCTAATAGCCACACAGGCTAGAGCGAAGTTTATAGCCGCGCCCCCTTCCGGGGCGCGGTTTTTTCGTGTGCAGACCTCGCAAAACCTCCGGCGCGCCGCCAATGACCCGGCAGAGGTCCCGTTTGGTAGATGGTTTGCAAGAAAAAAGGCGGGAGCGGACCGTACCAGATTCATAAGGTGCAAGAACCATGACGCCTTCAGCCGCAACAGGTGCCGCCCGGTTTTCATGCGCAACTTACCTATCCTTCATAAGCGCCGCCATGAACGCCGAATCAGGAAACGGATTGTTTCTTCGACAAGCCACTCTACCCTAAAATGAACCAGAACTGCCCCAATCATGCCACGAAAAAATGGTCCATTGAGTTAACGGTACAGCGCTGGGCACAAAATACGCCAAGCATACAAACCCTAAGTAAGGTTAATCGGAGTAAGAAATGAACGTCTGGAACAATATTTTGGGTTTCGCCAAGGCCGAAGACGGCGCTGTCACGGTCGACTGGGTTGTGTTGACGGCAGCTGTAATCGGTTTGCTCGGGATCGCAATGGCAGGTATCCGCGGCAACATGACGACGGTTGGCATGAGCGTTGAAAACTTCCTTTCAAGCCAATCGGTCGATACCACGTTTTAACGACGGCTAGCGCGTGTCGCTGGACCGAACCAAAGATGGTTCAGGCGCCCACTCGGTGGGCGCTTGCGTCGTTTGCGGGCAAAGTCTTGCCGAATGTTTCCAAAAACAGCAAATTCCCCCCATCTGGCACGCTTTGACCTCCATTTCGCCGTATTCCGCAGCAATATTCCGCGTTAAAGAGACGTGGGGTGCGACCGGAACCGATCCGGCGCAGAAGTCTTATCGACGAAAGGATGTGTAATGCGTTTGGTATTTGGCTTGGTTTTGGTGCTTGGGGTCGCGTTGGCCGGCTTTGCTGTCTACATGGCTCAGGGCTATATCGCCGAAACGCAGGCTGAGCGCGACGCGCTTGCCTTGGAACAGGCCCGTGCACCGCGGCTTGTGGATATTGTCGTCACCAAGAAAGCGCTGAAATACGGCGATCGTTTTACCCGCGCGGACCTTGAAGTCATCAAGGTCCAAGAGGGAAAGGTCCCGGCCAGTGTTTTCAACGCGGTAGTCGCCCCACAAGATGGAAATGCTAGTGTTATCCCGGTGTTCTGGGAAGGTGAAACCCGCCCGCGCGCCGCGCTGCGCAGCTATGAACCGTTTGAACCACTTCTGGGCTTGAAGGTAACGGACCCTGGCATTGACGCAGGTATCAATGCCAATCTGTCATCGGGAATGCGCGCATTCACCATCAACGTCGACGTCTCATCCGGCGTATCCGGCTTTTTGCGCCCGGGCGATCGGGTTGACATCTATTGGGGTGGAAATATCTCTGGTCAGGACACGACCAAGCTTATCGACCAAGGCGTACGATTGATCGCGATCAACCAAAGCGCCGATGCCGATCGAAGCGAAGAAACCATGATCGCGAGGACCGTAACGGTTGAAGCGACATCAACGCAAGTTGCGTCGCTTGCCCTGGCCCAGCAGACCGGCCGCCTGACTTTGGCACTGGTCGGAACCGGCGACCAGGAAGCAATCGGTGCGATTGAAATCGACCGCAACAGCCTGTTGGGGATTGTCGAAGCGGCACCCGAAGCCGAAGCGGCGCCGGAACGCATCTGCTCGATCCGTACCAACAAAGGTGGCGAGATTGTCGAAACCATCATACCCTGCACAAACTAAGGCCAGGTCTTGACCATCACAGGCCAGCTACCGGATATGGTGGCTGGCCTGTTGCCGTTCCGCTAAACCTGTCACACTGTTGCTCAAGGTCCACATAAGGACAACCATGCAACCTCTTGATTCTTGCAAATATTATCATCCTACCGCATTGTAGCGACAATATGGGCAGACAAAGACCCACAATGAGGCGTGATCGGAGAGGCAGGTCACATGAGCATGAAAAGACTATTTGCGGCAGGAATCGTGGGCGCATCGCTTACAATGACTGCCATACCAGCCGTTCAGGCGGAGACACTTAAGATCGTCAATGGATCTGTGTCGAGCGCGTTGAACGTTGCAATGAACCGCGCCGTGATTGTCGAAGCCGACCAGCCCTTTGCAGAGCTGTCGATCGCCAATCCCGGGATTGCGGATATCTCGACCCTTTCAGACCGGTCGATTTATGTACTGGGCAAAGCACCGGGGCGCACAACCCTGACGCTTCTTGCGCCCGATGGTCAGTTGATCACCAACGTTGATGTTCAGGTATCTCTGGATGTCGGTGAATTCAAAGAACGACTCCAGCAGATCTTGCCGGGTGAGCAAATCGAAGTCCGCACCGCCAATGATGGGATTGTCCTGTCTGGCGTGGTTTCTTCGATCGCGAAGCTCGATCGCGCATTGGATCTCGCAGAACGCTACGCACCTGGGCGTGTATCAAATTTGATGGGCGTCGGTGGCGTACAGCAGGTAATGCTCAAGGTTCGTTTTGCCGAAGTGCAGCGTTCTGTAACGAAAGAGTTGAGCACAAGCCTTGGCATTTCGACCGCCGCGGGTCGGTCCACTAATATTGAAGGCGGAACAGGCACTAACCTGAATGGCGCCGTTAGCGTTGCCAATGGCGGCGGTTTCTCAACGACGAGTACCGGTGCATTTGGTGTTGGCTTTACGTCAGGAAGCGTAAGGTTGGGCATTTTGCTGGAAGCTCTGGAAAGCAAAGGGCTTGTACGCACCCTTTCAGAGCCAAACTTGACGACCTTGTCAGGGCAAGAAG
>JBARVN010000090.1:0-5346 GCA_049646285.1 Albidovulum sp. | reverse complement strand
CAGCTTCTTCTGTTTCAAATACCTCCGCCGGAGGCGTCTGCGGAATGGTCCGGGAGCCTCCGGCGGAGGTAATTTTGAACAGAAGAAATCAGAAGAAGGCCTGCAGCCCGGTGATCGCGCGCCCGAGGATCAGGGCGTGGACGTCATGCGTGCCCTCATAGGTGTTGACCGTCTCGAGGTTCATCGCGTGGCGCATGATCTGGTAGTCTTCCTGAATGCCGTTGCCGCCATGCATGTCGCGGGCAATGCGCGCGATATCGAGCGCCTTTCCACAATTGTTGCGCTTGACGATAGAGATCATCTCGGGCGCGGCTTTGGCGTCATCCATCAGGCGACCGACGCGTAAAGAGGCCTGCAGGCCGAGTGAGATTTCGGTCATCATATTGGCGAGTTTCAACTGATAGAGCTGGGTCTGGGCCAGCGGTCGGTTGAACTGCTTGCGGTCCAGCCCGTATTGCCGCGCCGCGTGCCAGCAGAATTCGGCAGCCCCAAGCACGCCCCAGCTGATCCCGTAACGCGCACGGTTGAGGCAGCCGAACGGGCCTTTCAGGCCTTCGACATTCGGCAAGAGCGCATCTTCGCCAACCTCGACATTGTCCATCACGACCTCGCCGGTGATCGAGGCGCGCAATGAAAGCTTGCCGCCGATCTTCGGGGCGGAAAGCCCCTTCATGCCCTTCTCAAGAACGAAGCCGCGGATCTTGCCGCCGTGGGCTTCGGACTTGGCCCAAACGACGAAGACATCGGCGATGGGTGAATTGGAGATCCACATCTTGGCGCCGTTCAGCACATAGCCACTCGCGGTTTTCGCAGCACGGGTCTTCATGCCAGCGGGGTCGGAACCGGCATCGGGTTCGGTCAGGCCGAAGCAGCCTATGAACTCGCCCGAGGCCAGTTTCGGCAGATATTTCTGGCGCTGCTCCTCCGAGCCGTAGGCATAGATCGGGTACATCACGAGGCTGGACTGCACCGACATCATCGAGCGGTAGCCGCTGTCCACGCGCTCTACCTCGCGCGCGACAAGACCGTAGGCCACGTAAGAAGAGCCTAATCCGCCGTATTCTTCGGGTATAGTGACGCCAAGAAGGCCCATCTCGCCCATCTCGCGGAAAATTTCAGGATCGGTCTTTTCTTCACGGTAAGCTTCAATCACACGGGGTTGCAGCTTTTCTTGTGCATAGGTGCGCGCGCCGTCGCGCAACATGCGTTCCTCCTCGGACAGCTGATCTTCCATGCGGAAGGCGTCTTCCCAGTCGAAACGGGACAGGTCGGGGGCGTCTTTGGGTTTCAGGGCCATTGGGGTCCTCACTTCAGTGACGCGCAAAAGCGCGCGATGCGGGTGGCGGCCTCGCTCAGCGAGGCCGGGGAATAGGCGTAAGACAGCCGGACATATCCCGGTGTGCCGAAAGCGCGGCCGGGGACGAGGGCGACACCCTCTTCTTCCAGAAGGGCTTCGCAGAAATCAGCATCCGTGGCGATCTGGCGTCCGCTTGATGTGATCTTGCCGAATGTGTCCGAGCAGTCGGGGAAAAGGTAAAAGGCGCCGTCGGCAGAGCGGCATTTGAGAAGGCCGGTTGCGTTCAGTGCCGCGGCCAACATATCGCGCCGTTCGCGAAAGTCATCGCACCGTTCGGCCAGAAGCTGCTGTGTCCCGTCAAGGGCGGCTGCCGCTGCGGCCTGGCTGATTGAGGACGGGCCTGAAGTGATCTGGCTCTGGATCGCCAGCATCGCGGCAGTCAGGCGTTTCGGACCGATCCCCCAGCCGATACGCCAACCTGTCATCGCGTAGCTTTTTGACACGCCGTTTATGATCAGTGTCCGGTCGGCGAGATCTGGCGCCACAGTTCGGAATGAATGGAAAGGCACATAGGAGATATGCTGGTAGATCTCATCAACCATGATGCCGACATGAGGTGTGTCTCGCAAGGCTTCGGCCAGCGCCTCCAGGTCTTCCTTTGAATAGACTGCGCCTGACGGGTTCGAGGGCGAATTCAGAAGAAGCCAACGGGTCTTCGGTCCGATTGCGTCACGAAGCTGGTCGGGCGTTATGCGAAACCCGGTTTCAGCGGTGGTCGGCAAGACAACGGGTTTGCCGTCGCAGACCGTGACGATGTCGGGGTAGCTCGTCCAATAAGGTGCCACGATCAACACTTCGTCGCCCGGATCGAGCGTTGCGGCGAAGGCGTTGTAGAGCACCTGCTTCGCACCTGTTGAGACTATTATTTCGGCCATTTCCGGCTTGTAGCCGTTCTCGCGCTGGCAGGACTCGGCGATGGCGCGGCGCAGCTCGATCGTGCCGGCGGTAAGGGTATAGGTGGTTTCACCGGCCAGAGCGGCCTGATGTGCGGCCTCAATCACATGGTGGGGAGTAGGGAAATCCGGTTCTCCGGTGCCAAGTGTGATGACGTCGCGGCCCTCGCGTTTCAGCGCATCGGCCAGTTCAGAGATCTTAAGGATCTCTGACAGTTCGACCGCGTTGATGCGGGCAGAGCGGCGGAACGGGTCGGACATGGTGGGCCTCGCACGGGGTTTTATGCACTATGGGCCATTGTTTGATGCGAGAATAGCGCTATTCTGGCCTCTATATATGTATGGAGCGCATATAAATGGCCACGCCGCGCCGGTTGCTGCCCTCGATTTCATTGCTGACAGCGTTCGAATCGGTGATCCGCACCGGATCGACACTGGCAGCCGCACGCGATCTTGACCTGACGCAGGGTGCGGTCAGCAGGTTAATCCAGAATCTGGAGGCGCAACTGGGTGTTACGCTGTTCTTGCGAGAGCGGCGGCGGCTGGTGCCGACTGACCATGCGCTGGCCTATGCGCGCGACGTAGAGAAGGCGCTTAATCTGATCTCGCGGGGCTCGATGCGCGCGCGCTCGAACACTGGGGGCGGAACGCTGTCGCTGGCCATCTTGCCGACGTTTGGCACGCGCTGGCTTGCACCTCGGTTGTCGAGATTTCTGGGGGATCATCCAGGCATCACGATCAATCTTGGCACGCGGTTGAAACCTTTTGATTTCGAAGAAGAGGGGTTTGATGCCGCAATCCATTTCGGTGTGGATAACTGGAGTGGAACCGGTTCGGTCAAATTGTTTGACGAACGCTTGGTGGCCTGCTGCGCGCCGGGGTTTCTGGCGGGGCATCCTGTGGGGGCGGCCGCCGATTTAGTCGGCTTGCCGTTGTTGCAATTGGAGACGCGGCCAAATGCATGGTCGGCATGGTTTGCCCATCATGGGGTTGACCAGCAGGGCAGGCAGGGGATGCTCTTTGATCAGTTCGCGCCTATGATTCAAGCCGTGATCCATGGGCTTGGTGTTGCGCTTTTGCCGGAGTTCCTTGCCAAGCCAGAACTGGCGGATGGGCGGTTGGTCGAGGCCTTCGGTGAGCCGGTGCAGGGCGAAGGTAGTTATTTTCTCGTCTGGCCCTCGGTCGGCGCGTGGTATCCGCCCTTGCAGGCGTTTCGCGACTGGCTGACGACCGAGACGGCGGACCCGGACGGCGAAGAAATGTTGCCCCGTTGACCTTTTGACTTAGCAGGATCACTTTTACACAATGAACACGCGCGCTGATATTCACGACCGTCTTGCAGCCTCTTTGAAAGAGGCGCGGAAATCCAAAGGCCTGAGCCTT
Organism: Albidovulum sp.; assembly: GCA_049646285.1. Classification (GTDB taxonomy): domain Bacteria; phylum Pseudomonadota; class Alphaproteobacteria; order Rhodobacterales; family Rhodobacteraceae; genus Albidovulum. Next base: position 1,713 of record JBARVN010000090.1, on the reverse strand, counting down.
GACGCCGTGGCGAAGCTTTCGGGTGTGTCGCGGTCCATGGTCAGTCAGATCGAGCGGGGAGAATCCAGCCCCACAGTGTCCACCTTGTGGAATTTGACGCAGGCCTTGCAGGTCGACTTTGCAGGGCTGCTGGAGGGGCGCACGGCACCCGGGATAGAGGTCATCCGCTCGGAAGCCGCGCCTGTGATCGCGGGTCGGGGGCAAGGCGTTCGCATCCGCATCCTGTCGCCCGCCGAGGCGGCGGGTGAGCACGAGGTCTATGATCTGGTCTTCGATGCGCGTGGCCGGTTGGTCAGCGATGCGCATGGGCCGGGCTGCCGCGAACATCTGACGGTGCTTGACGGGGCGGTGACCGTGGTTTCGGGCGAAGAGATGCAGCGGCTGAGAGTGGGCGATACGGCGAGGTATTTTGCCGACCGGCCGCACCGGATCGAGGCCGACGGAGGCGCTGCGCGGGCAATTTTGATTGTGCAAAACAGCTGACCGGCGCGCGGGTTGTGAGTGCGGAAGCCTCCGGCGGAGGTGTTTTAGAACAGAAGAAGCTGATCGCAGGTTCCTGTTTGTTGGATGCATATCCGTGATATTGACATGCCGTGGTGGCGCTATATTATATCCGTGATATTGGAGGAGTTTCTGCCATGCGGGATAAGACTGCCTTTCTGGATCATCTGGACGAGACGCTGCGCGGGATTGAGGCGGACGGGCTTATGAAGCGCGAGCGACTGATCACCTCGGCGCAGGGCGCACATGTGAAAGTGGCCGGGCGAGATATGCTGAACCTTTGCGCCAATAATTATCTGGGGCTGGCGGATCATCCGGCGCTGATTGCAGCGGCGAAGGCGGCGATGGACGATCATGGATATGGCATGGCATCGGTCCGCTTCATCTGCGGCACGCAAGATCTGCACCGGGAGTTGGAGGCGCGGATCGCGCGGTTTCTTGGCAAGGAGGATTCGATCCTGTTCGCCGCGTGTTTTGACGCCAATGGCGGGCTGTTCGAGCCGTTGCTGGGCCCCGAGGATGCGGTGATTTCGGATGCGCTGAACCATGCGTCGATCATCGATGGCATCCGGCTTTGTAAGGCAAAACGCTATCGCTATGCCAATTCGGATATGGCAGATCTTGAGGCGCAGTTGCAGGCGGCGCGGGCGGATGGTGCGCGGTTCATCATGATCGCCACCGATGGTGTCTTCTCAATGGACGGTTATCTGGCGAAGCTGCCCGAAGTGACGGCGCTGGCTGAAAAATACGGTGCGCTGGTGATTGTTGATGATTGCCACGCCACCGGGTTCATGGGCCCCGAGGGGCGCGGCACGCCCGCCCATGCCGGGGTCGACGTCGATATCCTGACCGGCACCTTGGGCAAAGCTCTTGGCGGCGCGCTGGGCGGCTATATCGCTGGGCCGCAACCGGTCATCGATATTTTGCGTCAGCGGGCGCGGCCCTATCTGTTTTCCAACGCCCTGCCGCCGGCGGTCGTGGCGGCGGGGATTGCAGCTTTGGATCTTGTCGAGGCTGCAGACGATCTGCGCACCCAGCTTTTCGACAATGCGCGTTATTGGCGCGCGGGGCTGGAGGATGCCGGGTTTCGGCTGTTGCCGGGTGAGCATCCGATCATCCCGGTGATGCTGGGCGATGCCAAGCTGGCGCAGGCAATGGCCTCGGCGCTTTATGAGCGGGGCGTCTATGTCGCGGGATTTTTCTTCCCGGTCG
>JBARVN010000089.1:0-3554 GCA_049646285.1 Albidovulum sp. | reverse complement strand
CTTCAAAACAACTACGACCTTGCAGTTTCGATTCTGAATGTGCGCCGCCTGATAAAAGGCTACTCGGACACCCACGCGCGTGGCCATTCGAAGTTTGACAAAGTCATGCAAACCATCAGGTCAATTTCGCAGCGCGACGATGCCGCTATGTGGGCGGATCGTTTGCTGCGCTCCGCTCTCAAGGACGGGGACGGTGATGACCTCGACGGAACAATCAAGACAATCCAATCTTTTTGAAAGAAGTCGTGCAATCCATGAACACACACAGTACCCCGCGACCGTTTGAAATGGACGATTTTCCGGACGGCATGTGGTCGACCAAGACAAAATTCCGCCACGGCCAGTGTGATCCCGCCGGGATCGTTTATACGCCAAACTTTTTTGACGTTTTCAATCGGGCAATCGAGGAATGGTTCGACGACGCCTTGCGAATTCCCTACCAAGACGTGATCGGGCGCCGTCGCATCGGGTTGGGTTATGTCGCCGCATCGGCAACTTTCTTTGCACCCTTCATGATGGGTGACGAGGCCGAGGTCTTTGTTGCCGTCGACAAGTTCGGCATTAAATCTTACACGCTAACGGTTCACCTCGTGAAGGATCAGCGCGAGGCGGTTCGCGGCACGCTTACAACAGTGACGACCAATCTGGATACCCACCAATCGACCAAAATCCCCGATGACATACTCGAAGCATTGCTGACCTATGCAGAAGCATATATACCGGACAGAGATTAATTGGAGAACCACAAGAGTTCATGGGCGAAGCTGCCACAAAATCCGACCGGCAACAGAACCAAACGCGTCTTTGGCTAAACATCCTGCGCTTGCACGGGTTGGTCTTCGGTGATCTCAACAGACAGTTGTTGGAAGAAACGGGATTGAGCCTCGCCAAGTTCGATGCCATGGCTCAGCTTGCCAGAAATCCTGATGGCCTCAGTATGGGGAAATTGTCGGGTGCGTTGAAGGTCACGAACGGAAATGTTTCGGGCCTGGTGAATCGTTTGATCAAGGACGGAATGGTCGTCAAAGCGATGTCTGCCGACGATCGGCGCTCGTTCTCGGCAAAGCTGACCGATGCTGGTCTTACGACGTTCAAGCAGGTGAGCGAAGCCCATAATCGTATTCTCGCCGATCTATTGAGTGCAGTTTCCGACAAAGACATGATGGAAGCCAGCGCAGCGTTGCGTGGGATGCTTGAAACGATGCAAACGGGTGCAAACCTTGACTGAAGCGCGAAAAATACCAAAGCCGAAATTCCCCTACGGCTCACCCGGCGAGCTTAACTCCTTTCTCCCGTATCTACTGACCAGGATCACGCACATCTGGAGCTCGGAACTGAATCAGGCGCTCGCCAGCGAGAAGCTGCCCACGCCCAAGCTGCGGCTGCTTTCAAGTCTGTCAGCTCACGGGGAACTGACCGTCGGCCAACTCGCAACCCTGGGTGTAATGGAGCAATCGACAACCAGCCGCACAGTTGACCAACTGGTTGATGAAGGCTTGGCAGCCCGGTCGATTTCTGACGCTGATCAAAGGAAAAGGACGGTTGTTCTAACGAGAAAGGGAAAGAAGAAACTGGCCGAGATATCGCCACTTATAAATGATTTCCACGCGGAATTGGTTGGCAATGTCGACCCAGACAAGCTCCAGACATGCATCGAGGTCCTGGGTGAGATACTTAAAAGAAAGGCGGATTATTAGCGCGCTTTGACCTTTGAAGCTTGACCGGTCACTTTTCTCAGAAACTCGGAATCATCTTCGCGCCAATGCCCGTTATCTAGGCACGGTTTCGAGCCGCATCCTTCTCTTCGCCCGAAACCTACGAGCTTAATGAAAATGTTCCGCGAGTAACGACATTCCTACAATCAGATCCAAGCTGCGCCAAGCGCAAACCGTCAGTTTCACGCATCGGACCTGTGTCGGGTCATCGGGCAAGCTGCCTACGATGCGCGTGTCTTCGATGTCATCCGGCAGTTCGGATGTCCGAGGTTCACGGCAACCCTTGCGGTCCATGGACGGGCCGTGTTGGCCGGAGAAATTCCGCGGTGACAGTGGAGTGGTTGGCGCCCGCGCGAGCCAGACGAAACCTCTTCGGACATTGTAAATGTTCTGCCTCGGCACCTATGCTTGATGTCGGCAAAGATGATCGGCAAGACACATCGGCAAACTCTTGGACTTCATGACCAAAAAGAGTAACAAAGGATGATAGTTTCGCCCCTACAAGATCGGCAAAAAAATGCTTGAGACACCCGGCAGGATAGAACCGTGCTTCTTCGAGGAGCAGATACCCGCCAGTCTGGCGGACCTGTCGGTCGATATCCAGCGCGAGGCTGCCCGGCTTGGACAGGGGCTGCATCCGGACAGCGCGGCCGAGCTGGCGGACTTGGTCAGAGTAATGAACTGCTACTACTCGAACCTGATCGAGGGGCACAACACTCGCCCGCGCGATATCGAACGGGCCCTTGCCGGAGCGGAACTCGAAGCCGAGACGCGTCCGCTTGCGCTGGAAGCCCGCGCACATGTCATCGTTCAACGGTCGATCGACAAGATGCACCGGGAAGGCATCTTGCTCCGGCCCACATCCGTCGAGTTCCTGACCTGGGTGCACAAGGCGTTCTACGACGAGATACCCGATGAATTCCGCCGCATCGAACACCCGGACGGAACGACGGAACCCATCGTTCCGGGTCGTATGCGACAGACAGGCGACAATGAAGTCGCCGTTGGCCGCCATCTGCCCCCCTCCTCCGGCCGAGTTGCAGCCTTCATGGACCACTTCGACAAACGCTTTCAGATCGCGGGGCGCTCTGCGAGCGGACGGATCATCGCCATCGCTTCGGCGCACCACCGGCTCAACTACATCCACCCGTTTCCGGACGGGAACGGGCGGGTCAGCCGACTGATGTCACATGCCATGGCGCTCGAGGCTGGTATCGGCGGCCAAGGGTTGTGGTCTGTCTCGCGCGGGCTGGCGCGCGGATTGACGGACCGGGGAGAATACAAGCGCATGATGGATATGGCCGACAGCCCGCGGCGCGGCGATCGAGACGGGCGAGGTAACCTCTCTGAGGCCGCCCTGAAGACATACTGCGAATGGTTCCTGAAGGTTGCGCTGGATCAGATCACCTTCTCGGCCAAGCTCTTTGACCTGGGCGGTCTCGAAAAACGTTATCGACGTCTGGTCGAAGATACTGTCGATGACAAGCGTGCGCCCGACCTCATTTCGGCGGTCCTTAGGTATGGCGCACTGGAACGCGGCGAGGCGCAAATCGTCCTCAAGACCTCCGAGCGCACGGCGCGCAACACGCTGAGCAAGCTAACATCAGTCGGCTACCTGTCATCCGCCTCACCGAAGACGCCCGTGCGTTTGGCGTTTCCTCTCGACTACCGGGAGCGACTTTTTCCCAACCTGTTCGCTGACGGGGATCTGCCTCAATAATAGAAGAGGATCTGCTGGAGGCCATAAATATTGCTGCGGTTTTCAGTTGGTGGCGCACCACATCCGATACCGCCCCTGCCCGGTCACCTCGCGGATAAGGCCTCGCGTGTCCATCCAGG
>JBARVN010000088.1:0-2282 GCA_049646285.1 Albidovulum sp. | reverse complement strand
CGTCGCGGCCGATTGCGGTCAGCAGGGCCGGGCGCAAACCGAACCGCGCCAAGGTCATGGCGATATTCATCGCAACCCCGCCCGGAAGGCGGGTGATGCGGCCCGGAACATCAGAGCCCGCCCCCATGTGAGACGGGCTGCGACCGACGATGTCCCATAAGACCGAGCCAATACAAAGGATATCAGGAGGATTGCGCATGGTATGAGCTTTGCCGCGAATACCGCGCCTCGGCAAGTCAAGTCTTGGGGGAAGTAACGGCAACCTCGGGGCTTGGGGATACTACCCCCTCAAACCTTCAGCATAATGCAACACGCTTGTAATGACGTCCCTTGCAAGCGAAGCGATGGCCACAGCCAGTAGGGTACGGGTTAAATGGGACAAGCCCATTGCGACATGCCTTTGTCTAAAGGCCGAATATCGTTAGAGTAGTCCTACGCTACCAATGCACCCAACGGTTCACCCCTTAGCCAAGGACATCCGCCATGACCGCATTCACCGGCTTCCCCCCCGAAACCTTCGCCTTTCTGGCCGATCTTCGCCAGAACAATAAACGCAGCTGGTTTGAGGCCAATCGCGAGAGATATGAGATGTATTGGAAAGCCCCGGCCCTGGCTTTCATTGAGACGATTGCATCTTCCATGCGCACCCTTGACCCACCATTGAAGGCCGAAGCTGCCGTGAACGGATCACTGCGGCGGATCAATCGCGATGTGCGATTTTCGGGCGACAAGGCACCGTATGATCCGCATGTGCATATGATCTTCTGGGCAGGCGCGCATCCCAATCGGTCTGCGGGTTTCCATCTGGTGCTGAACCCAGACGGCATCGGTTATGGTGTTGGAAACTGGTCGCTGGATGCGGCCGCTTTGCAGCGCTACCGCGATAAGGTTTGCGATCCGGTTTTCCGCGCGCCATTGATCAATGCCTTGAAGGAGGCGGAGTCGATCGGCTGCTTCATGGACGAACCCCATCTCAAGCGCTTGCCAAAAGGCTATGAGGGCGATCCTGAATGGGATTATCTATTGCGCTACAAGGGTCTTATAAGCCGGACAATGGAAGGTCAGCTGATGCCCGATTGGATCAAGACGCCCAAGGCCGTTGACGAGGTATTGGCACGTGCACGCCATCTTTCGCCGCTGATCGGTTGGATTAACGACATCTGATAGTATCCCCTTGGCAGCACAGCAGGGCTTGCGCACAGCTGAAATCCATCCTATACGCGCGCCACTTCACAGGCGAGGCTTGGGCCCTCGGGGGAGACATCCCCGAAAGGTCCGCCGGTTGGGAGAGATCCCTCATGGCTTCGCCGAGGTAGAAACCGGAAAGGAAAACGGACATGGCATTGCCAGAATTTTCGATGCGTCAGCTTTTGGAAGCAGGCGTTCACTACGGCCACCAGACACAGCGCTGGAACCCGAAGATGGGTGAATTCATATACGGCGACCGCAACGGCATTCACATCATCGACCTTACGCAGACCGTCCCGATGCTGGACGCCGCGTTGAATGTGATCCGCGAAACTGTGGCCAAGAATGGCCGCATCCTTTTTGTCGGCACCAAGCGTCAGGCCTCCAAGGCCGTCGCCGAAGCCGCAGAGAAATGCGCACAATATTACATGAACCACCGCTGGCTTGGTGGCACGCTGACCAACTGGAAAACCGTTTCCCAGTCGATCAATCGTCTTAAGAAGATCGATGAGATCATGGAGCACGGTGCCGAAGGCCTGACCAAGAAAGAGCGTCTGGGTCTTGAGCGTGAGCAGGGCAAACTGCAAGCCTCGCTTGGCGGGATCCGCGATATGGGCGGCGTGCCTGATCTGCTGTTCGTCATTGACGTGAACAAGGAAGACCTTGCCATTCTGGAAGCCAACAAGCTTGGTATTCCGGTTGTGGCCGTGGTTGACACTAACTGCTCGCCCAAGGGGATCGATTATGTGATCCCTGGCAATGATGATGCCGCGCGCGCCATCGCCCTTTACTGCGATCTGGTCAGCCGGGCTGCATTGGACGGTATGTCGGCGCAGATGGGCGCCGCTGGCGTCGATCTTGGCGCTTTGTCGGATGTTCCCGAAGAAGAGCTTGATGCCCCGGCAGACGTTGCGGCAGATGCTGAAGTTACAACCGAGACCTGAGGCCAGCTTGCCAAGGGGGTAAACATTACCCCTGTCACACAGCTTTCATCGGGCGGGGATACTCCCCGCCTGACCCCATTAAAGATGATGATAGGAGGCCAGCCATGGCGATCACCGCACAGATGGTGAAGGAACTGCGCGAAAACACCG
>JBARVN010000087.1:0-14875 GCA_049646285.1 Albidovulum sp. | reverse complement strand
GTTTTCTTGAATATTTGATCCGCGCCCGACACGAATTTCTTCATTGTCGCCCCGAAGCGTTGCCCCGAACCAGACATTTGATCCCTCATCCAGAACGACTTTGCCGATCAGATTGGCATCTGGTGCCACCCAGGCATCCCTTGCCACCTGAGGCGTGTTCCCGTCGAGTTCCCAGATCATCTGCTCTCAAACTCCTTGTTCAGGCCGCGCACAAATTCGGTCAGACCAGGCTGTCTGTCGGCCCGTGCGCGTTCGGCCTTGAGGATTGTTTTCAGCTCTGCCTCGGCAACATCGACATCGCCGTTGACAATGACATAGTCGTATTCGCCCCAATGGCTGATTTCATCGCGGCTTTTGGCCATACGATCAGCAATAACGTCTTCACTGTCCTGCCCGCGCCCCCGCAACCGGCTTTCCAGATCCGCGATAGATGGCGGTAGGATGAAAATCGATACAACGTCCTTGGACAATGACGACCGACGGATTTGCTGCCCCCCTTGCCAATCTATATCGAACAGCGTGTCTCGGCCTTCGTTCATGGCGCTTTCGACCGGCCCTTTGGGTGAGCCGTAGAGGTTTCCAAAGACCTCAGCATGTTCCAGCATCTCACCGTTCGCGACCATCTCTTCAAACGCACCGCGCGTACGAAAGTAGTAATCACGCCCGTCAACTTCACCTTGACGCGCCGGCCGGGTGGTGGCCGAGACCGAAAATTTCAACGAGTCGTCCCAGGCCATCAGCCGTTTGGCAAGCGTCGATTTCCCAGCACCCGAGGGCGAGGACAAGATGATAAGAAGACCACGGCGTTTCATGTTCATTCCACGTTTTGAACCTGTTCGCGCATCTGGTCGATCACCGTCTTAAGGTCAAGCCCGACGCGGGTTAAAGCGACATTGCCTGATTTGGAACACAGGGTATTTGCCTCGCGCATGAATTCTTGCATCAGAAAGTCAAACTTGCGGCCGACCGCGCCTTTGTCGACCAACAAACCACGTGCAGCCGCGATATGGGCGCCGATCCGGTCAATTTCTTCTGTTACATCAGCCTTAACGACCATCAGCGCCAATTCTTGGGCGATGCGCCCCGGGTCGGCCTCGATCGCACCGGCCATCACCCGCGCCATGTTGTCATGTAAAGCCGCTTCCATTTCAGGGCGCCGCTGATCCGCTGCTGTTTTGGCATCTCGCATTAAGGCTTCCACCGTGTCGATCTGGTGGCCGATCAAAACCGCAAGGGCCTGCCCTTCGGTTTTGCGCATGTCAGAAAACTCGTTCAACATCGGCTGGAGATCGGGCAGGACCGCCTTCAAAAGTGGGCGCGTATCTTCTGTATCACCACCTTGATCTGTCACGCCGCGCAGGGCCAGGATCTCGGCCAATCCCGGCTCGCCAATCCCAAGACCTGCGGCTTTCGCGCGCGCGCGCACAATCGAAAGCGCAGACAATGCCGCGTCCAGCCCCGCAGAGTTCACGCGCATCCCATCGGCACCCTGATCTCGCGTAAGCTTCAGGGACAAAGTCACATTCCCGCGCAAGGCCGCTTTGGCAACGGCGCTGCGAACCGTTGGCTCCAGGCCCTCAATCCAGTCTGGCAGGCGCAGACGCAGGTCTAAGCCCTTGCCATTTACCGAACGAATTTCCCAGGTCCAGCTATAGCCGTTCCCCTGCCCGCGCCGGCTTGCAAATCCGGTCATTGAGATCATCGATGCGTTTACCATTTAAGACTTTTGTCCCCCAAATCGTCGCCCACTCGCGTATATTAACACTTGGGTAAGCATTCCGATCCTAGGGTTAACAAAACCTGACCGCCGCGACAACGCGGAGACGGACCGGATGCGCGAAACAAAATGCGGTAGGTGTAATGTGGATATGTTTGTAAAAAACCGGAACAAGGTTGTTCCACTTTCGGGAAAGCGGAAAGACATGCAGTTTCCGTGTATTTCAGAGGTGCGTGGGTATTGGGAAGCCCTGCGCGACGGGCGGCAAGCGCCGTTCCGTTCCGAGATCGATCCGCGTGGTATTGAGCGGTCGTTGGAATATGCGTTCGTGTTGGAACGTGTTGCACCGCAGGTCGCGCGGTTTCGCCTTGCCGGTATGCATCTTAGCGATCTGATGGGCATGGAAGTGCGCGGCATGCCGATTACGGCATTTTTTGCGCCCAATGCGCGTGCGCAGCTTGCGCAATCGGTTGAAGCGGTGTTTTCCGGGCCAAACACCGCAGAGATCCTGCTTGAGGCTGAGACCGCATTCGGCAAGCCGTCTTTGCAGGCAAAATTGCTGATATTGCCGTTGCGAAGCGATCTGGGGGATGTGACGCGTGCTTTGGGTTGCTTGGTCTCTGACGGGCAAATCGGGCGGACGCCGCGCAGATTTAACATCTCTGAGTGCCGTATGGAGCCGATCCCTAGCGGCGCAGGTTCCCCGGATCATACGATGCGTGCGCCCGTGACACATGGGTTTTCAGAACCGGCCGCCCCGTTCCTTACCGGCCAGATTGAACCGATCCGCAGCCGGGGCCATCTGCACCTTGTCGTATCCGATGTGAAATGAAAAAGGCGGCCCCGGATAGGGCCGCCAAACTGTATGGTCATCTGTAGACCCGACAATCGGCGGGTTACATGCCCGCCGCTTTTTGCATCTGGCGGCGGCCTTGCAGTTCTTCGGCCACCAAGAAGGCCAGTTCCAAAGATTGTGATGCGTTCAAACGCGGGTCACATGCCGTGTGATAGCGGTCTGAAAGGTCTTCATCCGTCACAGCCCGAACGCCGCCTGTGCATTCGGTAACATCCTTACCTGTCATTTCAAAATGCACGCCACCCGGGATTGTGCCTTCTCCCTTGTGGATTGAGAAGAATTCCCTGACTTCACGCATAACCGAGTCGAACGGCCGGGTCTTATAGCCCGACGCCGATTTGATCGTATTGCCATGCATCGGATCACAGGTCCAAACCACGTTGGCGCCCTCTTCTGCGACGGCTCTGATCAGTTTGGGCAGGTGATCCCCAACCTTGCCAGCCCCAAATCGCGCAATCAAGGTAAGCCGCCCGGCCTCATTGTCCGGGTTCAGCCGCTTAACAAGCACTTTCAGGTCGTCCGCAGTCAAGGACGGGCCACATTTCAAGCCGATCGGGTTTTGAACACCGCGACAGAACTCAACATGCGCGCCGTCAGGTTGACGGGTGCGGTCGCCTATCCAGATCATATGGCCAGATCCGGCGACGGGCAAACCCGAGGTTGAATCGATCCGGCACAGTGCTTCTTCATATTCCAGCAACAACGCCTCATGGCTGGTGTAAAAGTCTACGGCAGCCATGGCGTGAACCGTGTCTGACGTCACCCCTGCCGCCCCCATGAAATCCATGGCGTCTTGAATACGTGTGGCAACTTCGCGGTAGCGCTTTGCTTCATCCTCATCGGTGAAGCTTGCGATCCAGCTTTGAACACGGTGCATGTCGGCAAAGCCGCCCGTTGAAAACGCGCGCAGCAGGTTCAGCGACGCAGCCGCCTGTGTATAGGCCTGCAACATACGGCTTGGATCAGGGATCCGTGCCGCATCGGTAAAATCAAACCCGTTGATAATGTCACCGCGATATGACGGAAGCTCGACACCGTCGATGGTTTCCATTCCCGCAGAGCGTGGTTTGGCGAATTGCCCGGCCACACGGCCGATCTTGACCACCGGAAGCTTCGCCCCCCAGGTCAAAACGATGGCCATTTGTAGAATCACTTTGAACGTGTCGCGAATATTGTCCGCAGAGAATTCGCCAAAGCTTTCGGCACAGTCGCCGCCTTGCAAAAGAAATGCGCGCCCCTCGGACACTTCACCCAATGCCCGTTTGAGCTTGCGCGCCTCACCTGCAAACACAAGCGGTGGGTAGGCCGAAATTTGCGTTTCTACTGCGTTTAACGCAGACTGATCCGGATAATCAGGCATCTGCACCCGTGGCTTGCTGCGCCAGTCGGATTTCATCCAGCCCTGAGTCATCTGATCTCTCCTTAACCGCGTTTGTGCTAACGGTCGGCTTATATGCGACGGCATACCTTGGTTGCAAACCGAATTGCCTAGATTTGCCGCTTGCAGGGCGAAGAAAAAAAGTGCTTCTGTGCACAAAACGACAAATGCGGGTCGCAATATGGTGGTCGCTCCTTCCAAAGGTAAAAAAGAAACAGACAGCGCGCTGAGACAGCGACGTTTTGTTTTTTTGCTTCTGGACGGATTTACACTGCTTTCCTTTGCGGGGGCTATTGAACCGTTGCGCATCGCAAATCGCATGATTGGCCGAGAGGTCTACAAATGGATTCTGGCCGGCGAGGGTGGTGTTGAACAGGCATGTTCCAACGGCGCGTCATTTCGGTTGGACATGGGGCTGGACGAACTTGAACGCGAAGATACGCTGCTTGTTTGTGGCGGCGTTGACGTACAATCCGCGACAACTAAATCAGTGCTCAATTGGCTAAGGCGCGAGGCACGCCGTGGCGTTACTGTAGGCGGCCTTTGTACCGGGGCATATGCCGTCGCCAAAGCCGGATTGCTGGACGGAAAGCGCGCAACCATCCATTGGGAAAACCAAGACAGCTTTTTGGAAGAGTTCGAAGATGTGAACCTGACCAAATCTGTGTTTGTTGTCGACGGCAACCGCATGTCGACCGCAGGGGGAACCGCTTCTATCGATCTGATGCTGAAGGTCATTGCGCAAGATCATGACGAGGATGTCGCAAACACCGTTGCGGACCAGCTGATCTATTCATCGATCCGTACCGACCAAGACACCCAGCGCCTGTCGATTCCGACCCGGATCGGTGTGCGGCATCCCAAGCTGTCTCAGGTCATCCAGATGATGGAAGCCAATATCGAGGAGCCGATCAGCCCCGCGGATCTGGCCACGAATGTCAGCATGTCGACACGTCAGCTTGAGCGGCTCTTTCGGCGGTATTTAAACCGCAGCCCAAAGCGGTACTACATGGAATTGCGCCTGCAAAAGGCCCGAAATCTGCTGATGCAGACGGACATGAGCGTGATCAATGTTGCGCTGGCATGTGGATTCGCCAGCCCCTCACATTTCTCAAAATGCTATCGGGCGCACTATCAGACCACGCCCTACCGCGAACGCGGCAGCCATGGCACTATGTCAGCTTCAACGCTGCGCCTGTCAATCTGACAGATCTTGCGCACTATTTGCCGGAGTTTTACTGTTAACCGAGCATTTTGCGCGCCAGTTTCCACGCATTGATGTCATCCGCAAAAACCTGTTGATTTTATTGAAGATGGCGGCGAAACCATTCGTCAACGCGAATTGAAGACGGCTTTTCATTTTATCAGAGCCGCTTTAATCTGCGTATCAGGACAATGATCCAACATGGGAGACATACAATGAAAAAACTTCTAACCGCTACGGCGGCTCTGGCGCTTCTTGCCGGTTCCGTCAGCGCTGAAGATATCAAGATCGGCGTTATTTTGGGCTTTACCGGGCCTTTGGAATCGATCACCCCACATATGGCTGCCGGCGCCGAACTGGCGATGAAAGAAGTCACCGAGTCCGGCAAGCTTCTCGACGGATCGACTGTAACGTCGGTACGCGGCGATTCGACCTGCATTGACGCTGCGGCCGCGCAGGCAGCAGCCGAACGGCTGGTGACAACGGACGGTGTCAACGCGATCATGGGCGCTGACTGTTCTGGTGTAACCGGCGCAATTCTGGCCAACGTCGCCGTGCCAAACGGTATTGTAATGATCTCGCCCTCGGCCACGTCGCCGGGCTTGACGTCAGCCGAAGATAACGGCCTTTTCTTCCGCACAGCACCGTCAGATGCCCGTCAGGGTGAAGTTATCGCGACTGTGTTGAACGAACGCGGTATTGGATCCGTGGCAATTTCCTATACCAACAATGACTATGGCAAGGGCCTGGCCGACGCGATTCAGTCTGCGTTCGAAGCCGCTGGCGGCACAGTTACGATTGTGGCTGCACATGAAGATGGCAAGGCAGACTATTCTGCCGAAGTCGGTGCGCTTGCCTCGGCTGGTGGCGATGCGCTGGTTGTCGCGGGGTATGTCGATCAGGGCGGTGCAGGCATTATTCGCGCGTCGCTTGACACGGGTGCCTTCAGCACCTTCATGCTGCCTGACGGAATGTACGGTAACGTGCTGGAAGAAAAGTTCGGATCAGAACTTGATGGATCCTTCGGCACCGTTCCGGGCACCGACAGCCCCGGCGGCGCAACCTTCGTCGAGGCAGCAACGGCTGCCGAATTCGACGGCACCTCTTCCTATGCGCCTGAAAGCTATGACGCGGCAGCGTTGATTATGTTGGCGATGCAAGCTGCCGGGTCCTCGAACTCTGCTGATCTCCAGGCCAAGATCCTCGATGTGGCGAACGCGCCCGGCGAACAGATCTTCCCAGGCGAACTGGCCAAAGGGCTGGAAATTCTCGCGGCTGGCGGCGAAATCGACTATGTGGGTGCGTCGGCCGTTGAACTGATCGGCCCGGGCGAAGCTGCTGGCAGCTACCGGGAGTATGAGTTCAAGGACGGCAAGATCGGCACCGTCGGCTACCGCTGATTTTCGAAAAACTTCAAAACAGCCCGGCAAGTCCGGGCTGTTTTTTTAAATAAAAACAAAACCTACGCAGACCGTTCAAGGGTAATGCGAGGATCGGGGGAACCGCATGATCATCGTCGAGGGTCTGCACAAGCATTTTGGCGGCTTTCGCGCCGTTGATGGTGCTTCGCTGGAAATTGCCACAGGATCCATCACGGGCCTGATCGGGCCAAATGGCGCCGGAAAATCCACACTTTTTAACGTGATCGCCGGGGTCCATCAGCCAACTTCGGGCCGTGTGATCATGGACGGCGAAGACATCACCGGCCTGCCGCCGCACGACCTGTTCCACAAAGGGTTGTTGCGCACATTCCAGATTGCACATGAATTTTCATCGATGACGGTGCGCGAAAACCTGATGATGGTGCCCGCAGGTCAAACCGGCGAAACCCTATGGAACACATGGTTCCACCGCGCCCGCATCCGCGATGAGGATGCAGCCCTTGCCAAGAAAGCCGACGAAGTTCTTGAATTTCTGACGATATCCCATTTGGCGGATGAACGCGCAGGCAACCTTTCCGGCGGTCAGAAGAAACTGTTGGAACTGGGCCGCACGATGATGGTCAAGGCCAAGGTGGTTTTTCTGGATGAGGTTGGCGCAGGCGTAAACCGCACGCTTCTCAACACCATTGGTGATGCGATTGTGCGCCTGAACAAGGAACGCGGCTATACATTCTGCGTGATCGAGCACGACATGGATTTCATCGGACGCCTCTGCGATCCGGTCATCGTGATGGCCGAAGGTAAGGTTCTGGCAAAAGGCTCGGCTGACAGCATCATGCAAAATGAGGCCGTGATCGAAGCCTATCTGGGCCGCGGATTGAAAAACAAAGTAAAAGCGGAGGCAGGCACATGACCGAGCCCTTCCTCATCGGTGCAAATATGACCGGTGGTTACGGTGCCGCCGATATTCTGCACGACTGCACGCTGTCGGTGGACAAGGGGCAGATCGCGGTGATCGTCGGTCCGAATGGCGCAGGAAAGTCGACCGCGATGAAGGCGGTCTTTGGCATGCTGAACCTGCGTGGCGGTCACGTAAAGATCGGTGGCGAAGACATCACGCATCTTTCCCCGCAAGACCGCGTGGCCAAGGGCATGGGGTTTGTGCCGCAAACCAACAACGTCTTCCCCTCGATGTCAGTCGAAGAGAACCTTGAGATGGGGGCGTTCTTGCGCCGCGATGACGTTCGCACGACGATGGAGCAGGTCTATGACCTTTTCCCCATCCTCAAGGATAAACGTCATCAGGCCGCGGGTGAGCTTTCGGGCGGTCAACGCCAGCAAGTGGCCGTGGGCCGAGCCCTGATGACCCAGCCCAAGGTTCTGATGCTGGATGAACCCACCGCCGGTGTGTCACCCATCGTCATGGATGAACTCTTTGACCGGATCATCGAAGTTGCCCGCACCGGCATCTCAATTCTGATGGTCGAACAGAACGCACGCCAGGCACTGGAGATTGCCGACAAAGGATATGTGCTGGTCCAAGGCGCGAACAAGTTCACCGACACCGGAGCAGCCTTGATGGCCGATCCAGAAGTGCGCCGCACGTTTTTGGGGGGCTGAGGCATGGATATTCTGAACGCAATCGTCGCACTGCTGAACTTCGTCATTGTCCCTGCCACCTCTTACGGCGCGCAGCTTGCGCTCGGAGCGCTTGGGGTGACGCTGATCTACGGGATCCTCCGGTTCTCCAACTTCGCCCATGGCGACACGATGGCTTTCGGCACCGCGATGGTGATCCTGGTTACCTGGGCCATGCAAGCGGCGGGCATCAGTTTTGGCCCGCTTCCCACCGCACTGCTCGCCCTGCCCTTCGGCATCGCGCTGACGGCGGCCTTCGTGCTGGCCACGGACCGCGTCGTCTACCGGTTCTACCGAAAACAAAAGGCAGCACCGGTGATCCTTGTCATCGTCTCGATGGGGGTGATGTTCATCATGAACGGCGTCACCCGCTTTATCATCGGCGTAGATGAGATCCGCTTTGACGATGGCGAGCGGTTCATTGTCAGCGCCGGCGGCTTCAAAAAGGCCACAGGGCTTGCCGAGGGGCTCGCGTTCCGCTCCACTCAGGCGCTGACGATTGTGACCGCTGTCATAGTGGTTGCGGCCCTGTTCTGGTTTTTGGGCAAGACCCGCACCGGTAAATCCATGCGCGCGTTTTCGGACAATGAAGATCTGGCGCTTTTATCCGGCATCAGCCCCGAACGGGTTGTGACGGTCACCTGGATTATTGCGGCGGGCTTGGCCACGATTGCAGGCACGCTTTACGGGTTGGACAAAAGCTTTAAGACATTCAACTACTTCCAGCTTCTGCTGCCGATCTTCGCCAGCGCCATTGTCGGCGGGCTTGGCAATCCTCTTGGGGCCATCGCGGGCGGCTTCCTGATTGCGTTTTCCGAGGTCGGGTTTACCTACGCCTGGAAGAAAGTCGCAACCTATGTCCTGCCGGACAGCATGGCCCCGGAAGGGCTGATCCAGCTTTTGTCAACGGATTACAAATTCGCGGTCTCCTTCGCAATCTTGATTGTGGTTCTGCTCTTCAAGCCTACCGGCCTCTTTAAGGGGAAATCGATATGAACCTGCGCAACATCCTGCTTTTCCTATTCGTCGCGGCCCTGATCGTGGTCGAAGGCATGACGGCCAGCTGGAACACTGCGCTGGGCATCCTGAATATGGGGCTGATCTCGGCGATCCTGGCGCTGGGCGTAAACATGCAGTGGGGTTATGCGGGGCTGTTCAATGTTGGCATCGTCGGCTTTGTCGCCTTGGGCGGTCTGGCTCCGGTGTTGATCGCGACCAATCCGGTATCCGAAGTCTGGACGGCGCAAGGGGCCTACCGTTTGCTGGCCGGGCTCTTGTTGGGCGTCGGGGTGATTGCTTTGGCGGTTTGGTTGAACAACCGCCTGTCCGGACGGAACCGCGCAGCGGCACTGCTGGTGACATTGATTGGTGGTTTTTTCCTGTTTCGGGCAGTCTTTGATCCGGCGGTTACGGTTGTCGAATCCTTCAAACCAGCCACTTACTCGAACCTCGGCGGGCTTGGCCTGCCGGTGCTGCTGGCTTGGCCGGTGGGAGGGCTTTTCGCAGCAGGTGCAGCTTGGGTAATTGGCAAGACGGCGCTGGGGCTACGCTCGGACTATTTGGCAATCGCCACGCTTGGCATTGGCGAAATCATCATCGCCGCGATGAAAAATGAAGACTGGCTGGCGCGCGGCGTTAAAAACGTCATCTCGATCCCGCGCCCGGTGCCTTATGAAATAGACCTTCAGGCCAGCCCTGGCTTTGTAGGCTGGGCCGCCAACATCGGCGCAGATCCGGTCACGGCGTCGACGGTTGTTGTCAAACTGCTTTATGCCGCCCTTTTCACCGTGATCCTTCTGGCGCTTATGTGGGCTGTGCAAATGGCGCTGAATTCGCCATGGGGCCGGATGATGCGCGCAATCCGCGACAACGAAGTTGCCGCCGAAGCCATGGGCAAGGATGTGACGCGGCGGCATCTGCAGGTGTTTATCCTTGGATCAGCGATCTGCGGTCTGGCCGGTGCGATGATCGTCACACTCGACAGCCAGCTGACGCCAAGCACCTACAACCCGCTCCGCTTTACCTTCCTGATCTGGGTGATGGTGATTGTTGGCGGCTCTGGCAACAATTGGGGTTCGGTTCTGGGCGGCTTTCTGATCTGGTTTTTGTGGATCAAAGTTGAACCATGGGGCCATCAGTTGATGGATGTGATCACTTCGGGCATGGCCGAAGGCTATCTTAAATCCCACCTGCAAGAAAGTGCGGCCCATATGCGACTTTTGACGATGGGCGTGGTGCTATTGTTGGTGCTGCGGTTCAGTCCACGCGGGTTGATCCCCGAAAAGTAGCGCCACGCGTTCAGCGCCAACCATCTTGAATGCGTGCAACATGTTTGCGCGCATTTTTCGTATCTCATGCTGCGCATCACCAAGCGGAGGCTCGTAAACGACTCAAATTTGTCGCCAATGAGTTTTCACCTAAACAATCGCTCTGCGAATATCGGGCCAAGCTCACATCATGGCTGAGCATGTCTCGGGAGACGGTGGAATGAAGACAACAGCTCAGGTCGTGGTCATCGGGGGAGGTGTGGTTGGCTGTTCGGTGCTTTATCACCTGACAAAATTCGGCTGGAAAGACGTGATGCTGATCGAGAGATCGACGCTCACCTCCGGCTCTACCTGGCACGCAGCGGGCGGCTTTCATACGCTGAACGGCGACACCAATATGGCAGCGCTTCAAGGCTATACCATCGGCCTTTATAAAGAGCTGGAAGAGATTACCGGCATGTCTTGCGGGTTGCACCATGTCGGCGGCATCACCTTGGCCGACAATCAGGCCCGGTTCGAGATGCTGAAGGCAGAGCGCGCCAAGCACCGCTATATGGGTCTGCATACCGAATTGCTCGGGCCTGATGAGATCACCAAATTCACCGATGGGATGGTCAATACCGATGGTATCATCGGCGCACTTTACGATCCGCTGGATGGCCACCTCGACCCATCGGGCACCACCCATGCCTATGCGCGTGCCGCCAAGATGGGCGGGGCCGAGATTGTCGAACACAACCGCGTGCTGGAAACCAATCCCCGCGCTGACGGCACTTGGGATGTGGTGACCGAACAGGGCACGATCCATGCCGAGCATGTTGTGAATGCCGGTGGCCTTTGGGCGCGTGAGGTCGGCGCCATGGCGGGTGTCTATCTGCCGCTTTTGCCGATGGCCCATCAGTACCTTGTCACCGATGATATTCCTGAGATCGTTGATATCCTGAAATCAGGCCGCGAATTCCCGCATGTGATGGATCCGGGTGGCGAAAGCTATCTTCGGCAAGAAGGCCGGGGGCTTTGCATCGGGTTTTATGAAAAGCCCTGCGAAGGTTGGGCGCTTGACGGCACGCCATGGACCTTCGGGCATGAGCTTTTGCCGGACAATCTCGACAAGATCGAAGATTCAGTGGCCTTTGCCTATAAACGCTTTCCTGTGCTTGAAACTGTGGGCGTAAAAAATGTAATCCACGGGCCCTTTACCTTCGCACCTGATGGCAACCCGCTGATAGGGCCGGTGCCGGGCCTGCGCAATTACTGGTCGGCCTGCGCGGTCATGGCCGGGTTCTCTCAGGGCGGCGGCATGGGCAAGTCCTTGGCCGAATGGATGATCCACGGAGAGACCGAGGTTGATCCGCGCGGCTTTGATGTGGCGCGCTTTGGCAAATGGACGACGCCGGGCTATACCGTTCCCAAAGTCATCGAAAACTACCAGATGCGCTTTTCGGTCGGATACCCTAACGAAGAACGCCCCGCTGCCCGGCCTTTCCGTACGACGCCAATGTTTGACGTCTTCGACGGTATGGGTGCAGTCTGGGGGCAGCAATACGGGCTGGAGGTTGTCAACTACTTCGCCCTGCCCGGCGAGCCGCGCTATGAAGAGCCAAGCTTCCGCCGCTCAAACGCATGGGAAGCGACCCGCCAGGAAGTCATGGCGGTGCGCGAAGGTGTTGGCATCAACGAGGTACAGAATTTCGGCAAGTTTCGCATTACGGGTCCGAATGCACGCGCTTGGCTTGACCGGATCATGGCCGGGTTGATCCCGAAACCGGGACGGCTTTCGCTGACCCCGATGCTAAGCCACAAGGGCAGGATCATCGGCGATTTTACCGTGACCTGCCTGTCGGAAACCGAATTCCGCATCACTGGGTCCTACGGCGCGCAAGACCAGCATCTGCGCTGGTTTGAAGCGAACCTTGAAGACGGTGTGACGGTTGAGAACATCTCGGACCGCGTCACCGGATTTCAGATCGCAGGCCCCAAGGCGCGCGACCTTCTGGCGCGGGTGACGCGTTCGGATGTCTCGGGCGCGACATTCAAATTCATGGACGCAAAACGCATGACCATCGGAATGGCCGACTGCATTGTGCAGCGCGTCAGCTACACCGGCGATCTGGGCTATGAGATCTTCACCGATTTCATGAGCGAGCGCAGTCTTTGGCACACGCTGTGGGACGCGGGCCAAGACCTTGGCCTACGCCCCTTCGGAATGCGCGCGATGATGTCCTTGCGCCTCGACAAACTCTTTGGGTCATGGGCGCGCGAGTTCAGCCCCGACTACTTCCCCGGTGAGACCGGCATCGACCGCTTCATCCGCTGGAACAAGGATGCTGATTGGATCGGCAAGGCGCCTGCAACCGCAGAAAAGGCATCAGGACCGAAACGCAAGCTCTGCGCCTTTATCGTTGATGCGGATGAGGCCGATGTCGTGGCTTATGAGCCGATCTGGATTGGCAACGATGTGGTGGGATTTTGCACCTCTGGCGGCTATTCGCATTGGACCGGACAGTCGGTCGCGATCGGTTTCGTGCCGGTCGATCTAATCAAGCCCGGATTGGAAGCCGAGATTGAAATCCTGGGCGAACGACGCCACGCACGCATGATCGAGGGCGCGCTATGGGATGCAGACGCGCAACGCATGCGGGGCTGATCACACGTGGTTTGGCGCATTATCTTGCGCCAAACGCGCATATGTGACTTGTTGAAAGCATTAAATGCCCTCCTGGGCGCCCCTTTTGTTCAAAGGAGCCCGCACGGATGCAAGATATTACCATCCTGATCCCAGCCGCCGGCGCATCGCGCAGAATGCGGGGATCGGACAAGCTGCTTGAACCTGTTGGCGGTGTTTCAGTTCTACGCCGCACGGCAGACATCGCTGCAGGCACCGGCGCGAAGGTGGTGGTCACACTTCCAGACACCGGCCCGATTTTGCCCGCTCGACGGGCGACGCTTGTGGGAAGTACGGCACGTTTGATCCTTATCAAGGACGCACATGAAGGCATGGCGGCCAGTCTGAGGGCTGGTGCCCGCGAGGCAGGCCAAACCGAGGCATTGATGGTCATGTTGCCGGACAACCCTGATATCGAGGCCTCGGACTTGACCTTGATGTTAACGGCGTTCAAAAAAGACACAACCGTCGCTCTTCGCGCGGCAACCGGCGGCGGCACACAAGGACACCCGGTGATTTTTCCGCGCCGGCTGTTTCAGGAACTGACGGTCCTGACCGGTGACCGCGGCGGACGCATTGTGCTGGCAGACGAAAACGTCCGATCCTGCCCGCTGCCGGGTCGCAGGGCGGTTACAGATTTGGATACGCCAGAAGACTGGGCGGCCTGGCGAAAGGAATCTGGCCGGTAATCAGATCAAGCCGCCAGATGAACCGCCGGAGCCTGTTCGGGTTGATAGACCACTCGGGCGGGCGCAAAACCTTCTCGCCCGGTATCGGTTGCAAGCTCGGGGAATATGGATAGAATTTCCGTCCGCTGCGCAGAATGCAGCCCGTCCATTGCCGCAGCTTCCGGCAAAAAACTTTCGCTCCAGCAGCCATTGGATGAAACGATCTCATGGCTATCAAACATGATGTGATAATACGTCACGCTGGACTGTGTTGCAGGCACCGCACAGCACAGATCAACTGCCGCGGCCAAAACTTCAGTTGCGCCAAGCTCGGCCGATTGTCCCGTGACCAACATCCGGTGCTGTGGCGATACCGTCAGATCGCGCAGTGGCATGTCTTGCCCGAATGCACCGGCCCGAATGATCATTGGGCGAAGCTGAGGATGGGCCTTCAAGTCTTTCGCACTGAAGTGCCGTGCACCGATCCACTGGATTGTCTTGTACCCATGGTCACGTGTCAGCACGCGATCACCCAACCGAAGATCCTCAACACATACAGGCCCGCAATCCGTCGCAATTTCACTGCCCGCTGTGAAACAGGGTGTGTGGGGACATACTGATGTCTGAGTGTGCAGCACAGGATCCGTCAATTCCAAATGGCGGTGGCGAGTTGCGACTAACACACTGTCTTTACTAATTTTACTCATATTACCACTCCACAGGCCCGCAAAAACATTCGCCCGATATGTTTGTATAACTAGACGATGATTTAGTCTGCAATACGACCGCGGCTGGGCATTTCGCGTCGGAATAAGTGTGAAAACCCGGCAATTGCGTCGATTATTAGGCTGTTTCAATCATGGGGTGTGGCGCTCAAAGCGCTTGCACGCCAAGATCAACGCTTGTTGAAACAGGGCGCAAACGGTCGCGTGGGTCCAGTGTCGTGACCGCCTTGATCGCATGCCGGTTTGCATCGGACATAAATTCGAGTGCGTCCATCGTCGGCTCAAAACTCTCACTCCATGCGCCATCGGCCAAAATTGCCTGATGGTGGGACAAGAGGAGCTGCACATAGGTCACACTGTTGGGCGACACGACAT
>JBARVN010000086.1:0-17307 GCA_049646285.1 Albidovulum sp. | reverse complement strand
CGGCAGGTATTGCCCGGTTTTGCCGCCGCGATCCCGGCCTCGGTCGCGCGCCAGAGCACGTCATAGGCCCGGCGCGCCAGATCATCGGCGCGGCCAATCGCCCAGTTGCGGTCGAAGTCACAGAAATAACCATCCCATGTCGATCCGGTATCCAGCATCAGGACATCCCCGGCCTGAAGCGGACGTCGCGATGGCGGCGAGATCACGTCAATGTACCCGCCTTGATCCGCGGATCCGACCAGATAGGGTACGTCGTCGGCCCCAAGCGCCAGTGCCTCGCGTTTGAAGTTGCGAAACACATCCTCCAGCGCCATGCCTTCGGAAATGATGTCAGGCACGCGCTCGAAGGTCGCCGAACCGATGCCGCAGATATGGCGGAGCTTTTCGATCTCGGCGGCGGATTTGACCATACGCAGGCCCTGAACCAATGCGGTCGCATCGGCGATTTCCAGCCCCGGCAGGGCGGCAAGCAACCGCTCCCAGTCGCCAAGCGGCATGCGCAACGCGGTCTCGTGGCCCTTCATCACGCCCAGCCTGGCACCGCTTTTGGCCAGCGGCGCCAACAGGTCGGTCAGCAGACTGATCCCGTCATCGGCCGGATTCGGCGCGCTCCAACTGCGGATGTCCTTGACCCATGTGGTGCGCATCAGGGCCGCACCGATTTCCGGTATCACCGCGACGGGTTCGCCCTGTGCGGGGACGAACAGAAACCAGGGTCGCGTCGGGCTTTGCCAGAAAAGCGTCTGGAACCCGGAGAAATAGCGCACATCGGGCTCTGTCAGCAAAAGCATGCCGGCAAGACCGTCCTGGGCCATCAGCGCCTGCGCCTTGCGGGTCCGGGCTCGAAACTCTGCGGCAGCAAAGCTGCGCTGTGGCAGTTCAGGCTGCATCGCGACCCTCCATGATCATCTTGAAAATTGCCGTGTCGGTCACACCTTCGGAACCGATCAAGAGGACGCGCGATTGTGCATCGAGCCCAAGGCTGCACGACAGTCCCGCATCAGCCCGTGCTGCGATCAGGGCCGCAAGTCCGGCAATCGCACTTTCCCCGGCCTCAACCGCCGTGTCATTGCCCAGGGGCCGGGCCAGAAGCCGCACGGTCGGTGCCACGATGCTTTCCGGGATGGTGATGAAATCCGAAGCCTCTTCGGCAAGGATTTCCCAGGCAAGTTCGGATGGCTCGCCGCAGGACAGCCCCGCCATCAGGGTTTCCTCGGCGATGCTCACGTTGGTGGCCTTGCCGGTCTTGGCGCTTTCAAAAAGGCAGGCGGCGAGTTCAGGTTCCACGATGACCACGCGCGGACCATTCGTCCCCCAATACTGGCGGAGACCGGCGATCACACCTGCGGCCAGGCCGCCGACGCCGCCTTGCAGGAACACATGCGTCGGGGCGCGGTCAAGCGCGTCGCAGATCTCTTCGGTCATCACGCCGTAGCCGGACATCACGTCGCGCGGCGGCTGGGAATAGCCTGGCCAGGAGGTATCGGAGACAACGAACCAGCCATTTTTTGCGGCCTCGGATTTCGCCAGCGCGACCGAGTCGTCATAGTCGCCGTCGATCCGGATCACCCCTGCGCCGAGATCGCGCATCGCCTGCGCCCGGCCTTCGCTGACCTCGGCGTGGATGTAGATCCGGCAGGGCGCGCCAAAACGCTGGCAGCCCCATGCCAGCGAGCGCCCGTGATTGCCGTCGGTCGCGGAAACAAGCGTGATCACGGCGCATTCGGTCCTGTATTTGCCTGTGCGGATATCTTCGAGGCTGACATCTTTGCCGGTCACGCGCGCCACCTCGCGCTGCAGCACGCGTTGGGCGGCGTAGGAACCGCCAAGCGCCTTGAAGCTGCCAAGCCCGAACCGGGGGCCTTCGTCCTTGTAGGATATCCCGGCCACGCCGATCCGGCTGGCCAGCGCGGCAAGCGAGACCAGGGGCGTGGGTGCATAGCCGTCCCACTGGGTGATCTCGGCGCGGGCGACAGCAAAATCCGCTTGCGTCAGGACCCGGGTGGTCGCGTCGCCGGCTTTCCGTTTCGCCGCCACATGGCCCAGCCGGGCGGGAGGAAGTAGGTCGGTCATTGGGTGTCCCTTTTTGCTGGCAGACGATCACGCACCAGTGCCGCCCAGAAGGCGGCCCCGATTGGCAGGATCGCGTCGTTGAAGTCGTAATCCGCTGCGTGCAGCGGCTGGCCATGCGCACCGGTCTCGCCGTTGCCCAACAGCAGGAAACAGCCCGGAACGGCGACGGTGAAATGGGCGAAATCCTCGGAAAAGCTCATCGCGGGGCGGTCGGGGATAGCTTGTAAACCGGCGTCGCGTGCCGCCCGCACCACGGCCTCTGTCGGTTCGGGGGCGTTGATTGTCTCGATGAATTCGGTGTTGAACCGCATCTCGGCGGTGACGCCATGGGTTGCGGCAACACCATCGACGATCTGTTTCATGAACCGGGCCACGGCATCGCGGTCCGCAGGCAGGCGGGCGCGGACATCGCCCTTTAGCATGGCATGGCCCGGCAGCACATTGCGTTGCCCGTCGGTCAGAAATTCTGTCACCGAGACAACCGCGCCAGCACCGGGCGGCAGCTTGCGCGACACGATGGTTTGCAGCGCCAGCACCAGTTCGGCCCCGACGGTGATTGCATCAACGCCGACATGCGGCATCGAGGCGTGCCCGCCGCGCCCGTGCAGTTCGATCTCGAACAGGCTTTCGCTGGCGCAAATCTGTCCGGGTCGGGTGGAAACCTGCCCCACCGGCGCGCCGGGCAGGTTGTGGATGGCATAGACCTCATCCATCGGAAAGCGGTCCAGCACACCCTCGTCGATCATCGCACGGGCCCCAAGACCATGTTCCTCGTTCGGCTGGAACAGGAACACGACCGTCCCATCGAAATCCGGCGCGAGGGCCAGGGTTTCGGCAGCGCCAAGCAGCATGGTCATATGGCCGTCATGGCCGCAGGCGTGCATCGTGCCGGGATTGGTCGAGACGTGGTCGTGCGTGCTTTTCTCGGTGATCGGCAACGCATCCATATCGGCGCGCAGGCCAATGGCGCGGTTGCCGCCCCCTGCGCGCAGCACGCCCACAACACCCACGCCTTCATGAACCTCAAGCCCCAGATCGCGCAGGATTGCGGCCACCCTGGCCTTTGTCCACGTTTCCTGGAACCCCAACTCGGGATTGCGGTGGAAATCGTGGCGCAGCGCCGCCAGCTTCTTGTGAAAATCGTCCATCATCCATCCGGGAAACGCCCACACCAACTTTACGCGCCCGGATCGAAGTAATGCGTCAAAAATGCAAATTCCATGATGAAATCTGTTCCAGATGGCCAATGCGACGATCTTTTTCGGAAAGCCGCTTTGGTTGCGGGCCTAGCCGTTCACGACCGCCGTCGCCGAGAACACCGCCAGTTCACCCCGCCACACCTGGCGGCCAAAGCAGAAAGGGGATCCCTTTGCGTCTCGGATAACCTGTTCCAGTTCTATGGCCGCGTGATGCGGTGCCAGGCCCAGCAGCCTTGCCTCCTCCGTTCTGACCGCGCGCATGCGGATCATGATGTCGCCGGTTTTGGCGGTGGCCTGATAGTGGCGCTCCAGCAGCCGCGTCGTCGACTGGCAAAGATCATGCGTCAGCAGATCGGGAAACCGCGACGCGATGGCATATTCGGTCTCGATAAAGGTGGCGTGGCCCTGAATGCGAAACAGCCGTGTATATTCAAACAGCGCATCACCCGCGGGCACGGAAAGGGCAGCGGCCAGTTGTCGGCTGGCTTTCGTCTTGCCCTTCGAGATGACCTCGATCTCAAGCTCAGTGCCGTCCGACTGCGCATCGGCCACGAAACTGACCATCTTGCTGATGTCGTATTTCAGGCGCGGGGGCGATACGAAACGGCCCTTGCGCTGTTCGTTATAGGCCAGCCCCTCGGCTTCCATCGCCTCCAGCGCACGGCGCGCGGTCATTCTGCTGACCCCATGCAGTTCCGCCACGACCCGCTCTGACGGCAGGGCGGCATGGGCGCAAAGCGTGCCCTCTGCAATCGCCTGCCGCAAGGCATCGACGATCTGCCGAAACCGGGGCGCGGCACCGGCGGATGGATTTGGCATCAAGGTCTGTTCCATTTTTTCTTTGTCTAGCACAGGCTTTGGTATAGACCAATGCCAACTGGTATATACCAGCTGATTCTTTGGCAGGCGTTGGCGGATCATTTCTGGCGCGAAGGCGTGCCGATGGCGGAAGATGCGGTGATGGCGAAACAATTGGCAAACCAGCACGAGGTGTTTGCCCTACAGTCAGCGACCAAGGTCGGCTGACCAAACCCAGGCAAGGCGCACGGAATGATCGACACAAGACCACAGCAGGCACGCATCGAGCGCCTGAAATTCACCACCGACGAAGGCGCCGGAGCGCGGGCGCGGATCGGCCTGCTGGTGCTGGAATCGGATCAGACGATGGAATGGGAATTCCGTGATCTGACCGATCTGCCCGGTGTATCCGTCTATCACGCGCGCCTGGCCAATGACGTGATCGTCACGCCGGAGACGCTGGCAAAAATGGCGGCGGAACTTCCCGTAGCGGCCCGCCTGCTGCCGGAATACATGGGTCTGAATGCCATTGGCTATGGCTGCACTTCGGCTGCGACCATCATCGGCGAGGATCGCGTGGCCGGGATCATCGGCGCGATCCATCCCGGCCTGCCCTCGACCAATCCTCTGACCGCCGCCAAGGCGGCGCTGGCGGCGATGGGCGTCAAGCGCCTTGGCCTGCTGACACCCTATAGCCCCGATGTAACATCTGCGATGCAGGCACGGTTTGTCGAAGCCGGGATCGACGTGACAATGGTCGGTTCATTCTACGAGGAAAGCGATCTGGTGGTCGGCAAGATCGATCACGCCTCGATATTGGCGGGCGCAATAGCTGTGGGTCAGGCAAAGGATGTCGACGGGGTGTTCATTTCCTGCACCAGCCTGCGCGCCGCGGGCATCATCGCAGCGGCTGAAAAGGCGATTGGCAAGCCGGTGACCGCAAGCAATCACGCCCTGGCCTGGCACCTGCTGCGTCTGGCCGGTATCGACGATACCCGCGACGATGCAGGCCAGCTTTTCCGAACCCAACTGGTGTAGCCCGTCGGCCGCCGTTCTTATGACAGGATCAGGACCTTGCAAAAACAACTTCCCTCCCATGCGCAGGTCGTCATCATTGGCGGCGGAATTCACGGCTGCTCGGTGGCCTATCATCTGGCCAAGGAGGGTTGGAGCGATGTGGTCCTGCTGGAACGCAAACAGCTGACCTCTGGCACCACATGGCATGCGGCGGGGCTGGTCGGGCAGTTGCAGGGCAGCCATTCGACCACCGCTTTCGCCAAGTACGGCATCGAGTTGTTGCAGGAAATCGAGGCTGATACCGGCCAGAACCCCGGCTACCGCCGGTCAGGATCCATCTCTATCGCGGTCAACGCGGAACGTCTGGCCGAACTGAAGCGCAAGGCCGATTTCGCCTCGCTTTTCGGGATCGAGGCGCATTACCTCAGCACGCCCGAGATCCAGGAACGCTGGCCTCTGATGAACCCCGAAGGCGTGTTGGGCGGCATCCACATGCCCAGCGACGGCTCTGCCAGCCCGACCGACCTGACCGCAGCTTTGGCCAAGGGCGCGCGGATGCGTGGGGCAAAGATATTCGAACATATCAAGGTCGAGGAAGTGCTGGTCGAGGGTGGCAAGGTCACCGGCGTGCGCACCGGGCAAGGCACGATTACCGCCGATCATGTTGTCAACTGCGGCGGCATGTGGGCGCGCGATCTTGGCCGCCAGAACGGTGTCGGCGTGCCGCTGCATGCCTGCGAGCACTATTATCTGGTGACCGAGCCGATTGACAATTTGCCCAGCGACCTGCCGGTCCTACGGTCCTATTGCGATGGCACCTATTGGAAAGAGGATGCGGGAAAACTGCTGTTCGGTTTTGCGCATTTTCATGCCAAGCCCTGGGCAACCAGCGGCATCTCGGAGGATTTCTGTTTCGACAGCCTTCCCTTCGTCGAAGACGATGTGATGGAGGTGCTGGAACTGGCGATGAACCGGGTGCCCTTGTTGCAGGAAACCGGTATTCGCACCTTCTTCAACGGCCCGGAAAGCTATTCCTACGACGGCCGCTTCACCCTGGGGCAAGCCCCTGACATCAAGGGCTATTTCGTGCTGGCAGGTGTAAACTCCACCGGCATCCAGTCCGGCCCCGGTGCCGGCAAGGCGCTGGCCGACTGGATCAGGCTGGGCCATCCGCCGATGGACCTGAGCGAGATGGATCCCGCGCGCTGCGAGGAGTTTCAGGCCCGCGATATCTACCTGCGCGAACGGTGCCCGGAAACGCTGGTGCGGACCTATGCGATGCATTGGCCGAACTACCAGCGCGAAACCGCCCGCAACCTGCGCCGCACCCCGTTTCATCACGCGATGAAGGCCCACGGTGCCTGTTTCGCCGAGGTGCAGGGCTGGGAACGCCCCGGCTGGTTCGCACCCGAAGGGGTGGAGCCCAAATATCAATACAGTTTCGGTCGCCAGAACTGGTTCGACTATGTACAGGCCGAACAGAAAGCCGCCCGAAAAGATGTGGCGATGGTCGACTATTCGATGCTTGGCAAGCTGATGGTCGAAGGCAAGGGGGCTGAAGCCTTCCTGCAGCGCATCTGCACCAACAACATGGCGATGAAGGTGGGCCGCGTTGCCTATACGCTGATGCTCAATGAGCGCGGCGGCATTGAAAGCGATGTGACCGTGGCGCGCCACGCCGATGATGCGTTCATGGTGATGAGCTCAATCTCGCACACAAGGCGCGACTATCTGCATCTGCGCGACCACCTGAAGCCCGGCGAGGATGTGCGCCTGCGTGATGTCACGACCGCGTACGGCGTGCTCGCAATCGCCGGGCCAAAGGCGCGCGATCTTCTGGCGGCGGTGAGCGATGCGGATCTGTCGAATGCGGCCTTTCCGTTCAACAGCCACCGCAGCTTTCATATCGGCCATGCCCGTGTCTTTGCGCAGCGGCTGTCCTATACCGGCGAACTTGGCTGGGAAATATTCGTGACCCCGGATTTCGCCGAACATGTGTTCGAGGTGCTGATGGCGGCCGGGCGCGGCTTTGGCCTGCGGCTGGTCGGTGGCGAGGCCCTGAACGCGCTGCGCATCGAAAAGGGCTTTGTGCATTGGGGCCACGACATGGCGTATACCGAGGCACCGCACCAGATCGGGCTGGAATTTGCCTGCAAGCCGGACAAACCGATCCCCTTCATCGGTCGTGACGCCTATCTGGCGCGCAGGACCGCCAACAAGGGGCCGTTCCTTTGCTCGGTCAGGCTGCAGGATTGCGAACCCCTTTTGCACCATAACGAACCCGTTCTGCGCGACGGAAAGGTCGCCGGTTTCGTCACTGCCGGGGCCTATGGTTATACATCCGGATCAGCGGTTGGCTTGTGTTTCGTGACATTGCCCGAGGGTGCAAATGACAAGCACGCGATCGAGAACGGCCGCTATTCGGTGATGGTCGAAGGCAAGGAAATCGCCGCCGACATCAGCCTTGCCCCCTTTCATGACCCCAAGAGCACACGCATGCTTGGCTGATCGGAAACGCGCCGGACCGGATGGTTTCACGATCTATTTCATCGCGTTCGGTGCCAAGTTTGAGGATATCACTCGTTCCGGCCACATAGACTGTGCAGCATGCCCCAATTCAGGAGGACGCTAGAATGGCAAGCCAGTCTGAACATCCGCTGACCAGCGCCCATTGGGGAACCTACCGCGCGGAAACCCGGAACGGGCGCCTCCATGCCATGCATGGGTTTGAAGACGATCCTGACCCGTCACCGATTGGTGCAGGCATCGTCGATGTGCTGGACGGACCATTGCGCATCACCACGCCGATGATCCGCGAAAACTGGCTGCGGGGCGGGCCGGGCACGGCGACAGACCTGCGCGGCACCGACGCTTTCGTGCCAGTTGGCTGGGCCGAGGCGGAACAGATCGTCGCCAGAGAACTGAACCGGGTTCGCCAGCAGTTCGGCAATCAGGCGATCTATGGCGGATCTTACGGCTGGGCCAATGCCGGACGCTTCCACCACGCGCAAAGCCAGCTGCACCGGTTTTTGAACTGCATCGGCGGCTACACAAAATCGGTGAACACCTACAGCTTTGCCGCCGCAGAGGTGATCTTGCCCCATGTTCTGGGTGATTTTGCCGGTTTCATGCATGATCAGACCAGCTGGTCCTCGATTATCGGCGCGACGCGCCTGTTGGTGGCCTTTGGCGGTATGCCGCTTCGCAACAGCCAGATCAGCGCTGGCGGGCTTGGCCGTCACCGGGCGCGCGAAGCGCTTGATCAGGCAAAGGCGGCAGGCGTCGCGTTCGTCAACATCTCACCGGCAAAGGCCGATGTGTCGGAGGCGCTGGGGGCAGAATGGCTGGCACCGCGGCCCGGCTCGGATGTGGCGCTGATTTTGGGGCTGGCCCACACTTTGCTGGCCGAAGGGCTTTGTGATCATGATTTTCTGACGAAATGTACGACCGGGTTCGACATCTTTTCCGACTATCTGAACGGTACACCTGACGGTGTCGTGAAATCGGCGGACTGGGCGGCAGAGATCACACAACTGTCGGCCGATACGATCCGTGAACTCGCCCGGCGCATGGCCGGAACCCGTACTATGATCTCGGTCGGCTGGTGCCTGACCCGGCAAGATCACGGCGAACAGCCCTACTGGGCAGCCATCGCACTTGCCGCTATGCTGGGCCAGATCGGGCTACCCGGCGGCGGTATCGCCTTTGGGTATTCGGCGGCAAATTCGGTCGGGCTGGAGCGGCAGAAACTGTCTTATAGCGGACTGCCGCAAGGCCGGAACGCGGTGAAATCATTTATCCCGGTCGCACGCATCAGCGACATGCTGCTGAACCCTGGCGCGCCTTTTGACTACAACGGCCAAAACCTCACCTATCCCGACATCCGGCTTGTCTATTGGGCCGGCGGAAATCCGTTTCACCACCATCAGGACCTGGCCCGCCTGAAACAGGCCTGGTGCAAGCCCGACACCGTCATCGTCCATGAATGGTGCTGGAATACGGTGGCGAAACATGCCGATATCGTGCTTCCCTGCACCGTCACGCTGGAACGCAACGATCTGGCGATGACGCCCCGAGACCCGTATATCGTTGCCATGAAACAGGTCGTGCAACCGACGGGTGCCGCCCGCAACGACTATGATATCCTCGCCGGGATCAGCAGGGAAATGGGCGTCGCGGCGGATTTCACCAAAGGGCGCGATGCTGACGGCTGGCTGCGGTGGATCTACGACCAAAGCCGCCAGTTAGCTGCTGGCGCCGGGTTGCCAACTTATGACGAATTGCTCAGCAAAGGCTGGCACAGGGTTGATCCGCCCGATGCGCCGTTCGACATGCTTGCAGATTTTCGCCGCGATCCGACATCCAACCCGCTTGCGACGCCAAGTGGAAAGATCGAGATTTATTCACAGACAATTGCCGGCTTTGGCTATGCCGATTGCCCCCCGCATCCGACCTGGATGGAGCCACGCGAATGGCTTGGTGCCAGCGAAAAACTGCACCCGCTGCATCTGATTTCCAGCCAGCCGGCCAACAAGCTTCATTCGCAGCTCGACCACGGAGCGATCAGCCGGGCAGACAAGATCAATGGGCGAGAACAGATCCTGATCAATCCCCAGAACGCCGCCAGCCGGGGCATATCAAACCTTGACCCGGTTCGTGTCTTCAACGCGCGCGGGGCTTGCCTTGCCACCGCAGTGATTAACGAAGACATTCGGGCTGACGTCGTTCAGATGAGCACCGGTGCCTGGCTTGACGCAACCCGCGAACCGGACGGAACTCTGTTCTGTTGTCATGGCAATCCGAATGTTCTGACGCTGGACAAGGGCACATCCCGACTTGCACAGGGACCGACAGCCCAAAGCTGTCTGGTCGATATCGAGAGATTCACAGGGGAATTGCCTGTCAACGACGCTTTTGAACCGCCAATCATTCGGCAACCAGCATGGCGATTCAAACGATGATCCACTCAGTCGCAGAGATCTTCCTGCGGAGAAGCAAGTTTGCTCTCTCAGACGAGCTTCTGTCGAATCAAGTTCGAATAACTGCCGAAAGCGCGAAACGGGGCGACCGAAAGCGATTTCGGGAAGCACATACAGTACACGCGATACCCCTCAGGTAGTTGGATTAGCACCTGAACCCTCGCCATCCATCACAGAACAACCACTATTGGCAAGCCTTGGTCCGCCTTCGCGCACACTGCGGGCATTCATGCATTGCGCAGCATTCAGTAAAATGGGCTCGAACCTGCCGTTCGCTGCGCCGACCACGAAGGTCGAGTTTGGGCCGATCTTGCGAATCGCTGTGATCCTGCGCCTGCTAAGAGTGCTCGACGCTTCGTGTCTCCTGTGGGCCTCGCGGCGGACATCTGGCGCTTTCTGTCAGATGTCCGTTTTGTCGTACCCTAGCAGACACTCACCGATCATTGGTTTATGAGTCCTGACCCTAGGCAATCACCCGTCGCCGCGTGGACATTTATGCGCCGACAATCTCCGGCAATCGCGTCGCAGGCGGTGTATTTCGGCTGCGGCCGGTGCGCACGATACCGTCGATAATCGTCATGCCGACACCGGGAAGGTTGCCCTGATGGATCGAGGCAAGCATCGAGCCGCCGGGCGCATGCTGGGCCATGTCGATCAAGATGAAATCGGCCGCCTTGCCCACTTCGACAATGCCGCAATCCAGATCGCGCATCCGGGCCGTATTGCCGGTGCCAAAGCAAAAGGCGATTTCCGGTGGAACGTCACCCAGCGACGACAACATCGCGATCATGCGCAAAATGCCCAAGGGCTGTACGCCCGACCCGGCAGGCCCATCGGTGCCGAGGATCACGCGTTCCGGCTGACCCAACTCAAACGCCGTGCGCATCGCCAAAAGGCCGGCGCGTTCGTTGCCGTTATGCACAATCTCGATCCCGCGCAGGCAGCTTTCGCACAGGCACATGATCTGATCATCGGGCAGGGCGGTATGGCCGCCATTGATATGGCCGATGATGTCGGCGTCTGCCTCGAGCACAACGTCCTTGTCGATCAGGCCGGATCCGGGGATCGAGGGCCCGCCGGTATGGATGGTGGACTGAATGCCGTATTTGCGCGCCCATTTAACCATTTGCGCCGCTGTCTCGCCGGTCTTGACCGAGCCCAGACCCACCTCGCCGAGCAAGGTCACACCGGCATCGGCCAAATCCTTGAAATCGCTCTCGACCATGCCCTCTTCGATCACGGGCGCGCCTGCGTGGACCTTGACGCCGGAGGGGCGGAAATTCTCGTACCAACGCTGAGACGCAATCGCCATGGCTTTCAGCCCGACGATATCCTTGGGCCGGCCGGGGGCATGGACCTCGCCGGCCGAAATCATCGTCGTGACACCACCATGCAAGGAGCTGTCGATCCAGTTCAACTGCTGCTGGCGCGGGGTATAGTCGCCGATGACCGGGTGGACGTGGCTGTCAATCAGGCCTGGGCAAAGTGTGACGCCCTTGGCATCCACCACGGTGGTTGCACGATCGGTATCGAGGTCTTTTTCAGACCCGATGGCCACGATCCGGACGCCTTCGCAGATTACGCAGTCGCCGTCGATCAGCGGTTCTTCGATCTTGCCGGACAGGATCTGGCCGATATTGCGGATGACGAGTTTGGTGCTGGACATGAGACCCCCCATTGATACGGGTCAAATGGTCCCACAAGATCCGTTTGTACGCAAATGGTTTGGTGGTGGGCGCATCTGGGAAAGGTGGGCTTAGTCCCACCTTGCCTATGTTGCATCATTCAGCCTTCGGGAAAAAAGCAAGCCGCCTGATGGGCGCTGTCATCCAGCAACGGGCGCTCGGCGCGGCATTGATCTTTTGCTTTCCAGCAGCGCGGGGCGAAGGCGCAGCCGGGTGGAACATTCAAGGGTGAGGGCAATTCGCCTTCAAGTTTGATCCGGGTCTTCTTTGCCTTGGGGTCGGCAAGTGGCGTCGCCGACAGCAGCGCCTTTGTGTAGGGGTGTCTTGGGTTGGCAAAGATCTGGGCCTTTGGCCCGATCTCGACCGGGCGGCCAAGATACATGACGATGATATCATCGGCCATATGTTTGACGACCGAAAGGTCATGGCTGATGAAGAGATAGGCCAAGCCCAGCCGGTCCTGCAGATCGACCAGAAGGTTCAGGATCTGGCTTTGGATAGACAGGTCCAGTGCCGAGACCGGTTCATCCAACACCAGCACTTTTGGCTCCAGCATCAGCGCGCGGGCGACAGCGATGCGCTGGCGCTGGCCGCCGGAAAACATATGCGGATACCGGTCGAAATGTTCCGGGCGCAGGCCAACGAGGGTCAGCATTTCGCGCGCCTTTGCAGTGCGCTCATCCGCACTCATCGCGGGCCGGTTGATTTTTAGCGGCTCTTCGAGGATCGCACCAATCCGCTGGCGCGGGTTCAGCGAACCATAGGGGTCTTGAAACACGATCTGGACCGAGGTTCTAAGTTCAGCGCGGGTCTCAAGACTGGCCTCAATGCCGGCAATGGAAAACGTGCCGGTGGTTGGCTCCTCAATCATTGTGATCAGGCGGGCCAAGGTGGATTTTCCACAACCAGATTCGCCCACCACCGCCAGTGTTTTGCCCGGATGAAGGGTAAAACTGGTCTCGGAGACTGCGCGCAAGGTGCTGCTTTTGGCGAATAATCCGCCCTTCACATCGTAGTCGCGCGTGAGGTTGCGGGCGATGACAATCGGGGTGCTCATGCGTCAGCCTCCGCCAATGCGCTTAATGGATAATGACAGCGGGCAAGGCCCATTTCGGCGCTGGCCGGTGGCGGCGGCGTGGTTTGGCACCGATCATCCGCGAACTGACAGCGTGGGCTGAACAGGCAGCCTGCGGGCCGGTCGAACTGGCCCGGAACGACACCGGGGATGGTGGGCAGGTGTCGGGAGGTGGCGCGTTCGGGCAGGGCCGCCAGCAATGCCGCCGTATAGGGGTGGTGCGGGGTTTCAAAAAGATCCCCCACTTTTTGCTCTTCAACCTTTTGGCCCGCGTATTGGACCGACACCCTTTCGGCGGTTTCGGCCACCACACCCATGTCATGCGTGATCAGGATCAGCGCCATGCCGGTTTCGCGTTGCAACCCGGTCAAGAGGTCAAGGATCTGCGCCTGAATGGTTACATCCAGCGCGGTCGTCGGCTCATCCGCGATCAAAAGCGTGGGGTTGCAGGCAATCGCCATGGCGATCATCACCCGCTGGTTCATGCCACCCGAAAGCTGGTGCGGGAAGGCGCGCAGGCGTTCTTCCGGGCTTGGGATGCCTACGAGATCAAATAGCTCGATCGCACGGGTATGCCGCTCTTTCGCGTCCATACCCATATGCAGGCGCAGCGCTTCTTTTATCTGGTATCCGGCGGTGAAGCAGGGATTGAGCGATGACATCGGTTCTTGAAAGATCATCGCCATATCTTTGCCGATGATCTTGCGGCGTTGGCGCGCTGACAAGCCGCGCAGATCGGTGCCGTTAAAGGCCATCACATCGGCCGTCACGGTGGCTGTCCAAGGCAAAAGGCCCATCATTGCCAGCATCGAGACAGATTTGCCCGAGCCGGATTCACCGACAATCGCTAGGATTTCACCGGTATCAACGCTGACATCAACCCCGTCCACAGCCCGGAACTGGCCAGATGCGGTGGCAAAATCAACCGAAAGGTTGCGGATATCGAGAAGGGCCATGGCTCAGCTCCGCTTCAGTTTCGGGTCAAGGGCATCGCGTAGCCCGTCGCCCATCAGGTTGATCGCCAGCACCGTCACAAGGATTGCAAGGCCGGGGAAGGTAACCACCCACCATGCCCGCAAGATGAATTCCCGTGCCTCGGCCAGCATTGTGCCCCACTCTGGCGTGGGGGGCTGCGCGCCCATGCCAAGAAAGCCCAGGGCGGCTGCATCAAGAATGGCAGTTGAGAAGGACAAAGCACCTTGCACGATGATCGGCGGCAGGCAGTTTGGCAGGACCGTGATGAACATCAGACGCGCAAGCCCCGCGCCGGTCACTTTGGAGGCGGTCACATAGTCCTTGGACCGTTCCGATAACACACTGGCCCGCGTCAGCCGCACGTAGTGGGGCTGCAATGTGATCGCGATGGCGATCATCGCATTCGTCAGCGACGGCCCAAGGATGGCCACCAGCACCAGCGCCAGCAAAAGCGATGGGAAGGCCAGGACGATGTCCATCACCCGCATGATGATCGTATCGACCCATTTGGGCGCAAACCCGGCAAGCAACCCCACCAAGATGCCGCCAGTGGCGGCAATCAGCACAACGATGATGCCCACATAAAAGGAATAACGCGCGCCGTGCAAAAGCCGCGACAGCATATCGCGCCCGACCGCGTCGGTGCCCAAAGGATAGGTCAGATTGCCGCCTTCTTCCCAGAAGGGCGGTTGCAACAATGCGCCGCGGAACTGTTCAATCGGATCATGCGGCGCGATCAGAGGCGCGAAAATGGCGACAAAGACAAAGGCTGCAAAGACCCAAAGCCCAATCACAGCCCCCCGATTTTCGCGGAAGTAATACCAAAACTCGGTAAGACGGCCGGGGCGGATTTCAGTGGCGGTGCTCATCAGCGTTTCCGGATTTTGGGGTTGATGAAGCCGTAAAGCACATCAACGGTCAGGTTCACGATCATCACCATGACGGCGATCAACAAAAGGCCGCCCTGTACAACCGGATAGTCACGGCGGAAGATACTGTCGACCATCCACTTGCCGATGCCGGGCCATGAGAAAATCGTCTCGGTCAAGATCGCCCCCGCCAGCAACGTGCCAACCGAAAGGCCAATTACGGTGATCACCGGGATCAGAGCGTTTCGCAGCGCATGCACGCCGTTGACCCGGAAAGGGGCCAATCCCTTGGCGCGCGCGGTGCGAATGTAATCTTCGCTGAGAACTTCAAGCATGGCTGAACGGGTCTGGCGCGCGATGACGGCAAGGGGGATTGTGCCCAGCACGATGGTCGGCAGGACAAGGTGGTGCAATGCGGAAGAAAATGCGCCTTTTTGACCAGATCTGAGCGAGTCGATCAGCATAAAGCCGGTATCCGTGTTGAAATAGTACAAAAGGCTGATGCGGCCAGACACCGGCGTCAGACCCAGATTTCCGGAAAAGACGATGATCAGCAAAAGCGCCCACCAAAAGATCGGCATCGAATATCCGATCAGCGCTGTGGACATCAGGGCCCGATCAAAGAACTTGCCACGATTGACTGCAGCAATGACACCGGCCGGCAGGCCAAGTCCGACTGCAAAGATCATTGCGCAAAGCGACAGTTCCAGCGTGGCTGGGAACAAGGTGAAGAATTCATCCCATACTGGCTTTTTGGTGACAAAGCTCTGCCCCAGATCGCCTTGAATGACGCCGCCCAGATATTCGAAATACTGGCTGAGAAGCGGACGGTCGAAGCCAAATTGTTTGACCAGTTCGGCGTAGCGTTCGTCACTTACGCCGCGCTCGCCCGCCATCACGACAATCGGATCGCCTGGCAATAGCCGGATGAAGGAAAACGAAATGATCGTCACGCCGAAGAAGGTTGGCAGAAACGTCAAAAGCCGGGACAGAAGATATCGGATCATCAGCCTATCACCCTTAGCTCTTTCGGGAAGGTCGTCAAAGATCGGCAGCCGGTTTCAGTCACAAGTATATCATCCTCGATCCGAACGCCAAAGCCACCGGGACCGGTGCGGTAAAGGCCGGGTTCATTGGTAAACACCATGCCCGGTTCCAGCACCTGATGGTTGCCGCGCATAATGTAAGGGGCCTCATGCACATCGCGGCCCAGCCCATGGCCGGTTTTGGCCCGGATCCGGTCAGCGAAGGGGGATGATTCAAGCACGGACGTAACCGCATCATCTATCTGATGGGCACTGACGCCGGGGGCCGTTGCGGCATGCCCGATCATGTTGGCGCGCAAGACGGTGTCATAGACCTCGTGGGCCTCGTCATTGGCATGGCCAACAAAGACGGTGCGCGTGATGTCGGCGCATAGGCCAGACTTGCGGGCGCCGAAATCCAAAAGCAGGGCATCGCCGGGCTGGATCGCGTAATCAGCACGGGCGTGCGCGTGTGGCATTGCGGCGTTTTCGCCAGCTGCAACAATGGCGCCGAACGATTGATCATCTGCACCATGTGCAAAGAGGGCGGCCACCAAAAGCCGTTCAACCTCGGTCTCTGTCATGCCAATGCGCACCTGATCAAGAACTTCGCCCAGGGCGGTTTCAGAAATACGGATAGCAGCTTGCAGTGCGACAATCTCGGCGGGCGTCTTTTGCAAGCGAAGCGCGGAAATGGCGGTCTCGCCATCGGTCACGGCAAGGCCGGGATAGGCGCGCGTCAAAGCCTGCTGCACAAAGACCCGCATCACCTGTCCTTCAACAGCAAGAGAGCGGAGCGGAAGGTGAGCGGCGAGGGCTGCAAAGGCATCGTCATACCCCGTCTGGTCGCGCCAGTCGAAAATCGCGCCTTCAAATTTGAGATGTGCGAACGAGCTGAGTTCAAGATTGGGCACGATCGCCGCAGGCGTGCCCTCAGCGGGGATCACGATCACAAGTGGGCGTTCATTGGTGTGAAAGCTTTGGCCGTAAAGTCGGTCAAAGTTCGATCCGGGCACCAGCGCCACGGCGTCTACGCCCAAATCGCGCGCAATGCGCGCATGCGCTGCGTAACGGTCACTCATGTTTGGCTGTCCCCCCGGAAGCGGGCGGGGCCTAAAGCAGCCCCGCCCTTGATCTTGGTTCTTATTCGGCGATGTCTACGCCGTAGAAGATGTGCCCACCAAGTGGGTGCACCTTATAGCCGGTTACTTCGTTGCGAACCGGCATGAAGACGACCGAATGGGCGATCGTGGCCCACGGTGCTTCGCGCTTGAAGACAACCTGAGCTTCTTCGTAAAGCGCCGTTCGTTCGGCCGGATCAGACACAGTCTTGGCCTTTTGAACGATTCCGTCGAACTCTTCATTGCACCACTGCGCGCGGTTGGAACGGGTCACCCCGTCACAGCCCAGAAGTACAGCGAGGAAGTTGTCTGGATCGCCGTTGTCACCGGTCCAGCCCAACAGAACCGCACCGTCACGGTCAATCGCCTTCGAACGCTCAAGATATTCGCCCCACTCGTAAGAGACGATTTCCACGTTCACGCCGATTTTGGCCATGTCGGCCTGCATCAGCTCGGCCATGCGCCGTGCGTTCGGGTTGTAGGGGCGCTGA